>DATEDU010000348.1:0-11983 GCA_035281525.1 Pyrinomonadaceae bacterium | reverse complement strand
TAACGACATTCGGGATCAAAAGCGAGTATGCCGTCAACGCTCGCTTCGATCAGCGACGCGTGCAGGAGGTTTTGGCTGAATAATTTGCCGCTCAAGACAGTTCTCTCTTTCGCCTCGTGCGGAGCGCTGCGAGGGGGACACCGGTTTAAGTTGCTGTTGACTGTATGCCAGGAACCTAAAAAGTCAAGGTTAAACGCGGCTGGTTAGGTGGTCTTCTGCTTTCTTGCTTTCTGCTTACTGCCTGCTTGCTTTCTGCTTACTGCCTGCTTGCTTTTCTGCTCTGCCCTTTTGCCTTCTGCTATCGTGCCCCCGGCAGGGATTCGAATCCCGAACCAACAGATTATGAGACGATTGTGATCGTATGAGCGAGTGTAAGTTGTTGAAAGGAAATGGCGGAGGGGACAGGACTCGAACCTGCATACCCTTTCGGGCGGCGGTTTTCAAGACCTCAAACTAGGTTTTGACCTGACCCTACGTCAACGGATTTACCAATAAAAACCGGGTGCGCAGCCATCAAAGTGATCGAGGTAACGGTAGGTTCATTTCCATCACCGCGCCATCCTAGCGCCAAGTATTGGCCAATGCGTTGGACAGCGGTCTTTTTACAGAATGACCTAATCGAGTAAGGGTTAGTTTGCTTTCTTCGATGTCCGAATTGACAGTCTAGGTGCGCATCTAGACTTCGTGCTCTCGCGATTAACTAGCCTGTTGGACAGATTTGAGAACTTGCCTAGGTGCCGCGTTAAGCAGCTGTTCGCGTTCCGCGGGTGATAGATCCTTTTGAGCGGCAACCTTCACGCTCTCTTTAATAATCGTTTATCTACTTCGTTCGTGATCCACCTCGCACCACCGACTCCTACGAGCAAAGCACCAGCCAGCGCAGAAAACTTTAGGCTCAAAACCGCGCGCTCAGTTTCATGTGCTAAGTCAACAGAGGCACCTGGACCATAAAATGACCAAGAGGCAAAGGCGGCGAAAGCACCGATAAGCACGTTTGAAAATTGCGCCGGGACACCAGATACCGGCTTCACGTTGCAAGCGGAAAGCCATGCATCCCTCGAATCAAATCACTGCGGCAGACCCAACCGTCGCACAAGATCTGTGAAACGCCGGTCGGAATGCAGGCTGTCCATGTGCGGGTCGACTTTCAGATAGTTTATTTCCCAGGCGCGATCCTGAAAGCTTCGTTCGAGCCATTGAAATGCCTGATCCTTGTCGCCGAGTCCAGCGTAGGCAACTCCGAAACCATACGCGGGCACGTAACGTTGCCTGGCAACTTCATGCATCTGATTTGCGGTTTTTATTGCTTCTTCTCTCTTGCCTGACCGAGCGTAAGCATATGTGAGAAACGATAGCACGGCTGGATCATCATTCAATCCTCTGGCTCTCTCACATTCGGCAATAGCTTCCGCAAACTGGCCTTTAAAATTATAAGTTTGACAGAGAACCATGTGGGCCAGATACCAATTCCGATCCAACTCAATTATTTTGTGAAGCTGATCGACAGCCTGGTCGTATTGCCGGGCGTATCCATAGATAGCACCTAACTCCGCGTTTGCAATCAACGACAATGGATCAAGTTCAACGGCTCGTCTGCCTTCGGCGATGGCCTGGTCGAATCGCTCAGTGGCGGCCAAATTACCGCCCCCAAACCACTGATGGGCAGTTGCATAATTCGGATTCAACTCAATAGCTCGTTGAAATTGTCGATCGGATTCGACGATGTTTCGATCGTAGGCAAAGAGTGCGTGCCCCAATGCAGCATGAGCTTCGGGGAGTGTGTCATCCAGTTCTAAGGCTTTCCTGGCAGCAACCTTCGCTTTTGCCGTCGACTCCTCAGGTGCACCAGCGGAATATTCCGGGAACAACACGTAAGCCAGAGCCATTCCCGCGTAAGCTTGTCCATAGCTCGGGTCCTTTTCAATTGCCTGATTGAAGTAATCGACTGATGTTCTGAGTGCTTCGGCGGTGCGTTTGTTCCAGTGGAACAGGCCTTTCAAGTAAAGCTGATAGGCTTCCGGATTGGCGGTGAAGGTTTTCGCTATCTTCTCTTCTTCGGGGCCGGAGAGCTTGATTCTAAGTTTGTTCGAAACATTGCGAGCTATCTCGCTCTGCAAATGAACAAGGTCAGACTGCTGACGATTGTATTGTTCGCTCCAAATTATGTTTTCGGTTTGTGCGTCAACGAGCTCGAGTATCAGCGTCAATTGATCCGCTCGTTGCGTAATTCGTCCGTTCAAGATTGCCTGTACGTTCAGCTCCTGGCCGATCGTCTGCGGATTTGTCTCCTTGCCTTTAAAACGAAAGACTGATGCGCGCGCCTTCACGCTCAGATTGGGCAACTGCGACAAGCTGCTGATGAGCGTGTCCGTCATGCCGTCGGAAAGATATTCGAGTTCCGCTTTGCCGCCTACGTTTACGAATGGCATTACGGCTATGGACTTTATGGCGACGTCGGACGTGCGACCGCGGAGATAGAACGCGAGAGTCGTTATTCCAGCCGCCAGCACAACCAGAGTGACGATTACGGCGGCCAGTTTGTGCTGTTTGATTCCAGAGACAACATACTCAGCGCTCGATGCGCGAGTTTGAAGTGAAGAAGACGGCATGCTGGTTGTCTGAGCGCTGCCTACGCTGCGGGCAGCCTCGTCCCCACCCATACTGCTCCTGGACGGCGGTGGGACAGTTGTATCAATTCCTGCGCTTTCCCAGTCGTGGCGAAGTTCCTTTAACTCGATTGCCACATCTTTGATTGACTGATACCGCTCGTCGGGATCTTTCGCCAGACAGCGCCGGACGATGCGCTGTAACTCTGGCGGAGCCGACGGGTTTAAATCCGCAATAGGCGGCGGCGGCTCATAAACGACCATGTGCAAAGACTTGATTACTGACTCACCTTCAAATGGCTTCTTTCCAGTGCATGCCTCGAAGAGGATGCAGCCGAATGAAAAAACATCTGAGCGCTGATCGATGTCTCTGGTTTTGCCTTGTGCCTGCTCGGGAGACATGTAGCCGACCGTGCCCATCACAGTTCCAGGTGCTGAGTGATGAGGCATCACGGCGGTTGCTACTTTACTCGAATCACTTTCCCGGAGAGTTGATTGCTCGATCAGTTTCGCCAAGCCAAAGTCAAGGATCTTCGCGTGACCATCCTGCGTAATCATTATGTTGTCGGGTTTGAGATCGCGATGGACGATTCCCGCCGCGTGGGCTCGCGCCAAACCCTCCGCCGCGTGTTGCAGGAACCGAAGCAGCCTTCGGAGTTCAGTTCGTTCACGATGAATCTTCTCGCGGAGCGTCTGACCTTCGATAAATTCCATCGCGATGAAGTTAGTGCCAGCGCTTTCACCAATCTCATAGATGTGTGCGATGTTCGGATGATTGAGTGCGGCTGCGGCTTTCGCTTCGCGGATGAACCGTTCCATCCGATGGCGATTGGACGCAACGTCTGCAGGTAAAACCTTCAAAGCGACTTTGCGTTCGAGCTTCGTGTCCTGAGCAAGATACACCTCACCCATCCCACCGGCGCCTATTTTCGAGACGATGCGGTAATGCGACAGATTCGAACTGACTGATAGCTCTTTGTTCATCGTCTTTTCAAATCACTGCAGATTCAGCCGTTCCAGCAAATCTTTGAATCTTGGGTCGTGCGGTATCGAAAACGGTCTCAGACTTTAAGAGTCTTATAACGAGGAGCGTTTGTTCCACAAAAGTCCGGAAGCCTGCGAAATCTCGGTAATCTGCGGATACGTCAGACTCTTATCCCCACGGGCGTTTCATTTTACGAGTTATCCGCAGATTACAGAGATTAATGCAGATTCAAGCGTTACGGAAATGCGTGCAATTATCCAGCCCGACGCTTTACTGCGTCAAATAGATAATTACCAAACGAAAGAGCGGCGCGCGCTTTGTCGATTCCTGCACTGTCAGGCTCAAACTCACAGCGGGAGGCTCAGAGTGTCAGATTGAGGCCAGAAGTGGAAATGGACGGGCTGTTAAAACTGGAGGGTTGATGGCTCGCGATCGTTGAGCGGGGCAGCCGCCCTTCCCAACCGAGAGACTTTCAATCTTGACTGTGCTTCGGCTGGATTGAAGGCCTTTCAAATGAAATCACATGGTTGATTGAACGTTAATTCCGACTAGCGCCAAAAGCGCGTCCAGATCGCGCCAAGTGGCTACTGGAACTGATGGAGCTTGATCGAATGAAAAGTGGTAAGTTGTTGAAAGGAAATGGCGGAGGGGACAGGACTCGAACCTGCATAGCCTTTCGGCCGGCGGTTTTCAAGACCGCTGCACTACCATTATGCGACCCCTCCGCACAGGCCCAGACAATATAACGGACCGCTCGGATGACAGCAAAGGTGATTGAATACCTGAATTTCGCTGAGTTGATCACTTAAAGATTTCCCTGAGTGATCTTAAATACCAGGATCAAGCAAATACCTAATCGCAGATAACCCTTCATCGTTAGAAGACCAAAAGCACAAAAAATATTCCCACCACTATCACCATGGTCCGCGCAAACCAGACGGGAGGCCTCGGCCGCCAACTTGGGATAATCTTGAAGCTCTCTTCGACTGCAAAGCGATTAAAAGTAATACATACGAGGCCCAACAACGATAGCAGCAAAGCTAATACAGTTTTCATCGCACCCTTAATTTACCTAGGATACGCTCGACGGCCAATTCGAATCGTGAGTTGCACTTCCGCTGGTAAACGTGCACGATCTTCTAGAGAAACCGGCAAAGAGCAAAAGATCTCAGATCTCAAAAATGCGCGTTACGATCGGTCAAATCAACACCACCAACGGAGACTTTGAAGGCAACACCGCCAGCATCATCAGAGCCATTGAACAAGCCAAAAAGGACCACTCCGACCTCGTCGTACTCCCCGAGGTTTGCATTCAGGGCTACACCTCGCTCGATTGGTTCCTCGACCGCGACGTAGTCCAACATTCCCTCGAGCCACTTAATAAAATCATCGCCGCGACCGACAACATTACCGCCATCGTTGGGACTGTGCGGCCCACCGGCCGTCCGACCGGCCGGCGACTCTATAATTCCGCTGCAATCATTCGTAACCGAAAGTTGCTCGGCTTTTCCGATAAAACGCTGCTGCCCGAGTACGACGTCTTCGACGACCCGCGTTACTTTGAACCTTCCACTGAGCGACACCTGTTCGCAGCCAACAGTTCCCAACTGGGTGTCGCAGTATGTGAAGATTTTTGGAACGACAAGACGTTCTGGCGCGAGCGACTCTATCACTCCGATCCATCTGATGAATTGATTGAACTCGGAGCAAGTGTCCTGCTCTCGATTAATGCCTCGCCCTTTAATAAAGGCAAGATGCGGCAGCGTTGCGAGATGGTTTCGCATCGCGCAAAGGCAGCGGGCATTCCCATCGTATTCGTGAACCTCGTAGGCGGTAATGATGGGATCATTTTTGATGGCGCCAGCATAATCGCCGACTGCGAAGGCAAGATCATTTTACAGGCGCCGCCCTTTGAAGAATTCATCGGCACCGTCGATCTCGACTGCGGCGTGCGCGACGAACGCTGCTTGCCCGGCGATGACATCGAAACTGTTCGCCGCGCGCTGGTGCTAGGCATTCACGACTACGCGCGCAAGAATCGATTTACAACAGCTGTGTTGGGGCTTTCAGGAGGAATTGATTCCGCCGTCGTGGCAGCGCTGGCGTGCGAAGCCCTCGGAGCTGAAAACGTACTCGCCGTAATGATGACTTCGCCGTTCACCTCTGAGTCAAGCATCGATGACGCCCATGAACTCGGGCGGCGATTAGGAATGAAGGTAATTGAGCGGCCTATTACGGAAGCGTTTCAGGTACTTTTGAAACAGCTGAACCTGTTCGCTCCCACAGCACAAAGTAGTTCGCGGGCTGCGGAAAATTTACAGTCGCGCTTGCGTGGAAACATCCTGATGACGATCTCGAACGATGAAGGACGACTGTTGTTGTCGACGGGAAACAAGTCGGAGCTCGCGCTTGGCTACTGCACTCTTTACGGCGACACGAATGGCGGCCTGGCGGTGATTGGCGACGTTTTGAAAACCGAAGTCTACGACTTGGCGCGCGAATTCAACCGGCAACAGGAGATCATTCCGATCTCGATCGTTGAGAAACGTCCGTCGGCAGAGCTCGCGCCCGGGCAGTTTGACGACCAATCACTGCCAAAGTACGACGTTCTCGATCCCGTGTTGAAGATGTATTTCGAGAGCAAGGCTACGCCGGAAGAGATCATTGCGCAGGGACATGATCCTGATCTGGTTTATGACATTCTCAATCGCGTGGAGTCTCCGGCGAATGAATTCAAGCGCCGGCAATTGCCTCCTACGTTGATCATCTCGCGGAATGCCATCGGGATTGGGCGCCGGCGGCCGATTACTCACAAATACCGGCGGCAGCCGGTAGCGGTGGAAACCAAACAAGCCGCGGATTAATAGAAAAGATTTAGCCGCGGATTTCGCGGATAAACGCGGATCAGAATAAGAAAACCAGCCACAGATTTTCACGGATAAAACAGATCTGAAAACGGAACCGCAACCGCTATAGTTTTCTTCAGATCCGTGGTATCCGTGCAAATCTGTGACTTATTTTCATATCCGCGCTGATCCGCGAAATCCGCGGCTCATTTGAATTCGAAATCCAGTTCTGCACTTGCCAGCGGCGTCATCCGTAACGCAATATCTCTACTGTTCCATACCCCCAAAACCAATTTGCGTTGCTTAGCCTATTAAGGTGTGAATCATGAAATCTACGTCCATATTCCTGCTCCGCGCCATCTGCGTACTCTCGCTGACCATCTTCATCTGCTCTTCGGCATTGCCCCAGACGCCTACACCGCAACCGTCTCCGGCGACGGGCGAAAAGAAGCCAGAGATGTCGGAGGCCGAAGCCAAAGAAGCAAATGCTATCAATAACGAGCCAGACGCTGCTGCAAAACTCGCGGCTGCCGAAAGATTTTTAAAGAAGTATCCCAAGAGCGGTGCTCGTCAAGAGATGGCTCGATATGTGGCCGGACAGATCGCGGGCGTTACCGATGCAACCCAGAAGGTGACGTTAGCTGAAAGTTTTCGAAAGACGTTTACAGCTGAGAACGAGCAGGATTTCATTCAGCCGGTAATTCTCGACGCGTATTTCGCAGCTAACCGGACGGAGGAAGCGTTCAAGCTCGGTACTTCGGTTCTGGCGAAGGAACCGGAACACGTGGGCGTTCTCACGCAGCTGGCAATTGCAGGCACGGAGGAGGCAAAGAAACGAAATCCGAAGTATGTAACGCAAAGCGCGCAGTACGGGATGAAAGCGATTGAGCTGATCGAGGCCAACAAGAAACCTGCTCGAATGGACGAGCAAACTTTCACGACCATCAAGGAAATGCTGCCCCATCTGTACCAGAGCATGGGCATACTTTCGATGGCCTCCGGCAATGAAGCGGAAGGCAGGCCACGCTTTGAGAAGGCGAGCACACTTAATCCGACAGATCCTTTCAACTATGTGATGCTCGGTAGCATTGTCGACAACGAGTACCAGCAGGCTGCTGAGAAGTACAAGGCAATGCCGGAGGGGCCGCAGAAGGCTGAGGCGCTGAAGAACGCTCAGGCACTAATGGATAAGGCTATCGAATATTATGCTCGCGCGGTGGCAACCAGCGAAGGCCGTGCTGAATATCAGAAACTTCACGACCAAGTGCTGCAAGACATGACTCCTTATTATAAGTATCGCCACGGAGGCTCTACTGAAGGATTGCAGCAGCTGATCGACAAATACAAAGTGCAGCCTAAGCCGTAAAGTAGCGCAACCGCTTTGGCCGCGGACTACGCGGATAAACGCGGATCAGAAGAACCCAGCCACAGATCTGCACGGATGACCACAGATCTGAAAAAACAATTGGGAACACTCATCAAGTATTAGGCCCATACTTTTCTTGATCTCCCCCTTTCAGTTTTCAGATCTGTGTTATCTGTGAAAATCTGTGGCTGGCTTTTTTTCTTATCCGCGTTATCCGCGTTTATCCGCGGCAGCAATGGGGTTTTACGCGGCGTATTTTGAATAAACCGACTTGACCTTATCCAGGAAGTCGCGCCGGTCGACTACGTGATAGACCTTCGCCGAAGCCGTGCCTCCCGCGAGCTTCTCCACTAATTTCTCGAGAATCTCGAACTGATCTGTTTCAGTGAGCTGCTGCGCGCCAAGATAACCTGAATAACGCAGCCGGCGAATCAACTCCATCAAAGTCGTTCGACCTTCGAATGTGTGACCACCATGCGTGTGCGAACGGCTGATCAGGTACTGGACTACCAGTACTTCGTTGTAGATTGACGGCGATAGAAACAGCCTGTTGCCGTCTCGCTCCCACCCTGTCTCTAACCTTTGCGAACGGCGCACGGCACGCAATCCTTCAAACACTTCTGCCCAGCTGGTCTTCGGTTCCATTCGTTCGAGAAAAACACGCGTGGCGTCGATTAACCAGGATTCGTCATCGAGTTCGAGCTGGCGACGTTGAGTGTCCAGCCAGTCAAAAAAGATGCTGCGGCGATTCGACTTCGTTTCGAGAAGCTGGAACTGGTTGTCTTTGGTAGGCAGTGATTTCAACAATGCGCGACGAGGTGCATCGGTCTGTTTCCCACCCTCGATGGAAAACGTATCAAGCTGGGCGTGCCAGCGTTTCGCCGCGTTGCAGTAAGGACAATGCGGGTTCTTGTCGTCGCTATCGAAGAATGGGCGCTTAGCTTGTGGCGCGATCAACTCTTCAACCGTCGTTGAATAACGTTTGATTTCCGAGTATGCAGTTCGCGGCGCGAGACCCAGTTGATTCGTAAAGAGGTCGAAGATACAGGCCAGACAAACCAATGTGGAGTATTCAGTAATAGTACCAGGCGGAAAGGCGCTCAAGTCGAGGGGACGGTTCTTTTTTGTTACTGGCATGTATTCGATTGGAGCTTTGTGCTTCTTCGCGCCAAAGGCGCGGGAAGATGGTAGCCAGGGGCAAAGTGCTGAGCGTTAGCGAAGCACGACGCCCCTGGAGGAGCAGTTAGAAACATCAAGCACTGAAAGTGCGAAAGAAATTTCGTGCTACGCGGGTTCTGCCGCTCTTTCAGAGCTTCTCAGGAATTCTTACTGGGTTCCAGGGGCGGCGCTCTTCGCTGCGCTCAGAGCTTGCCCCTGGCTACCATATCTCGCGCCTTCGGCGCGAGGAAGTGCAAACCTCAAAGTTCAACCAGTTGCGGGGATAACTCTTCGTCAGTGTGTCCTACCGCCAAGTCAAGCTCTGCCTCAATGTCACCAACCGCTGCCGCGAGACCTTTGAAGTTAAAGAGATCGCGATCAAGTAAGTGCGAAGGAACCACATTGCTCAGCGCTGTTAGCATTGAGCCACGAATGTGAGGATTCTCTTTTTCGAGATCGCTAATCAGGCGCATGACGCGCGCGCGCTTCAAATCAGGTTGAGAGCCACACAGGTCGCACGGAATTATCGGGAACTGTCTGGCCTCGGCGTAACCTGCAATGTCAGACTCTCGACAATACGCGAGTGGACGAATCACTGTATTCCGACCGTCCGTCGAACGAAGGATCGGCGGCATCGCTTTGAGCTTACCCACATAGAAAACGTTCAACAGAAATGTCGCGATGATGTCATCAGCATGATGGCCGAGCGCAATCTTGTTGCAGCCTTCCTCGACGGCAATCCGGTACAAGATCCCTCGACGCAGCCGAGAACAGACTGAACAGTACGTTTTGCCTTCCGGCACTAATCGTTTGACGATCGAATAGGTGTCACTCTCGATGATGCGAAAAGGAACGCCGAGACGCTCCAGGTATTCAGGCAACACCTGTGCAGGAAAGCCGGGTTGTTTTTGATCGAGATTTACTGCGAGCAGCTCAAAAGAGACTGGAGCGCGCGACTGTAAATCGAGTAACAGGTCGAGCAGCGTGTGGCTGTCTTTGCCGCCGGAAAGGCAGACCATGATGCGGTCGCGGTGTTGGATCATGCCAAAGTCTTCGATGGCTTCGCCCACGCGCCGCAGCAGCCGGTCTTTGATTCTGTTTTCGGAAGTCATCTCGAAACTTGAGAATGCCACGTCTGATTACGGTTGACAACGAAGCAACAGAAAAGAGCAGCCGCGGCTAAACGCGGAAACCGCGGATCAGAAAAAGGCCAGCCACAGATCCGCACGGATTATCACCGATCTGCAAAACAATTGGGTTTGCTTATCAATCAGCTCGGCTGGTTGCCAACAGTTCCGTTGAGTTGAAGGACGTCAAGCTGCCTCAAGCTTCCAAGCGTGCTGCCATGTGCGCCTTTAAGGACGTGCTCGCCACGAGTATCGAGAACTCAAAGTAGAGGCTATACGAGTCTGGAGTCAGGAGTCAGAAGTCAGAAGTCAGAAGTAGAAGGGTCATTTGACATTTGGTAATTGGACATTTGTCATTTAGGTCGAAGACTTCAGACTCCCGACTCCCGACTCCTGACTCCAGACTTCTGCCGTATTACATTACATTTTTCTTGCAGGGGGTAGACAGTAACGCAAGAGTTTGTCTATGATGGGATTCCCCGCTTCCGGGCGGTCGACCATTCAACCTAGCGGCCAAAGCTAGTAAATCAATCCACTTCTGAAAGGCAAGCGCGTAGTTTTGTTGCTTCTACCGCCCGATGGCATTTGTGACGGACTCAACCGCGCCCCCCAAAACTAACGGAGGTTAAGAATGTTGAGGATAGGAAAGAATCCTAAGGATCAGGACGAACACCAACAACCAGCCGAACGGCACGACCCGACTGCTTACTCCACTCCCAGAAACTACTCTTCTTATCAGGATACGAATATGGAAACTAAGTCACCTGCGGAAACGCCAACCAGCTCGGCCAAGGCCATGACTGAAAGTGAAACGATTGCCCGCGACATCAAGGAAGGCACGCTCAGTGGCTTCGTCGGCGGCGGCACCATGGTTACGGGGGAGGCAACATTCAAAGCGATGCTCCGAGTTGACGGCCATCTTTCAGGTAAGGTCACCTCGAGCAGCGGCACTTTAATTATCGGGTCAAATGGTAAAGTCGATGCCAATATCGAAGTGGCGGTGGCAGTGATTCATGGGACGGTCAATGGCGACATTATCGCCACTCAGCGCCTCGAAATGGGTCGCGCGGCTAAGGTAAATGGCAACATTCAGACACCGTCGCTGGTCATAGAACAAGGCGGCATTTTTGAAGGCAGCTGCAAGATGCTTCAGATGAACGCAGCAGCAGCGGAGAAGGCTAAGAAAGATCAACCGCTCGATGCCAGCAGCTTGAAAGCCGTGAGCGCCGATGGTGGTGCGTCGAAGTCGGATGCTGCCAAGCCGTCGGATGCAAAACCGATTGAGAGTGCGAAGCCGATTGAACCGGCCAAGCCTACTCCGGTCGTTTCGCGCGTAGCGAATTAAGAAGTAACGGGGCTGCGAACTAGGTGATGGGCGTCTCGCTCAATTAGAGCGAGGCGCCCTTTTCATTTGTCATTGGCCATTGGCCATTTGCCATTTGTCATTTGGTCATTTAGTGTGATTTCGTGTTGTCTTGATTCGTGTAGTTTAGTGGTTTGCAAATGACCTTCAATAAGTTCCGCGCTCTTGTTTGTCTGGTCTACTGCTGCCTGGTTGTCTTTATAGTTTCGAACGTTCAAGCGCAAAACAGTGCCTCATATAGGTCCTCCAAGACAAGCCTTTCTGTTCCACAGGATGTTTTGTTGCGAATCCTTGAAGCCGAGGATAAGCGACAGTGGAACAACGACTTAAGTACACTCCTAAAGGCCGAAAACCCCTCAATACGAAAGCGAGCCGCCTTAGCAGCTGGCCGTATCGGCGACGAGGCAGCGGTGCCGGCACTTGTATCGTTACTCCAAAACGATAAAGACAATAACGTGCGCGGCATGGCCGCCTTCGCACTTGGCGAGATCGAATCCGCAACCGCCGGCGACGCACTTGTCGCCGAGCTCGC
>DATEDU010000347.1:0-27276 GCA_035281525.1 Pyrinomonadaceae bacterium | reverse complement strand
CAAAAACATATTGCCATTCCGATCGCGCATGGTGCCCCCGGCAATGTGCACGCGGGTTCCGTCCTTCAGCAATAGCCAACCTCCACCGCCGGTGGGCATTTCATTGTTGACAACAAACCCATCTCGAATATCCGTATCAGCAATATAGGTTGCGCCAAAGCCGTCAGTAGTCACGAAGATCCTTCCGCGTGACGGCCCAACCGTGGACCAGCAGTTACCGGTGAACGGCAGCGCTTGTCCGCCCGTCGCGACGTCGCGCATTTCGTGCTGTGTTCCGTCAGCTTCGACGAGGTACATTCGCGTTAACGTGGTGTTCCATATGTAAAAGTTGTATCCAAATGCTCCGACGTCGCAAAAATTTGGTCCTCCTATTCCAACTCCTACGGCGGCAACGCCCATGCCTCCGTCATGTACATTGACGTCTGTCCAGAAATTTGGCGGACCTACGTAATAGAGAGGATTGCCATTTACATCTGTAGTACTGAACACTTGATGACGTGCGGGCGCGTCCCAAGTCATACTGACTTGCGCTTTTGAGCTGCCGCGTCCAGCGAGGTTGATCAGTGGAAGGCGGACATTTACGTGGCCGTTAAAGAGATTGACAGTGTCTATGTCGCTGAGTGCATATGAACCATTAGGCCGCCCCGGTGCCACGCCTAACGGCGTCACGGCTTCGTTCTGCGCGCAGAGATTCTGGCAGGACTACTCCTAATCTGTACCACTGTCAATAGGATTGTTCCACATGTTAGGAAGAGCGTGATTTTGATTGCTACGAACTGTATCCGCAGATTACACAGAATTACACAGATCAGACAAAACAGTTCAGACGAACAGCGATATGAGTACGAGAAGTCCAAGCAGACCGTGCTTTAATACTCTTTTATTTTTCTGTGTAATCTGTGTAATCTGTGAAATCTGTGGACAGTTGCGTACGCGAATGGGTAATCTTTGGCCGTTTCGTGCCTGCATTCTTCAACGGCAAATCCGACTTCAGGGTAATCGATCTCTCATTCCATCTGAAAGGAAATGATCATGACTCCAGTCACGAGAAAAACGCTCATCCTCCTGGTGGCATGTCTTGGTCTTGCAATGCTGCCGGCTAAAACGGCTTCAAATACGCAGAGGCCGCTGCCTAATCCTATCCTCGTATTTACCGGACCGGAATTTTTTCAAACTGGCGGTCAGTCGTTCATCCGGTACCGCTACATGATCTTCAACGCGAGTGAGTACCCGAAAGAGCTATTTGCCGCGGCTCCCAATCTCCCACCCTGTGGTTCGAATACGAAGGCCTCGCGCACCTGGGTAGACTTATACGAGCAAAATGGCAGACGGCTGAACGGATTCTGCGCTCTCAGCAGCCCTGACGACCTTGACTCAATTTGGTTTGCGCTCGAGGAGGGTAAGGTACCTCCAAGCTGGATCTATGTTGAGTTTACCGATCGGCAAACCAATACAAAATACAAATCCAATCTTGCTGACACTACGTTGTAGAACGTCCGCAGTTGAAGGGGGCGCTTCTGGCGATTAACACAACTGCATCAGGAGAGACTAAATGCGTAACCGCGTCATTCTTCTATCAATCTGTCTGCTGATAACAGCAACGACGTTTAAAGCAACGTTCGGCCAGGAACCATCAGCGAGCCCATCGCCCTCTCCTTCTCCAAGTCCCGCCGAACCAGAAGATCAAAGCAAATCGCCCCTCGAGCGTGCCAGCGAGCGACTCGAGTGGCGCAGCATCGGTCCGGCGAACATGGGCGGGCGCACTGCTGACGTAGAAGGCGTTCCGGGAGATCCGAATGTTGTCTACGTGGCTACGGCATCGGGCGGACTGTGGAAGACTACGAACAGCGGGGTTACCTGGCGGCCCATCTTTGAGCGTCAGGGAACGATGTCAATCGGCGACATTGCGCTTGCGCCGAATAATCCAGACGTGATTTGGGTCGGAACAGGCGAATCGAACACACGCAATAGCGTGTCGTTCGGCGACGGTGTCTACAAGTCGACTGATGGCGGCAAGAACTGGCAACACATGGGACTCAAAGACAGCGAGCGAATTTCAGCCATCGTCATTCACCCGCTTAATCCGGATGTGGTTTACGTCGGCGCACTCGGACATGCGTTTGGGCCCAATGAAGAACGCGGCGTCTTCATGACTACGGACGGTGGAAAGTCATGGAGCAAAACCCTGTATGTTGACAATCAGCATGGGGTGGCGGACCTCGATATCGATCCCACTAACCCAAACATCTTGTACGCCGGCATGTGGAGTTTTGAAAGAAAGCCCTGGACGCACCGCAGCGGCAGCGATAAAGGTGGGGTGTTCAAGTCGATAGACGGTGGCCGAACCTGGAAGAAGCTGACCAACGGTCTCCCCAGGATGATTGGGCGTATCGGAGTAAGAGTCGCGCCCAGCAACCCGAACGTAGTCTATGCAATCGTCGAAGCAAAAGAAGGAACATTGTATCGATCTGACGACCGCGGTGAAACGTTCCGACGAGTTTCAGAAGACGCTCGAATCGTTTCCAGAGGCTTCTACTACACGACGATCAGAGTGAATCCGGTTAACGAGAATCATATTTATGCCGTGGCATCGACTCTTTTTGTTTCGATTGACGGTGGTCGCACGTTTCGTTCAATAACTGGTCGAACGCACATCGACTATCACGCTTTCTGGCTCGATCCCAAAAATCCAAAACGAGTCTGGCAGGGCCAGGATGGAGGGATTGCAGTATCTTACGACGGAGGCGACACGTGGGAGTACGTTAACAATATTCCGTTGGGACAGTTCTACCAGATTCATGCCGACAATCGCCTCCCCTTTTATTACGTGATGGGCGGGCTCCAGGACAACGGTGCTTGGAGCGGGCCAAGTCGTACGCGCGAGCCTGCCGGCATCATGAATGATGATTGGCGCATGATCAGTTTCGGCGACGGGTTCTATGTCATCAACCACCCGGAGGATCCCGAGGTTTATATTTCAGAGTCGCAAGGCGGGAACATTTTGCGAACCGACTTTCGCTCGCGCGAGCAACAGGCCGTGAACCCATGGGGCCGCGGAAGCGGGGGTGGTCCCGCAGAAGGCAGCAAATATCGTTTTAATTGGAATTCGCCGATTATCCCTTCACCACACGACGGTCACACAGTGTTTTTCGGCGGAAATGTCGTTTTTAAATCAACAGACTTTGGGAAGACCTGGGAACAAATAAGTCCGGATCTGACGACGAACGATCCTAGCAAACTAAAAGATGCAGGCGGCCCGATTGCGTTCGAAAACTCCACAGCTGAGTATCACGGCACCATCATCAGCCTGGCTGAATCGCCAGTACATAAAGGGCAGATTTGGGCAGGGACTGATGACGGCAACCTGCAGATGAGCAACGATGGTGGAAAATCGTGGTCCAATATCATTCGAAATGTCGATGGAGTTCGTCCTAACTCTCCCGTGTCTCATATCGAACTCTCACGCACTGGTTCGCAAGTGGCTTATGTCGCTTTCGATCGCCACATGCTCGACGATTTTCGTCCGATGATCTTTAAGACCACTGACGGAGGCCGGAATTGGAGAAACATTTCGGGAAATCTGCCGGCGAATGCATACGTTCAGGTCGTGCGGGAGGATCCGAAAAACACGAATCTACTTTATGCCGGGACTGAGCTTGGTTTGTTTGTGTCCTACACGAATGGCGCTTCGTGGCATCGACTTGGCTTGAAGAATTTGCCGCACGTGTCCGTGCACGACATCCTGGTCCATCCACGGGATAACGATCTCATTTTGGCAACGCACGGCCGCAGCGTCTGGATCTTTGACGATGCAACTCCTTTTCAACAGATAAACAATCAGATTCTTTCCTCCAGCGCTCACTTGTTTCCGATTCGGCCAGCATTGCGATTCACAACACGGTTTACGCGTTACGGCATCGGCGACAAAGTCTTTGGTGGTCCAAATCCGCCGTATGGTGCGTTGATTACGTACTATTTGAAGGACAAGCCTGACGATAAACAGACATTCAAACTGCAGGTGCTCGATCAGTCGGGCAAGCTTATTCAGGAAATGGATCGGCCGCCGAAGGAAAAGGGCCTCAATCGCGCAACGTGGAACCTGCGATTTGGAGGAGCTGAAGTAAGGCGACCACCCGCAGAAGAAGAAACTGCATTCTTTGGCCCACCTCGTGGCCCTCAAGTTGTGCCTGGAACTTATGTCGTGAAACTGACGGTTGGCGAGAAGACTTTTGAACAGAACGTTGAAGTACGATTGGATCCGACGATCAACACACCGGCAAGCGATCTTCAGTCGCAGCTTGATCTGGCGCTTACACTTCGGGACATGCAGTCAGCTGCAAACACTGCTCTGCGTTATCTCGACAGCGTCAAAGATCAGCTCAAGCACACGCAGACCACGGTCAGAAATCTCAACAAAGAACCGGACAAAGAGTTAACGAAAGCGCTTGAAGATTATGTCAAGCAAGTTGAAGTGATTCAGGATAATCTGGCGCGCCGGACGGAAGGGCTTGGGTTGGGTGGGCGATCAAAAGTTGCCGACACTATCGGGGGCTTGTTTTTTGCGATTGATGGGGTGAATGCTGCGCCGACGTCTTACCAGCGGCAATATTTCACGGAGATACAGACCGATTATCGGGCCCGAATGGAGGAAACCAACAAATTCATCCGTGATACGGTGCCGCAATGGAACACAAGGCTATCGGCCTGGAACGCACCGACTTTGACGACGAGAAAGCCAATAGAATTCTAGAAAAAGCCGAAACTAAAGCGAACTAATGCGCGGTTTCCGTCGTTACAATCGTCGTGACCGGCGGATGAGGAACCCTCAAGGGATCTGAGACGTCTAGCCCCAACGGCACGGAGAAATCAAATGAAGCGACTGATTATTGTTGTATTACTGGTGGGCATCGCAGCGGTGGCCGGAATTGTCCGGTCGTACTCTAAAGCCGGCTACAGCGTGAGCGAGATTCCGGAGGCAGTGAGTGGCGAGTCCAAATCTCAAGGTAACGTGAGAGATGAAATTCGCAAGAATTTCGATCTTTCACCCGGTGCGCGGGTTGAGGTGGAGGGTATTAATGGAAGCGTTAACGTCGAAACCGCTGACGTAAAAACCGCAGAACTGTACGTTGAGCGCTTGGCAAAAAGCCCGGAATCCCTCGCGCGGCGCAAGATCGTCATCGAAAACACCCCCAATAGTTTGACTGTCCGCGGCAAGTCCGGAACCGTCGGATTCTTTGGCCGGCTGTTTGGCTCCAGCCCTACGGAGAAAGTCACGTTGAAGCTGCCCCGCCAAGTGGATTTTGTTGCTTCAGGTGTTAATGGTGCAGTGGTTGTCGGCGAGATCGACGGCGCGGTTGAGGTTACCGGAGTCAACGGCAGGGTTGACGTAGCACGAGCAACCGGAAACGCGGAGTTCAGAGGTATCAACGGAAATGTTTCGGTCGCATTCAGTCGTCTGGATAACGATGGCGTCCGGCTGACAGGCGTTAATGGCAACATTGAGCTGCGCTTGGCTGAAGGCGTAAGTGCTGAGCTGGAAGCGCATGGAATGAACGGCAACGTTGTTTCTGATCTGCCGGATTTCACGTTGGAGAAGGCGAAGCACGGCAACTATCACGCTCGTGTAGGTTCCGGAGGCAACTCAATTTCCGCGAGTGGGATTAACGGAAATATTAGAGTGACACGTGCCAGTTTGGCTTCAACAACCGCTGAGGCCGGTAAATCAAAAAGCTAGGTGGATCTGCTAACTGCTTCACCGATTTGTAGGGGCGGCCCTCCGTGGCCGCCCCTTCTTCTAAATGTCATCTCTTGACATCGATTGGAGCGCGACATAGAGTCAACCCTGCTCGCTAGTGGGACGTGCATTCGCGTGAACTCCGCACAGTAATGCTTGCAAAAGATTCATCCAGCCTGACCGTGCTGATAGTCGAAGATGCAGAAGATTCGCGCTACTTAATGCGGCTCGAATTGGAGCAGCTTGGCTATGTCGTCATAGAAGCCGAAAACGGTGAAAGGGCAGTCCAGCTCGCATTACAGGAACGCCCTGACATAATCCTCATGGATCTCACCTTGCCCGTAATGGACGGTCTCGCAGCAACAGCCAGGATTCGAAGTCATGCAGAAATGCCAAATATTCCGATTATCGCCGTCACTGCTCACCTGGAAACGGACTTTCGCTCAGGCGCCAAGGCATCCGGCTTTGATGCTTATGTAACAAAACCGATTGATATCGCGTGGCTGAGCGAACTGATAAAAGGGCTGCTGGTTTAGTGTCGCGGCATGCGTGCCTTATAACTTTAACCGGCTCAATGAGGCGTCGCGTCACGCGAGAACTTACTTCGACCAGTAGTGCATGATCCTATCTAATTCTCATGAAATCCTTACAAACGTTATTAGCGTTTTAGCCTTAATGCAATTGGGAGCCGATCCCTTTAACAGTTGCCATTCGTATCTGAGCAGGCATCTTTTGAATTAGCACTTGTACCTTCTGATCCAAGTGAAGCCAGTATTTGCGATTTTCATCCCGATCCTCAGAATAGCCATCTGGATAAACATCATTGTAGATAAACCTGAGTATGTTCTCAGCTTCTTCGCGCTCTAGAGAAATTCTCTGCTTGGGACTCACATATATGAGCATCATACGTTCGCATTCATCGTTTATTAATAATGGTGGTCTCATATAATCCATCTCAACAATCCTTAACGACCAACTCATCTTCGTAGCGAGGTAATTAAATCGTTCGATCCGAGCAATTGCGTGTTTCTGCTTCTTTTTTTCAGTTTCGTATATTGGACTATCTACCTCAAACACAAATCCACCAGAGAATTGCAATCCTTCATTTCTTGTAAGTAAATTAAGAGCCTCTTTGACAAGCTTGAAAGAAATCTCATCTTCAGCTTGCCTTATAACCTCGTTAAGCGTTCGCCGCCGGGGCTCCTTTCGTACTACAAGATACGAAAGAAACGCGTATCCTTTAGTCGGAAAGTACGTGAAGTAAAGAAGTCCCCAGACGCGGCCCCCGATTTTGGCAACCAGAAAATAATCCTCAGGATCAAGTCGCATACTCCCTGAATGTTGTTGAGTTGTCCGAATTCCCCTAACGATATCAGACATACTGATGCGTTGTTGATCCGCGATCCTAAGTTCATAAAGATTCATGGCATCGTCGAAATCATCACCATCAGGGTCTGTTATTCGCTGTACTTCGATCAGGGGACGCGACGCAATTTCTTCAATAAAATCTTGGGAGGCGAAATTTGTTTCGAGCAGGTGTTGGATTTTTTGCGCTCTATCCAACTGAAGTGAACTAATGATCTTCAACAGGTCACGGTAATCAATGATGTCTCGATTCTTGTCAAATAGGAACTTGCCCTGAGTAATCTTGTCAAAACCTTTTCCAGAGTAAGACCCCTGCTTTTCTGTGAGGATATATATAATCAACCGTTTATATTTCTTGTACAATTCGTTTTGAACAAATCTTATTAGCGTGTCTTTGATCTTTTCGCTATCGGGCGTCGATGTTACTTGTATAGCCACTTTTGCGAGGTCATCAGCCAAGTCAATTCCCGGATAGTTGCGATGCTCTGCATTCAGATTCCTGAGATCGGAATAGTCAAAGGTCTCCTTCAAGATAGGAACTAAGATAACTTCTGATAAGTGGTTTATATCTATTCGCTTCATTGAAGTCGAACCTTTGATCTGAGTGACAAAGATCGCGAACAGTTCCTGAATTCTCTCTTGTATCGTGTTTAGCTTCATATCTATCTGGCGTATATATCTACTCTCAATTAAGGACGTTTAAGCTTCGGCGATTTCGGACAAAGTACCTGTTTGTAGTAACGCACGCTACTTGTGTTACGCTTAATTTCACGCATTAACGATGGGTTTTAACGTCGAAACAATCAATCAGAAAGCAAGATGTAAGCCTGAAGTCACCGCTCGTCAGGACACACATCTTACTACGCGCACGTTCATCTTGCGGTAACCTTTGATGTTAACAGGAGCTACGCGCGTCGCTGGATTTTAGTAATTGATATTACTCATGTGCGCCATTCAATCAAGCAGTAAGGACGACGTGACTGCGGCAAGCCAATTAGCAGCCAGTAATAAGTCACCGATCGAAATTCGTCAAGTTAAGGGGCTTTCAGAGCTCAGAGCGGTTGAAGATCTGCAAAAAGAAGTTTGGAGGTGTTCTGATCGCGAAATTGTTCCCAGTCTTGCATTAGTTCCTTTGCTCGAAATAGGGGGCGTCTTAATTGGCGGGTTTCAGAAAAATGAATTGATCGCGTTTGTTCTTGGCTTTCCCGGAATTGAAAACGACCGCCCGATCCTTCATTCAGAGATGCTTGCGGTGAAGCGCGAATTTCGTTCCAGCGGTTTAGGTTATCGGTTAAAGCTAGCACAACGGGAAAAAGCTTTGCAGAAAGGGATTGATAAGATTACCTGGACGTTTGACCCGCTTCAGTCGCTCAATGCTCACCTAAACTTCAGCCGCCTCGGTGTTATTTCGGATCGTTACAAGGTCAATTACTATGGGCAAACTTCGAGTTTTCTCCATCGCACAGGGACTGATCGACTGTGGGTGTCGTGGTTACTGAACAGCGAGCGCGTGAAGCGAAAGCTCGAGGGAGCGACGAATTTACCGGACGTCGAAGGCGCGGCGACTGTGCTTGCTGTAAGCGATACTGGTGAACCTGTGCTTAACCAGGATATCGCTAAAGACAGACTCATTCTGGAAATACCTGGTGATGTGAATGAATTGATGAGGAAAGAGAGTGACATCGCGATCCGCTGGCGTGAAGCCTCGCGACAAGCATTCAGCAGTGTGCTCGATGCTGGCTATACATTAGTGGACTTTTATCGCTCCGAAAGAAAGGGTAGAGCAATTGGTAGTTACTTAGGGAGTATCTTGTCTTCTTCGAAGCCTGCGAAGCAGGCGAAAGCCTAAAGCCTAGGGCGTAAGCCCTAGGAATAACGGCAAACAAAGGCATGAGCCCGCGGTAGCGGGCGACAGAGCATTGTCGACTGTCGCCCGCTCCGCGGGCTCTAATTGTTATCGTCTCTCTGATCCTAGGGCTTACGCCCTAGGCTTTACGCTCTCGCCTGCTCCGCAGGCTCACATGCCTTAATGGTTTGCCGGGGCGGAGGCCCGTAGTCTTCCCGTCTCGCCAAACCTCATTTCCGTTCACAAACACTCGTTCAATCCCTTCAGAAATAAGTTGCGGCTGTTGAAAGGTTGCGCGATCTATTACGCGCTGTGAATCAAGTAGGACCAGATCAGCTTTGAAGCCTGGCCGCACCAGTCCACGATCCTTCAACCCAAGCCGTTGCGCTGGCAACGATGTCATTTTCCGAATAGCCTCCGGCAACGATAGCCACCCCAGTTCTCGCACAAAACGTCCCAACACGCGTGGATACGAACCGGCGCCGCGCGGATGCCTCAAGCCAATGCCGCCATCGCTGCTGACCATTACCCAAGGTTGTTGATAAAAGGCGCGTATATCCGAATCCTTCATCGAACGACATACGACACTCGCTCCACCATCCTTCACAATCTTCATGTACAAGGCCACCGGCGACATGCCTTCGCGCTTGGCGATTTCCTCCATCGTCTTGAACTCATACTCAGGATGCGCTTTGCAACTGACAATCGTAATGTTTGCGGCACCGCCAACGTCAGCCAGGCCTTGTGCAACATCCTTCTCGTCATCGTGACGCCCGCTGGGAATTAGGACCGTGATCGTAGAGTTCCACGCGTCATACGGATAACAATCTGCCGTCACATCTTGACCCCGCCGCCGTGCACTATTGATTAACGCAGTAGCCTGATTGGCTTTGCCCCAAACTGCTACTGTGCCGAGTTTGATATGCGAGATCTGTACAGGAAGTTTGGCTTCACGCCCGATTCGAATCGCTTCGGCCATGGCTTCGAGCGTCCTATCAGCTTCGTCTCGAATGTGACTGATATAAATGCCTCCGTGCCGCGAGGCGACTGAAGCTAGTGCTACCATCTCTTCAGTGGTTGCAGGTTTGCCGGTCTCATATTCGAGGCCACTCGACAAGCCAAATGCGCCCTCCCGCATCGCCTGGTCGACTAGCGACTTCATCGACACTATTTCTTTCTCTGAAGCCGCTCGATTGGTGTCCTCACCCATCACGCGTGACCGCAACGTCGCGTGTCCGACAAACGTTGCCACGTTCAGTGCCGTGGGAGAGCTATCCAGTTTGTCGAGAAAGGCTCCAATAGGCCATTCGGACCCACCATCCTGTCCGACAACAGCCGTAGTGATTCCCTGCGATACCTGCGTCACTGCGGACGGATCAGACTCGAGGCCGCGGTCGGTATGACTGTGCGTGTCAATGAAACCGGGCGCCAGTACCAAGTCTCGTGCATCGATCATATGCGCGTCTTTTGGAATATTGAGCTGTCCGACACGGCCCACGGCGACGATCTCATCGCCGTTGATAATCACTAACGAATTATTGACGGGCCGGCGGCCAGAGCCATCGATAAGCGTGGCGCCGGTGATCGCAATGGCCTCAGTTTCGGTTGATGTAACGGGTTGGAAAAGAAAGGCGGAAAAGAAACAGAAGAAGACAATGACGGTCAAAAGCGATCTGTTCATATTAGAGACGTGTACAACGGAGGGGTTCAGGATTTCTTGTTCTGAACAATGTACTGCTCAAACTTTTTCCTATTTGGATGATCTGGTTGCTTTTTCAAGAAGGCTTCGTACTCGGCTGCAGCTTTGTCTTTCATGCCGACTGCATTGTACAGAGTCGCCAAGCGCAAATGAGCTTCGGCTTTACCAACTGGGTCTAGTTTGATCGCCTCGTTCAGATAGCCTACGGCCTTCGAGCCCTTTTTGATCTGAAGGTACGCCTCTCCCAGATAGTAGTTCGCATCCGCTGACGTAGCTTTAACTTCGACCGCCGTACTCAAGGGCGCGATGGCGCCTTCGAAGTTTTCCTGCATCATACGAGTTCGCCCGAGATTCATCAGGGCCAGGAAAAATTTGGGCCTCACTTCAACTGCGTGAGCGTATGCTTTCTCGGCTTCGGTTAGATACTTTTCAAGTAAATACACCGTCCCCAACTCGCTCCAAGCCTGAAAGTCCTTCGGATCGTTCGCCAAAAGTTCATTAAGAAAAGTAGCTGCTTCCGTATATTTTTTCTTATCGGTAGCTGCTTGCGCTTTTTCAAATAATTTTTGGTTAGCAGACGATCGCTTGTAGTAATCGTCTACGGAAATAGAAGCGGGCTTACTAGTCGAGCCGGGGGACGGCTTCAGTTCCAGAGAAAGATCCTGTCGGAAATCAGTTTTGAGCGGAGAGTTCATCTCGACTCGGATGCGCCCAATTTCAGTGTTCTCGAGTTCAACGACTAAGTCGTAGGTCCCGCTCGGTAGACTATTGAAGCGATAGCGACCGTTACTGCCTACAGTTTGGCGGGCTAAGACTTGGCGGCTCAAGTTATATAAAATCACATCATAACTAAGGCGATTAATACCTGAGGCCTTGCTCTCATCGACATTCACATCGCCATAGAGTGTATGTTCCCCAGTTGGATTTCCCATCTGGCCCAGAGTCGGGCGAGCAAGCCAACCGCCGATAAAAATCATTAATAAGAAGAAGAGGCTCAGAAATCTCATCACTTCCTCCTTGGGAATTGCGTCGTGTGAAGCCGGATCATAACGGAAAATGAAAGCGGGCCGAAGCGTGAGCTCCAGCCCGCAGTTTATTTCGAGCCAGAGCTCGGTTAGAACGAGTAGCGTATGCCGAATTGCAACACGCGCGGTGCTCCCTGAATATTGACAAACCTGGTCCAGTTAATCGGTATGTCTTCCAGTTCGAAAGTCTGCGGATCGAGCCCGAGACCAAATCCGGTTCGACTATCAGTATTCGGGCGGCCCATGCGTTGAGTGTTCGTGACGTTAAAAGCCTCAACGCGAAGTTGCAATTTATGGTTTTCGTTCCAGGGTGCGGTGATCGACTTGCCTATACCCATGTCGAGGTTGACGTAACCCGGTAGCCTGAAAACGTTTCGATCTCCACTTTCGCCTGGAAACGCATTGCGGAAGCTTCTATAGGCGTCAACAGTATTGCAGCCGAAGAGTCTGCCGCCTCGCTCGGGGCAGGTCTCGACGGGGCCGTTTCTTACTGTATTACTCTGGACGTTCCAGTTAGTTGCCCAGCGAGCGTCATCGAAGGGGGTGCTGATCGGCAAACCGGAATTCCACCGGAAAATGCCAGTGATCTGCCAACCCCCAAGGAAGGCATCTGTCAGCCGGCTGACGTTGCCGAAGAATGTTCGACCGCGACCGAATGGGAGCTCCCAGACAGCGTTCGCATTGATGATGTGCCGGATGTCAAAGTCGGACTCGGCGTACCAATCTCCCTGCCGCAGAGGGTTCGGGATGAAGGCGCCACCGAATTGATCGGCAGTCTGAAGACCTGATGCATCGTCATGCGAGTGCGACAGCGTGTAATTGAAATCAAGCGCCAGGCTTCGGCCCAGACGTTGCCGAACACTGAGCGTACCCGCGTGATAATACGATCGGGCAACGCTGCTGTGAGTTGACAACGCTCCATATTGAGGATGGAAGAAGATGTTTCGATCAAGGCCTTGCTCAATTACATCCTGCGTGTCAGTCCAATCATTGCCGTAAAAGTTGAGTGCGACGTCATAAACCGCTTGCGTCTGATTCAAATTCTCCGGGACACAATAATCCTCAGGAAATTCACAACCCAAATCCGGCCCTAACCAGTGATTTCCGAAGTAGTTTTCATTCATCAAAAAGGCGATGTTCGACGGCAGCAGATTCGCAAAGTACCCTATCTGTCCGATTGCATCTGTACCAGTACCTGCCTGGCGCAGTCTTTCCAAAATTCCTGCGGCCGTGTACCAATCCATGCCCGATCCAGGATCGACGAGGTTATTCAGAGCCATCGTATCGCGCGACGCGATGAGGTTTCGAGCAATCCTGCCTATGTAGGAGGTCTGGAACACCAAACCCTTTGGCAACTGGCGCTCGTAAGTAAGGTTCCACGAATAGTTGATCGGCGCCACTAGATTCCGATCCAACGAGGTTTCAATGCGCCGATCCTGCGCGAACCCGGCTGGACCTGGCTCGAAGGGCTGCGTCCGCGGGAAAGAGATATTGCCAGGATCGTCAATATTGGGAAGGGTCCGAACTTCCTGGCCAAAGCCGGTAAACAGCGGTGCTGGACGCGTTGAAATGTTGAACGTGTTCGCAGCGATGTCCTGGCTGGACGAAAAACCCAACGTATTATTGAGATCAAAAGTGACTGCCAGTTGTTGGCCATAGTAGTCGTTGGTAATGGCGAAACCGCCACGCAGCACTGACTCATGATTCTTACCGAACAGCTTGCCTAAGAAGCCGCTCTTATAACCGGGTGACCACGCTATTGCCACGCGAGGTTGAAAGTTATTCTTATCATAGTTGTAGAGTGGCTCTGCATTGTTAGCCTTGCCCGACAACTCCAACGTCAACGGCGTATTAAGGGCTACTCCTGTCGCCGCCGACTCTCTCCTCGCCTCAAAGAAATCGGACAGAGGAACGGTCGTTCTAACTTCAAACCCGTTCGCTTCGTACACCGGAGTGCTGATGCCATAGCGCAAGCCATAGGTGAGGGTCAGGTTGGGTGTCATTTTCCACGAATCCTGGAAATAGAAATCATATTCTTCCGTGCGAAATTCCCGTGAGGCGGGAGTGCCTGTCGGCAGAAGGGTTCCCTCGCGATCAAACGTGAATAGAGCCGAGTATTGAGAGAACCTGCCAATCAAGGCGGTAATGGCATTTTGCAGGCCAATCACTGATCCGGAAGTTGGTTGGAACGATTCTACCCTGTCCGAAATGGTGGAACCTCCTCCCTGATAAAACGAAGGATTTGTGATGGCGTTATCGAAAGCGTTGGTAAACGAGTTCCTGCGATTTCGAATAAGTCGAATGTTTGTGCCAAAGCCAAAGCTGTGGTCTCCCTTTACCCACGATAAATCATCTGTGAAGTTGTGAACGGGCGTTATGCGTTCGACGGTGCGGGTAAACATCAGCGGCGAGAAGATGAAGCGAAAAGTAATTGCGTTATCACTTGAATCGCCCTGATCGCTGAAAGCTTCGCGGGTGAAACCATAGCGGAAGCTATTCACGACACTGTTGCTGAGCGTCCAAGTGTGTCCGCCGGCAAGGCCTACGGGGTGTGACCAAATGGTCGGCGAAGGCGTATCAGGAAACTGTCTTTCTTTGGCAACCAGGTCGTAGATAACGTTGGCACGGATAAACGCTTGCTGCTTGCTGGTTAAGTTGAAATCAAACTTGGCTACATGAGAGTTACGTCTGGCGGGGAGTGGAGTATTGAATCTAAAGCCCGCGTGGTTCAATCCGTCGCCGGTGCCAAAGTCATTAGCGGGATATTTGGCTGCTGCCTCGGCAAGTGCCGCGACTGCCAGGGGGTTGATGCCAACATCATCGAAAAGCGTATTTAGCTGCGGTATTGTCAACGTCTGTATCGTCGGTATAACCGGACCTTCGGGATCACAGTCGTCCGCAGCAGTCCCCGGAGGACAACCAAAGAACCTGACCAACCCCTGACCCAAGCTGGCAAGCGGAACATTGCGCGGTTCTTCAATCGCCTGAGATCGCGTAATCCGATCACCCTCAAAGCTATAGAAGAAGAAGGCACGATCCTTAAGGATGGGACCGCCCAGGGCGCCACCGAAGGTGTGTCGAATCAGTGGAGGTTTCTCAATCCCATTCTGGTTGTTAAAAAAGTTATTCGCGGAAAACTTCTTGGTCCGATAGAACTCAAAGAGAGCTCCATGAAACTCATTGGTACCACTCTTGGTTACCAACGCCACTTGAGCGCCTCCGGATCGACCTTGGCTCGCGTTAGCGTTGGCCGTCGTCACGCGGAATTCTTCGACCGCCTCCGCATTCAATCGCAAAACCGTATTCCGTTCTGGTACGAGGTTCAAAGCATTCGTACTGTCAGCCGGGTCAGAATTCGGGTTTGTGGTCTGGTTCGTTTCAGCCTCATTGATGTCGACACCGTCAAGAGTGATGTTTGACTGGTCAGCACGTGCGCCGGCCACGAAACCGTCCCTGGTGCTGGCGGGCTGCAACGACAAGAGGTTGGTAACGTTGCGAGCCTCTAACGGAAGATCGGTGATTTGCTTGCTAACAAAGTTGTTGCCAAGAGTGGCGTCTTCCTTGTTTATCAAAAGCTCAGCGGATCCCGACGCTACGGTCACGACCTCAGAGACATTTCCGATTTCCAGCGCAACGTCAACGGTTGTAGATTTGGCCACAAGCGCATGGATGTCAGTTACGACCGCTTTCTTAAAACCACTGGCCTCAACCTCAACTTTGTAGTCGCCGACGGCGAGAAAATCGAAGACGTAGACTCCGCTCTCCGAAGTTTGGGCGTTGCGAGTGGCGCCTGTACCTATATTGGTCAAGGTCACCGCTGCTCCGGAAACCACGTTGCCCTGTGGATCAGCAACAGTCCCTCGGATTGTTGAAGTACCCTGTTGGGCGAATACCGTGATGGAAGATGCTACGACTATCAGGAGGGCGTTCAGGATTAGAGCAACGCCGGCTCCCAGGAAATTCTGTCTTTTCATGGGTTCCCTCCGATGAATGTTTTAGATCGCGGCCGTTTAAGAGCTTTGCTAAACGGAAGACTTTCGTAGTTAGACTCTACCCTTGCAGATATTATTCCGCTCGGACCTCTGAAAACAGTCGGGGCGTAAACTGTTAAAGCTGTGGGCCTTCTTACGTTTTTAGTTTTCCAGGAGGCCAGAGTATATCCTAAAATCCAGCCGCCTGGTACAAATTTTTGGATGATCTATTGATGGAAACCTGGCGCGTCTTTTGCGCTGTCGAACTTTCCTCTTCTGTGCGCAAGAAGTTGATTGAGCACAGCACCCGGCTACGTGAGCTGGCGCCGGACGTCCAGGCTAGCTGGAGCCGCGAACAGAACCTTCATTTGACACTTAAGTTTCTGGGACAGGTTCAAACGTCCCGACTTGAGCGGCTCTCCAAGGCAGCAGCCAAGGCAGCAACCGGCCTTCCTACGATTCAGCTATCGATTGAGGAAACTGGCGCGTTTCCCAAGCACGGGAGACCGCGCGTGTTATGGGTGGGAGTCAAAGATGCTTCAGGAGGACTGCGCGAGCTTCAGCGACGGTTGGAGGAGGCCTGCGATCGCGAGGGCTTTGCGAAAGAAGAACGCACGTTTCATCCTCATCTTACGCTTGCGCGTTTGCGAAATCCGCAAAGCGCGCAAGAGCTGGTCACCGCGCACAAACAGTTGAGTTTCGAACCGATGGCGGTAACCGTACGTGAGTTGTTGGTGCTCAGAAGTGAGTTGAATACGAAAGGATCAAAGTACTCGGTAATTTCCCGCCATGAGATCGGCCGCAAGTGAGCAACTTCTGTGACCCAACTACTTAGGGAGTTGTCGAGGCTTCGGAGCAACCGGACCCTCGTCAGACGAATTCTCTCCTGCCTGTGAAAACACTTCCTTGATCATTCCAACGCTGGAAAGCATGGCCGAAGTCTCGACCGGCATGAAGATGACTTTCGAATTGTTGGTGCGAGTCATGTCGCGCAAGCTTTCGATGTAACGCGCGGTAATCAGGTATTGCGCCGGATCGCCCTGAGGGATCGCCTGGGCCACACGAGTGATTGCTTCAGATTCAGCTTCGGCTGCTCTTAATCGAGCTTGCGCCGCACCCTCTGCTTGAAGAATCGCCGACTGTTTATCGCCCTCGGCTCGAGTCACTGCCGCCTGCTTTTCACCTTCGGCACGAGTGATTGCCGCCTGACGATCGCCCTCGGCCTGCAACACAAGCGCGCGGCGATTGCGTTCGGCGGTCATCTGCTTTTCCATCGTGATACGCACATCTTCGGGGGGATTGATGTTCTTCACATCGACACGAGTTACTTTTACTCCCCATTTGTCTGTAGCCTCATCCAAAATGAGTCGAAGTTTGGAGTTGATCTGATCGCGTGACGAGAGCGTGTGGTCCAAATCCATTTCACCCATGACGGACCGCATACCAGTAATTGTTAACTGGACGATGCCACCTACCAGGTCGTTGACTTCATAAACTGCTTTGATGGGGTCGGTTATCTGCCAGTAAACCACCGAATCAACGTGAATGGTTACATTGTCGCGGGTGATCACAGGCTGCGGAGGCAAATCGATGTACTGTTCGCGCAGGTCAATGGAAGTCAACCCCGGTCTGGTATTGGTCCAATATACGGCGCGTGGCTTGTCGAGAAACGGCACGAGAATGTTCAGCCCACTGCTCGCGACTTTGTCGAACTTGCCCAACCTCTCGACCAGCATGACCGTGGCTTGGGGAACTATTCTGATGGTCTTCGCGGCGATAATTAAAAGCACTATCGCCATGAACCCGAAAAAGAAGAACGTCAGCAAATACTCCATTTACGTGTGCCTCCAAGGGGATTACTGTCCACAGATTACACAGAGTTGAGATCATTGCCAATTGCCGATTGCCAATTGCCGATTGGTCTTTGGCCTTTGGTTTTTGGTTTTGGGTTATCAACTTTAAACCTTTGACATAGTCGCTGAGATTAGAAATTGATCTTCAAAGAATTACGACCAAAGGCCAAAGACCAATCGGCAATCGGCAATTGGCAATCGGCAATCTATAGCGGTGGGCGCCAGCCGCCGAGTGCTTCTTCGATAATCGCGGCCGCAGTCAAAACACTTTCCTCGTTATTCGGCCTCCCCACTACCTGAACTCCAATAGGCAGCCCTTCATTGGAAACGCCGGCCGGCACGCAGATACTAGGCAAGTCAAAAGTATTGAAAGTTTGAGAGTAGCTGAATGCTCGAAATGCGCCCATCGCGCGGTCGCCAACCGTCACTTTATGTTCGCCATGCTTCATTGCCGGAACTGCGCCGACCGGTGCCAGTAGCAATGGAACGTTGTTCATCCAATTCATTAATACCGACCGCAACCGATCGCGCTCCATCCACGTTCGAATATACTCATCGAGCGGCGGCAGAGGACTGTCGTCGGCCGTAGCGAGTCGCCAGCGCACGAAAGCTCCTGCCTGATCCTCGAAGCCGTTGTACACGTCGCGAAGTTGGACCACAGAAGCGCGCGAAAACAGCTTGAGCCATAACTCATGACCACGTTCGACAGCGGGTGGCCGGACATGTTCCGGTATCAGCCCAGCCTCTTTCAAAGCTTGTGCAGCTCGTTCGACGGCCTGACTGGTTTCTTCCGTGACCGGTGCGACGCCATCCGCGGTATACCAGGCAACGCGACAGCCTTTTACGGCGATCGTCGAAGAGACTGAACCCGTTAAAACACCGAACATCAGGCGCAAATCCGCCACGGTGCGCGCCATTGGACCAATTACCGCGCCCAGCGAATATGGACCAACGGCTGGTGGAAATTGGCCTTCGCCCGGCACTCGTCCAGTCGTCGGTTTCAGCCCTGCTATCCCACAGAAATGAGCCGGAATTCGGACGGAACCTGCCAGATCGCTGCCCAGTCCAGCCGGTGACATGCAGCTGGCGATCGCAGCGGCTTCGCCTCCGCTTGATCCACCGGGTGTGCACGTTGGGTCATAGGGGTTATTAGCCGGAGGAAACAAGGGATTCTCGGATGTGTAGTCCATCGCCATCTCGGCCATATTCGTCTTGCCGAGAATGATTGCTCCGGCGGCTTTCAAGCGTCGAACGGAGGGCGCGTCATGCTCTGGAATGAACTGAGCGCGGGCTGGGCTGCCGCTGGTGCTGAGTATGCCCGCAGTCTCGATCGTGTCCTTAATTGTGATGGGCACTCCATGAAGGACTCCGACCTCGGCATTTTTCATCAGCGACTGTTCAGCATATCGCGCTTGATCGAGAACATCTGGAGCGAGAGTGACGACTGCGTTGAGCTTTGGATTGAGCTTTTGGATACGGTCGAGGTGGGCTTCTGCTATCTCGACGGGAGAAGCTTTCTTTGATCTGATGAGATGGGCCAGCTCAGTCGCAGTGTGATCAGTAAGCTCTTGCACGCGGCAGACTATAACAACACGTTGTCACTCTGACCACTAACGCGGCCATCCTGACCGCACTAAGTCAATTGGAATGAACTCTTCGCGTTCAACCCTCAGCAAAACCCTTAGTCCCTCTCAGGTCACACCCGGCACAAGCCTTGCCCAACCGGTCGTGGGCAAAATCTGTTGCCCTGGCCCAAGAGCCAAACTTAGCGGAGACTCTGAATGCGAAAAAGAACAGCCCCCAAGATTACCTGGCTTCTGATCCTGTCGATGGTGTCGACAACTTGTGGAAGTTTTCTCCCTCTAACTCTCACACAAGCCCAAACTGAAAAGAAAAACTCCTCTAGCAATACTTACCCAGTGCTTGCGCGTTACGCCACTGATCTCACTCAATTGGCTCGCCAGGGAACGTTGAAGCCAGTTAGTGCCGAACCCGAATCGATTAACAAAACAATCGAAGTCCTTTCGAGTCCACGTCATCCGGTCTTAATCGAGAACACAGATTTCAATGTGCATGATGTTGCCGCAGGCGTTGCGCAGCGGATCGCGGCCGGCGAAGTTCCGGCCGCGCTGCTTTCAAAGCGGCTCTTTAGTCTTAACACAGATGCTTTTTTTGCTGGTCTGAAGACTCCCGGGGAGGTCGACGCGCGTTTTAAATCTGTGATCGATGACGTTAAAAAAGCCGATGGAGAAGTCATTCTCTTCTTCGATCAGCTCTACCAATTTATCGGTTCTCATGCATCCGCATTCAATTCTGAGTACCTGCAGGCCGCTCTCAACAACCGTGAGCTGCGCGTAATCGGCGCGGCCACTCCGGATGTCTACGATGAATATTTCGTCCAAAATTCTTCGCTAAGCCAAATATTCCAGCCGGTACATCAAGGCGACACCGACGAAACCGTAGCTGATAACGCCGGTTTTGAGGGCGATAAAGTCTCGACCGACTTGCGGGAGCTGATCCAAAACGGAAATTCCGATCGAGTTCGGGTCATTCTTCAAGCAGAAAACATTCGCAACGCCGCACTCCGTGACATGTTGCGGAAACACGGCGTCACGATTAACGAACAATTCAAAGAACTCGATAGCTTGGCTATCGAATTACCGGTAAACGCGATTGAGGATCTCGCCGCGAGTAATCTGACTGCCTACATTTCACTGGACCGCGAAACGCATGCTACGCAATTGCTTGGTCTCGAACTGGGTGGTGACGGTGGTATCGGTCACCTCGAGAACACGACCGGCGTGATCGCCATGCGCTCTCAATCTGGCAACAGTGAGTTAAAGGGTGATCCCGTCAACGTTGCGGTAATCGATTCCGGCCTGTTCCGTGACCATGACGGTTTAAATCGGATTATCTATGAGAAAGATTTTACGGGCGACGGGAAAGGTACGGTAGACAAATACGGCCACGGCACTCACGTCGCAGGATTAATTGCTACTGAAAACAGCGCCGAATTACTTCTCAGCAGTGACGAGATCGAGAACTACAGAGGTGTGGCGCCGAGAGCTGGAATCGTTAATCTGCGCGTGCTCAACTCGCAGGGCACCGGCCAGGTCTCGACTTTGATTAAGGCTTTGAATTGGATTCTCGAGCCCAGCGATCCAACCAACGCCCTCAGCGACAAGAACAACAAGAAGTACAACATCAAAGTCGTCAATTTGAGTCTTGGGACTCTGGCCATCGACTCATACAAAAACGACCCGTTGTGTCGCGCTGCTCGTCGCCTCGTTGATGCCGGAATCGTCGTCGTCGCCGCTGCCGGCAACAACGGTAAAGACTCCAAAGGAACGAAGCTCTACGGACACATTCATTCACCGGGGAATGAGCCGTCAGTGATCACTGTCGGCGCCAGCAACAGCTACGGAACAGATAGCCGAGCTGACGACACGGTTACAACCTATAGCTCTCGCGGTCCGACGCGCAGTTACTCAATCGTGAATGGTGTGAAGCGTTACGACAATCTGATTAAACCTGATCTCGTGGCGCCGGGAAATAGGTTGATTGCACCTGAAGCTTTCACGAAAGAGAGAATCAACGGTCAGGACCAGATCGTTCCGAATTACCTGCTCGCGAACAACCCTGGGATACATGCCATCAATAACTCTGATTACAGAAAGCGCATGATGCGCTTGAGTGGGTCATCGATGTCTACGCCATTGGTGGCTGGCGCCGCAGCCCTGCTGCTGCACGCCAACCCAAAACTCACTCCGAACATGATCAAGATGATCCTCATGTACACAGCGCAACAGCTTAAAGGCGCCAACATGTTGGAACAGGGTGCTGGACAACTGAACGTTGAAGGCGCCGTTCGCCTGGCAAAACTGATTCGCACTGATCTTACGTGGGCCAGTACGCCACTTGGAACGCGTTTCTTGAAGACGACGACTCTCCCCACTCCCAAAACTACGATTGCCGGACATACGTTCACTTGGGGACAGGGCATTTTGCTTAACTACAATTACGCAAAAGGTACGAACCTCATTGCGAAATATCAGAAGGTCTACGGAACCGGAGTCGTGCTCGGCGACGGTGTAGTCCTCGGCGACGGAATCCTGATTTGTGACAAAGCCCTGATCAGCGATGGCGTGGTACTCGGCGACAAGATCATGGTTTCGGATGGCGTTGTGCTTGGCGATGGGAAGGTCTTTCTGCCCTCGCACGCGTTATTCGGTGATGGAGTCGTGCTAGGCGACGGCGTTGTTCTCGGCGATGGTCTGTTGCTTCCCGATGGCGTAGTGCTCGGTGACGGCGTCGTATTGGGTGACGGCGGCCGATTGTCGAGTGACGGACTCATTCTCGGTAACGGAGTCGTCCTCGGCGACATCTTTATGGTGGCGTCATTTGCGTTGCTCAATGGCGATCTTACGGCATCGATGAATTAGCTCAATGGCTCTGACCATGATGCAACGGGAATCAGCGCCGGATTTTCAGAACTCAATCAGTCCGAGCCGCCCTGTGCAAACTCAACCGCTCACGCAACATGACTGGGCTGAAGTCGAATGGTTCCTGACTGATCGACCACTTCACACGGTTTATCTTTCCAGTCTCATTCGGGACAACGGGGTGGTTAGTCCTCTGAACCGCGGCACGTTCTATGGATGCCGCAAAGCTGACGGACAATTGGCAGGCGTCGCACTTCTGGGCCACGCAACGATATTTGAAACCGGTAATGAGGAATGTATTAAAGCGTTCGCGCATCTCGCCAAAAGCTGCGCGCTTACGCACCTGATCCGAGGTGAACAAGACAAAGTTGAATGCTTCTGGCATCACTACGCACCGGATCAACATGCAGTGCGCTTGGTCAGTCGCGAACTTCTGCTCGAGCGCAAGACAACTCCCACTGATTTTGAACCCGTGCCGGACCTGCGCATTGCTACACTCGGCGATCTCGATTTGATCGCCAACGCGAACGCCGCCATGGCGCTACACGAAAGTGGGGTCAATCCGCTGACGAAGGATCGAAAGGGGTTTTACGAACGCGTCGGCCGGCGCATTTCTCAGAAGCGTATCTGGGTCCTCGTCGAGGAAGGTCACTTGATCTTCAAAACGGACATCATTGCCGAAACAGCTCACGCAGCGTATCTCGAAGGTGTTTACGTAGCGCCGGAAAAACGAGGTCAAGGCTACGGGCTCAAATGCATCTCTCAACTAACGCACCTGCTCTTGTCGCGAACAGCGACAGTTTGCCTCACTGTCAACGAAAAATTTCCGCGCGCGCTGACGTTTTACCAGCGAGCCGGGTACTCGATCGCCAGCAGTTACGACACGATCTATTTGCACAACTAGTGCGCTCCAGTCGAGGCAGCAACGTGAGTTTAGTCGGAAAACAAATTCTTACAAGACCGTACAAATGGGCTGTAGTAGTGCTCGGCACCTTTGCGTGCTGCTGGGCCGTGCTCAACCTGCCTACGCCTCAGATCGACGTGCGTTTTCTGTTGCTGGGAGCGATGACTATCATCATCAGCTCTCGCCTGGCGGTACAGATACCTCGTGTCAACACAAACGTAACGGTCTCAGACACACTTATTTTTCTAACCATACTTCTTTATGGTGGTCCATCAGCGGTCCTGCTCGGAGCCATCGAAGGTCTTTGCTCAGGCCTCCGCATCAGCAAAAAACCAATCACATTTCTGTTCAATTCGGGAGTAATGGCGTGTTCGACGTTTGTTACCATTGCAGTTCTGAACTTTGCATTCGGAGATGTAAGGAATGCAGGCGCAGGTCGCTCACTCATATTGGTACTTTCGGCGATGGCGCTGGTGCAGTACATTGCGAACACGTCCATAGTCGGTATTGGCCTCGCACTTAAATCCAATCAACCGATCTGGCACACGTGGCACACACATTATCTCTGGACTTCGATCACATATTTTGCCGGCGCAGCGGCTGCCGGCACGATCCTTTTCTTTGTCGACAAATGGGGCTTTTACGCCGTCGTCGCTCCATTACCAGTCATCGTCATCGTCTACTTCACATATCATAAGTATTTGAATGATCTGCGGGCGACAGCGGCAGAAGCCGAAAAGGCTGAGCATGCTCGTGCAGAAGCTGAGCGGAAACGCGCTGAGCAGGCGGAACTTCACGTCGAAGAGCTGAGCCGCCACATTGCTGAACAAGAACGAATCAGCCGTGCTTTGGAAGAGAGCAAGGAGCACTTTCGGCACGCCGCGTTTCATGATGCGCTTACCAATCTCCCGAACCGCGCACTCTTAACCGAACATATCAAGCTGGCAATCGAGCGCACCAGAACACGTCATGATGTGCTCTTCGCCGTACTTTTTCTGGATCTGGACCGTTTTAAAAACATAAACGATAGTCTGGGCCATATCGCCGGGGATCAACTTTTAATTGCCACCGCACGCACGTTGGAAACATGTATGCGGCCAGTGGACACGGTCGCACGATTGGGTGGAGATGAATTCGCTATTCTGATCGACGGCTTGGAAGGTGAAACTCAAGCTATTGCTGTAGCTGAGAAGATCCAGCACGCGTTAACGCGACCGTTTGACTTGAACGGACATGAAGTCTTTATTACCGCCAGCGTCGGCATAACTTTGAGTACCGGGAACTACACCGATCCTGAGAACGTCTTGCGTGATGCCGACACAGCTATGTATCGCGCAAAAGAAAGCGGCAAAGCACGGTGCGAAGTTTTCGATACGGCTATGCACTCTCACGCTGTAGCCATCCTCCAGCTTGAAAACGATTTGCGTCGCGCAATCGAACGCAATGAGTTTCGAGTGTATTACCAGCCAATTATCAATCTCGAGACTGACGAAATCTCTGGCTTCGAGGCACTTGTGCGCTGGCACCATCCAGAGCGAGGCCTGGTGAGCCCTCTCGAGTTCATCAGTATCGCCGAAGAAACCGGTCTGATTGTAGATATCGGCAAGCGTGTTCTTCACGAAGCTTGCCGGCAGATGCGCGAGTGGGAACTGGAGATTTGCATCCAACCGCTCACTCTGAATGTGAATCTCTCCGGCAAACAGTTCGCGCAACCCGATCTCGTAGCTCAAGTCCAACACATCTTGGAAGACACTGGTCTAAAGCCTCATCATTTGAAACTCGAAATCACCGAGAGTGTGGTGATGGAAAACGCAGAAATTGCCAGCTCGATGTTGATGCAGCTGTGCGGTCTGGGTGTTCACCTCTGCATTGACGACTTCGGCACCGGGTATTCGTCGTTGAGCTATCTTCACAAGTTTCCGGTTAAGACGTTGAAGATTGACCAGTCATTCGTCAGCAGAATCGGGAAGAACGGCGAGAACTCCGAGATTGTAAGAACCATAAACACACTCGCAAACAACTTAGGCATGCAGGTTGTCGCGGAAGGTGTTGAGACACAACAGCAATTGGAGCAACTCAAAGCGCTGCGTTGTAACTTTGGCCAGGGTTACTTGTTCTCAGCTCCACTCACTGCTGAAGAAGCTGCTGAATTTATTCAGCGTCATCAACCTTTTGTTCCTGCCGCTTTGATCGAAGAAGGTGTCATTCAGTCTCAATTAGATCTTCTCAACTAGAAGACAGTGACGCTAATTACTTCTCTCATTCACATCCGGCTTTAGCCGGGTGTTGACGTTAGCGATGATGGGACGGAAACCGTTTTAACGGTTTCTCTAGTCACCCGGCTGAAGCCGGGTGAGAATAACAGCTTGAGTCTAAGTGCTTTTGCTTTTCTCACGCGAGCCACTATAATTTAATCGTTCTGCACTTAATCTTATTCAAGCAGTACCTTCTCCGACTTTTGGCTAGCATGCCAACGCTGCCTTTCGTTGTCCCACTATATGCTTTCAACGTCAAAGGAGTGCGTCCTTGGCGATTCAATTGAGCAGGACTTTCGTCCTGCGCAAGCTGCATCAGCTTTCCGGCATCATTCCTCTTGGCCTTTTCCTGCTGGAACACTTTTATACAAATTCCAAGGCTTTGGGCGGGCCCGAAGCGTTCAACGGCGCGGTTAGAAGTCTTCAGTCCATTCCCTACATCATCTTTGTAGAAATCGGCGGCATCTTTTTACCGCTGATTTACCATGCGGTTTACGGTCTCATCATCACCATTGAGGCTCGCCCCAACAACCTAAACTATCCCTATCCGCGAAACTGGTTTTACCTCATTCAGCGCATTACCGGAGTCATACTTTTCTTCTTCATCACTTTTCACGTGTTGAATTTCCGCTTTGGACTTGTGCCTGGATTGAACGACGTTTCAGTCGCCCATCAGCCGGACCGGGGCTTCGAAATCGTGTCGCGCGAGTTTCAAATGATTCCCATCTTCATCATTTACATGATTGGGATTACTAGCACGGTGTGGCACCTCGCGAACGGCATCTGGCTGTTCATGGTGGACTGGGGAATAACGATCGGCGAGCGCGCTCAGCGTTTGACAGGGTATGCATGCATTGCCTTTGGCGTTGTGCTGCTAATCGTGGGAATCAACGCGGCGGTCGCGTTTATACGCCCAGGCGGTTTGCTCGGAGGTCTCCTCTAGATGGCGAGTAACGGAATCAAGATCGCCGTCGTCGGAGGTGGGCTTGCCGGACTCGCTGCAGCGATGAAGATCGCTGAGGCAGGTCATCGCGTCGATCTGTTCTCAGTCGTTCCGGTAAAGCGTTCTCATTCAGTGTGCGCACAAGGCGGGATAAACGGCGCCGTCAACACCAAGGGCGAAGGCGATTCAACCTGGGAACACTTCGACGACACTGTTTACGGAGGTGACTTTCTCGCGAACCAACCTCCTGCGAAAGCCATGTGCGAAATGGCGCCGGCGATCATCTACCTCTTCGATCGCATGGGTGTTCCCTTCTCGCGCACGCCCGAAGGTTTGCTTGACTTCCGCAGGTTTGGCGGCACACGCCACCATCGAACCGCATTTGCCGGAGCTTCGACCGGACAACAATTGTTGTATGCCCTGGATGAGCAGGTTCGACGTTTTGAAGTAGCGGGCAAAGTTAAGAAGTACGAGCACTGGGAGATGATGTCGCTGGTGCTCGATGAACATCAGGTCTGCCGCGGGCTGGTTGCCATGGACTTGCAGACTCTGGAGTTGAAAGCGTTTGCGGCTGACGCAGTGATCATGGCCACGGGCGGTCCGGGCTTGATCTTTGGAAAATCAACTAACTCGATGGTCTGCACGGGAAGTGCGGTATCCGCTTGTTACCAGCAGGGCGCTCAATACGCGAACGGAGAGTTCATACAGGTTCACCCGACATCAATACCCGGGGACGACAAGCTGCGTTTGATGTCTGAATCGGCGCGAGGCGAAGGCGGTCGGGTTTGGGTGCCACGGCAGCCGCGAGACTCTCGATCTCCTTCCTCAATTCCCGAGAGCGAAAGGTGGTATTTCCTCGAAGAGAAGTATCCCGCGTACGGCAATCTGGTCCCGCGCGACATCGCCACTCGCGAGATCTTCCAGGTATGTATCGAGGGCCAAGGCGTAGGTGGTGAAAACCAGGTCTATCTGGACTTGACGCATATCCCGGCGGCTACTCTCGATCGGAAGCTCGGCGCGATTCTTGAAATCTACGAGATGTTCGTTGGCGACGATCCGCGTCACGTGCCGATGCGCATCTTTCCGGGCGTGCATTATTCGATGGGCGGACTATGGGTCGACTTCAATCAACGCACCAACATACCGGGCTTGCTCGCTGCCGGTGAGTGTGACTATTCAATTCATGGCGCCAATCGCCTTGGAGCGAACTCGCTAGTGAGTTGTGTGTTCGGCGGTTTT
>DATEDU010000346.1:0-2040 GCA_035281525.1 Pyrinomonadaceae bacterium | reverse complement strand
AAAAGAGGATCGATGCACTGCTCGCGCAGATGACCCTCGAAGAAAAGCTGGGGCAACTTCAGCAACTCGATGGACATGGCGATGGAAAGTATCGACCAGAACATCTCGAACTTGTCCGCAAAGGCCTGCTTGGGTCCACGTTAAATGTACGTGGCGCCAAACAGACAAATGAGCTGCAAAGAGTTGCAGTGGAGCAGTCGCGGTTGAAGATTCCTATGATCTTCGGCTTCGACGTAATCCACGGCTACCGCACGATTTTCCCAGTTCCGCTTGGTGAAGCCGCCAGTTGGGACCCAGTTGCGGTTGAGCGTGCGGCAAGCATCGCGGCAGCGGAGTCGCGAGCGAGCGGTCTGCACTGGACCTTTGCGCCAATGGTCGACATCGCCCGCGATGCACGCTGGGGACGCATCGTCGAAGGTTCAGGTGAGGATCCCTACCTTGGTTCAATCATGGCCGCTGCGCGAGTCCGCGGATTTCAGGGTGCCGATTACAGCAAGCCTGACAAGATTGTTTCGTGCGCGAAACATTGGGTAGCTTACGGCGCCGCTGAGGCGGGGCGCGATTACAACACGACCGACATGTCTGAGAGGACTCTGCGGGAGATTTACTTTCCTCCATTCAAAGCGGCCGTTGACGCCGGCGTGGGAACGTTTATGAGTGCATTCAATGATCTCAATGGCGTACCAACTACAGCTAACCCGTTCACGCTAACTGAGGTGTTGCGCGGCGAATGGAAGTTTGATGGTTTTGTGGTTAGTGATTACACGGCGGTAATGGAATTGATGAATCACCGGCTGGCTGCAACCGAGGCGGAAGCGGCCCAACACGCGCTGAACGCCGGCACCGACATGGAGATGGTAAGCCAATTTTATTCTAAGCATGCGAGTGAGCTACTGCGGGCCGGCAAGGTTACGCAACAGACCATTGACGAAGCGGTACGACGTATCCTGCGGATCAAGTTTCGCCTCGGTTTGTTTGAGAGACCTTACGCTGACGAGGCCCGCGAACGGGCGGTGGTCCTCAACACGGCGAATGTCGCGGCAGCTCGTGAGCTTGCCGCACGATCTCTGGTACTCCTAAAGAATGAACGCGGTACTCTACCGCTCAATAAAAGTGTTGGATCAATAGCCGTCATTGGACCACTGGCTGATGATCCTAAAGCGATGCTCGGCTCGTGGTCGGGCGATGGCAAACCTTCGGACACGGTTACACTGCTTGCGGGAATCAGAGAAAAAGTGCCCGGAGCGAAGATTCTCTACGCCAAGGGAGTGGGGATTGAAGGCCCCGGAGTAACGGGAAATTTTGATGCGCGACCTGCTGGTGTTGCCGAGAGTTCGGCCCGCAGCGCGACCGTACCTGGAGGGCCGAATTCGATACAAGAAGCGGTGAACGCTGCGCGTGATGCTGATGTTGCTATCGTCGCTGCCGGAGAGACGGCTGATATGAGTGGGGAAGCGGCATCCCGCACTTCACTGGATCTTCCCGGCCGGCAGATGGAGTTGATCCAGGCTATTCACGCATTAGGCAAGCCGTACGTCGTCGTGTTGATGAATGGCAGGCCGTTGACCATCAACTGGCTGGCTGATAATTCCCCTGCGATTCTGGAAACGTGGTTTGCCGGAACGCAAGCTGGCCCGGCGATCGCTGACGTGCTGTTCGGCGACGTCAATCCGGGCGGAAAGTTGCCGGTCACGTTTCCGCGCACCCTGGGGCAGGTGCCGATCTACTACAACCATAAGAGTACGGGCCGGCCGCCGACGGATCAGAAATACACGTCTAAATACCTCGATGTACCTGTGACGCCGCTTTATCCGTTTGGCTACGGACTCAGTTACACACAATTCAAATTTGGACCACCACAATTAAGCACCACGAGCATTTCGTCTGATGGACAGTTAACAGTGAATGTGGAAGTGGAGAACATTGGCCAACGAACCGGTGACGAGGTCGTGCAACTTTACATCAGAGATGATGCCTCGAGCGTGACGCGGCCGGTCAAGGAGTTAAAAGGCTTTCAGCGAATAACATTGCGGTCGGGAG
>DATEDU010000345.1:0-13397 GCA_035281525.1 Pyrinomonadaceae bacterium | reverse complement strand
TGCCTGCGAACTTTTCTGAGGTTAGCGCGAAATGAGAGGCATAGTACTCGGCGCGCCTGTAATCGTTGTACTTCATAGCTCGCGAAAAAAATCGTGGGGAATACTCGACGAGATTACACCCGCTGGAGTATTCTTACGCGTTCTCACCCTCAGGATATAAAAATCGCTGTTGCAAGCGTGAAACACTGTTCCATTCTCGCTTTAGATGTGTTATGCTGGCCCACCCTGCTGGTGGACTACGCAACACGCCTCGTGAGAAAAGGAGCGGAAGAAAGAGATGTATACAATGGCTGACGATCGAAGTATGGATAAGAGCAAGGCTATTGAAGCTGCGCTCTCGAATATTGAAAAGAAGTTTGGCAAGGGATCCATCATGCGACTCGGCGAGCGCGAAGTATCTGATGTGCCGGCGATCTCGACGACGTCGCTAAGCCTCGACATTGCAGTCGGAGTTGGAGGCGTACCACGAGGTCGCATCGTGGAAATCTATGGGCCCGAGAGTTCGGGCAAAACGACTTTGGCCCTTCACATTGTGGCAGAGGCCCAAAAGGCCGGAGGCGTGGCCGCTTACATCGATGCAGAACATGCGCTCGACGCAGACTATGCCGGTAAACTCGGCGTTGATGTCGATCAGCTGCTGATTTCTCAGCCCGATTCAGGCGAACAAGCTTTGGAAATCGCCGAAGCACTGGTCCGCTCCAATGGCGTTGACGTGATCGTCGTGGATTCAGTCGCTGCTCTGGTGCCTCGCGCAGAGCTCGATGGAGAGATGGGAGAGTCGTTGCCCGGTTTACAAGCTCGGCTCATGTCACAAGCGTTGCGGAAGCTGACCGCTATCGTCTCTCAATCCAACACCTGCTTCATTTTCATCAATCAAATTCGCGAGAAAATTGGTGTGATGTTTGGCAATCCCGAAACCACCAGCGGCGGCCGGGCGCTAAAGTTTTATGCCTCTGTACGATTTGACATCAGGCGCATCGGCGCTCTCAAAGACGGCGATCGCGTCGTTGGTAACCGCACGAGAGTGAAAGTTGTAAAGAACAAGGTCGCGCCACCGTTCCGAGAGTGCGAGTTTGACATCATGTATGGAGAAGGCATCTCGAGAGAAGGTGACGTTCTGGATCTCGGTAGTCTTCACCGGGTCATTGAAAAGAGTGGCGCCTGGTTTTCTTACAAAGGGGATCGACTCGGGCAGGGACGCGAAAATGCGAAACAGTCACTGAAGGAAAATCCGGAGCTGCTGCGACGAATCGAGAAAGAGGTAAAGGTGAAGTTGGGCATGCCGGTTAGAGAAGAGAAGACGGAAGCAGCCAAGGCAGGCGCCGAGGCTGGCACCGCTAAGGCCACGGCCGATGCTGGTACTGCTAAGGCAGCGGCCGGCGACAAAAAATAAACAACAACCTCGATAATAATTAGCGCTCGGTTTAGGAGTCGTGGTCCTAACCGAGCGCTGTCTGGTGTAAGGTAAGGTATCGGTGCCAAGTGCCAGATGTCGGATGAAAACCTAGTTGTTAAGAGTTGAATCCCGGCACCTGACACCCGGCACCCGACACCTTTCTTTTATGTCTGACTCAATTCTCATCAAGAACGGCACCATCGTTACGATGGACCATCGCGACTCCATCGTGAGCGCCGATCTGCTCATACGCGACGGCCGGATCGCGAGCATTGGTGGCTCTGCGCAAGGCGCACTCGAGATCGACGCCCGGGGCTGTGCCGTCCTGCCAGGATTTATCCAAACTCACCTTCACCTTTGCCAAACACTCTTTCGCGGCGCGGCCGACGATCTCAGCCTGATTGATTGGCTGAAAAAACGCGTCTGGCCGATGGAAGCAGCTCATACACCCGAGTCAATACGAACGTCGGCACGCTTAGGTATAGCGGAGCTGATTAAAGGCGGTACGACGTGCGCGCTGACGATGGAGACTGTGAATCACACAGACGCCGTCTTCAAGGTGGTGGAGGAAACGGGATTTAGAGCGACAGTCGGCAAGTGCATGATGGATAAAGGCGACGAAGTGCCTGCAGCGTTGCATGAAGATACCGCAGCATCAGTCGAGGAATCGGTGGCTTTGCTCTACGAGTGGAACGGTAAAGCCGATGGTCGTATTCGTTACTGCTTTGCGCCACGTTTCGCTGTGAGTTGCACATCCGAACTTCTTGATGATGTTGCTGGCTTGGCACGGACGCACGGAGTGATGGTGCACACACATGCCTCCGAAAATCGTCAGGAGTGTGAGCTCGTCGAACATGAGACTGGCTTACGCAACGTTGCGTACCTTGATTCATTAGGATTGACGGGCCGGCACGTCGCGCTGGCGCACTGTGTTCATCTCGATCAAAACGAGATTTCGATCCTCAAACGAACGTCAACGAATGTGGTCCACTGTCCATCGTCAAATCTAAAACTCGGCTCAGGGATTGCTCCGATCAAACAGATGCTCGATGAAGGTATCTCAGTCTCTATCGGTGCGGATGGAGCTGCGTGTAACAATCGTCTGGACATGTTTACCGAGATGCGCACAGCGGCTTTGTTGCAAAAGGCGCTGCACGGTCCAGAAGTTTTGGCGGCAAATCGTGTGCTGCGGATGGCAACGAGCGATGGAGGCCGAGCGATGGGCCTCGCGAATGAAATTGGAAGTCTTGAAGTAGGCAAACGTGCTGATGTGATCGTCGTAAACTTGAATTCGCCGCATTCACTGCCTCAGCCAGCCGATGTGGTATCAGCACTGGTTTATTCTGCCCAGCCTGCGGACGTTAAAGCAGTAGTTATTGACGGTCAGCCGGTAATGGTTGATGGAAACCTGGTAACGATTGACGAAGAGTCTCTGCTTCGGGAAGCTAGTCGCGAGGCCGAGTCGTTACTCAAACGCGCAGGAATTTCAGCCGCGGATTTACGCAGATGAGCGCGGATCTGAAAAAGCATTTTGTTTTGCTTGGCTTTTTTTCAGATCCGCGCTCATCTGCGTAATCCGCGGCTAATTCTTGTCCAGAAAAAGCTGTGCCAGCTCGAAGGTAGCGACTGCGGGGGGCGCGATCGGCGGCCGAGCTGGCACTGGCGGGCACTATCAATTTTGAATCGGATGGCGTCTTGCGACAAGCTCACGTTTGGGCGTCAGCCCCACCCTCAACGCGACGGATTATACACGTCTTGGGTTGCCAGTCAACGACTTTTTGTGATGATTCCGACAAATTCTAGAATGTTGAGGAAAGTTGACAGTTCTTTAAGGGATTCCTATACTCGCGACCTTCCCACATCCGGTTCGACAGGCCCGTTGGTTTGCTTCACTGGGTGGGCCAAGTGAAGCACTAGACGTTCCCTTAGGGCCGGTAAGGTGTTTCTAGTCGGGTTGGCCAGGTAGCTCAGTTGGTAGAGCGCGGCCCTGAAAAGGCCGGCGTCGGCGGTTCGATTCCGTCCCTGGCCACCAATCGCTTCAATCGCCTAGTGAGACTCAAACAGTCTTAAAACCCTCGCGCGTACAAGAACAATCACACCTAAGAGCAATCAAATGAGAAATCTAATCTACGCAATCAACCTTACCCTGGATGGCTGCTGCGACCACACCAAATTAAGTGGTATTGACGAAATACATGAATATTATGCGCACCTCTTGCGAGATGTTGACCTACTCGTCTTTGGGCGTAAAACCTATCAATTGATGGTTCCTTTTTGGCCCGATGTCGCGAAAAACCATTCCGGACAGTCAAAAGCAATGAACGAATTTGCTCAAGCATTTGACTCCAACAAAATTATTGTTTTCTCACAATCGTTAGACAGGGCTGAAGCAAAAAACACAAGAATTGTTCGTACGAACCTTAAGGACGAAATACTTAAATTGAAACAAGAACCGGGCAACAATATCTTGACCGGTGGTGTAGACATTCCTTCACAACTTATAGAGCTTGGTCTAGTTGATGAATATCATTTTGTCGTTCAGCCAATCGTTGTAGGAGAAGGGAGACGGTTGTTCGATGATGTTAGCCTGCCGGAGAGATTGCAATTAAAACTAGTTGAGTCAAAGGTTTTTGAATCAGGATGTGTTGCACTTCGTTACTTGAAACAGTGACAGAAAAATCGTTGAGCATACCTTTGATTCCAAGATCTTTGCCAACTCGTAAAGATCGCCACCGTTCATGACTCGACCCCGTGTCGTAATCCTGCTCGCTTTCGCCGCAGTGTATCTAATCTGGGGTTCGACTTACCTTGGAATTCGCTACGCAATTGAAACGCTGCCGCCGTTTTTGATGGCTGCAACACGATTTCTGCTGGCCGGTGCGATCCTGTTCACTTGGGCCGCCGTCAGTGGTGAAAACATTCGCGCGTCGCTCTCGCAATGGCCCAGGGCGTTCATGCTTGGTGCGTTGTTGCTGCTGTGCGGCAATGGAGGTGTGACGTGGGCCGAAAAGTACATTGCCTCAGGGTTCGCCGCGCTGCTGATTGCGACGGAGCCTCTGTGGGTAGTGCTTTTGAACTGGGCGATTAGTCAAAGGCGTCCAAATGGGAAGGTGTTGTTTGGAGTTTTGGTCGGACTCGCTGGTGTCGCACTTTTGGTTGGTGACGGATTGGGCGGCATTAATGAAAGCTTGTCGATGGAGTTGGTTGGTTCGGGTGTGGTGATGCTCTCGTCCCTGGCATGGGCGACCGGTTCGGTTTATTCGAGTCGACATCCGATCAAGGCGTCAACGTCGATGGCTTCAGGAATGCAGATGCTCGCTGGTGGCAGTTTGCTTTTACTACTAGGTCTCGTTACGGGCGACTTTCACCAGCTCAATCTAGCAAACACCTCCTGGGCGTCGCTTGTTGCGCTCGGTTATCTCACGCTCTTTGGTTCCCTCGTCGCGTTCACGGCTTACAGTTGGTTACTCAGCAACGTCACTCCCGCGCGCGCTGCGACGTATGCGTATGTGAATCCGGTGGTGGCAGTGTTGTTGGGTTGGGTATTTGCAAACGAGCGGATAACGCTGCGATTAATTGTCGCTGCGGCAATCATCGTCGGGTCTGTAGTACTCATTACGACTTACGGTCGAGAACACGCCCCGGTCCGCGTCGCGGCTCCGCTCCACGACTCCGACTGCCCCACGCATCCCTGCGCCTGAACTGTTGGGCTAGAATTCGCATTTCAAACATCCATCTTAATGCCGAAGAATTCCTTGTTTCCTTAGCCACTCGATCGTGTCTTCCACGTAAGGTAATCGTCTTCCCGTCGATACATCGTGCAAGCCATGATTACCATCCGGATACACCTTGACGGTAATAGGGGCGCCCTGCTCTCTTAATTTCTCAAGTGTTTGCCTGCTGCGCTCAGCCGGAGTGCTGAGATCTCGGGCAGCTAATAACCAGAGCGACGGTGTTTTCCCGCGCGCAAGCACCGGCACGGGATCGAAGCCGGTAGGGCCATTATAAGATTCAAGCCTGCGTTCGATTTCTTCTGAGCTGAGCGGTTCAACAGGCCGATGGCCATCACCTGTAAGAAGACTGTAGTGCGTCTCTATGCCCGATGACGTGGCTGCTCCCGCGAGGATCACATTAAAAGCAACATCTGTTCGACCATCAGCAGCGAGCGGTATAATCCAACTTGCCTGACTCCCACCGAAAAAACCTACCCTCTGTGGATCTACGCGCGGATGTGTTTTCAGGAACTCCAGACAAGCACGAGCATCAGCCGCGAGAGTGCGAAGCTGCTCTTCACTGGAAGCTAATCGCACTTCTTGAAAACGGCCTGAAGATTCGCCGACTCCACGCTTATCGTAGGTAAGCACTACGATCCCGTGAGGTACTAAACGCCGCCAATCCCCGCTCTGGTCTTGGCGGCGGCGGGGGCCTGAGCCATGCACACCGACAACCGCGGGGAATGGACCTGACCCCCAACGTGGAATCGAAATAGTGGCTGCAAGCTCAACATCTCCGGATTGGATTCGCACCTCTTCGTGACGGATGGTGACAGCGCCCGTTTCATAAGCGATCACTGCGAGAAAAACGCCTAAAAGTATTACCGCCGCGATAGCTATCCATTTTATGAACCGTCGCATTTTCATCGGGAACTTCCTGTTACCCTGTTTGCCTGTTCACCTTTTATCCTTTTATCGGCGCCAGAAGTGGCGGATGCGCTCGGCCAGGTAGGGAAATGGAACATACTCAGCACTGCGGCCGGCACGTCTTAGTTCTTCCACCATCCGCATCGCCCCATCAGCATTTCTCGTATGGACCATAATCGTCGCAGCTCGTTGCAACTCGGGATTCGCGGCCAACCAGCAAGTAATCGCGTAACCCGTGCGTTCGTCATCAGACTCGTCGGAGTTGTAGTGTTCGGGATGTAGATCGTGATCAAGAAACAGAGCGTCATACGAGTTATTGCTCAAAAACCGCTGAGCCTCGTCGACGTCGTGAGCCACGTCTATGAAATCACCTTTGAACCGATCAGCAAACCATTTGTGACGCCGTGTGTCGTCGTCCAACAAAAAGATTCGTATGGGGTGTCGTTCGGCATCAATCTGACGCAGGCCCAGCTTGCTCAGGAGTGAATGCAACAAATTCATGTTTTGTTTGAATTAATCCTGTCGGTGGCAATTTACCACTAATGTAAGCGTTGAGCATGAACCGCGTAAAACATTACCATCGCCGATCCGTTTTTGCATCTGCGGGTGTTATAATCGCGACTCAAATCAAAATGTGATGCCGTCGGATAACTCCAGTAGAAAAATACTTCACATGGTAAGCCGCGACAACGATCCTTCCGTAGCCGACGTGTGCGCCGTTTGTTTCGGTACCGGGGTGGAAATCATTCCGGGTAAAGGTGCAAGGATCTGCGAAACCTGCCGGCCCAAAGCAGCCAACAGGTTGTTGGATGCTGCTCGGATACCACCTCGCTATGCTGACTGCACTTTTGAGAATTATGAGGACCCCCATGGCACTGGATCACTTTATTGGGCACGAATGAAAGCCAAGACGTGGGTAAATGAATATCCTGCAGTCGAGAAGGGTCTTCTTCTAACTGGCCGAGTTGGAGTCGGTAAAACACATCTCGCCGTCGCGACGTTGAAAGGACTAGTTGCCAAGGGCGTTCCGTGTTTGTTTTATGAGTTTGGCTCGCTTTTGAAGCAAATCCAGGATTCCTACAACCCCATATCACAAACATCCGAATTGCGCGTTCTTGCCCCCGTTTATGAGGCGGAGGTTTTGGTGCTCGACGAGTTAGGTGCAACAATTCCGACGGACTGGGTGCGCGACACCATGTACCAAATCATCAACAAGCGCTACAACGATAAGAAGCTGACGATATTCACAACGAATTATTCTGATGAAGCGCGCATCGACAGCGCCCCGGAGCCGGAAATAACCCGACGTACGTTTAGCAAGAAGGTGTCTTCTGATCGTATTCAGGAAATGACAACGCTCGAAGACCGCATCGGAGCTCGGCTACGATCGCGGCTTTACGAAATGTGCAACGTCATCGAAATCGAAGGAGAGGACTATCGGAAGAGACTCGAGATGCATCGCTGACCTTCCCAGGTAATGCCCAAACGCACTGATATCCACAAAATCCTAATCATCGGCTCAGGTCCTATCGTTATCGGTCAGGCTTGCGAGTTTGATTACTCAGGCACGCAGGCTTGCAAAGCTCTCAGGCAAGAGGGGTATGAGATCGTGCTGGTCAACTCCAACCCGGCTACGATCATGACCGATCCTGAAACTGCTGACGCTACGTACGTCGAACCTTTAACAACAGAAACTGTTGCGGAGATTATCCGCCGAGAAAAGCCTGACGCCTTACTCCCAACTGTGGGCGGACAGACAGCGCTCAATCTTGCGGTGGCGCTGGCCGATTCGGGAGTTCTCGAAGAGTGCGGCGTCGAGATGATAGGCGCAAAGCGTGAAGCCGTAAAAATCGCCGAGGATCGACAACTGTTCAAAGCTGCGATGGACGAGGCTGGTTTACCCATGCCCTTGGGCGGATTCGCGAGCTCTTGGGATGAAGCTAAAGAGGTCGTAGACACCACAGGCTATCCAGCTATCATTCGACCTTCTTTCACGCTAGGTGGTACCGGTGGAGGAACGGCTTACAACCCAGAGGAGTTTGAAGAGATTGTTCGCGCCGGCCTCGCTGCTTCACCAATTCACCAGGTGTTAATTGAAGAGTCAATTCTCGGGTGGAAAGAGTTTGAGCTCGAGGTAATGCGAGACCTTGCCGACAACGTCGTGATCATCTGCTCGATCGAGAACTTCGATCCGATGGGCGTGCATACAGGTGATTCGATCACCGTGGCGCCCGCTCAGACACTCACGGACGTCGAATATCAACGAATGCGCGACATGGCCATCAGCGTAATTCGCAAGGTTGGTGTCGAAACCGGAGGTTCGAATATCCAATTTGCCGTGAATCCTGAAAACGGTGAAATGCGAGTCATCGAAATGAATCCCCGCGTTTCACGCTCTTCAGCTCTGGCTTCAAAAGCCACGGGATTCCCGATCGCCAAGATTGCAGCAAAACTTGCGGTCGGCTACACGCTCGACGAGATACCGAACGACATTACGAAAAAGACTCCTGCATCCTTCGAGCCGACCATCGATTATGTCGTAGCGAAAATTCCGAAGTGGGAGTTTGAAAAGTTTCGCGAGGCGGAAGACGTGCTCGGGACGCAGATGAAGTCTGTAGGCGAAGTCATGGCCATTGGCCGCACGTTCAAGGAAGCACTTTTCAAGGGTTTGCGCTCACTTGAAGCCGTGAAACCGCTGCGGCTTGAAGACGTGCCGGATGATGAGTTGCAACGCAAACTTGCTCGTCCAAACTCGCACCGGTTTTCTTACATTACTTACGCGCTGCAACACGGCTGGTCCATATCCGAGATCTATCGTCTCTCGCGGATCGATCCATGGTTTCTGGAGCAACTCCAGGAAGTTATGAAGATTCAGCAGGCCATTGAAGGCCGAAAGCTGGAAGATATCCCCCCTGAACTTCTCCGTTTGTTCAAGGAAGCAGCACTTTCAGATCGGCGATTAGCGTATCTGACGGAAAGATCTGAGGACGACGTACGCGCTTATCGGAAACGTCAGCGCGTGCTGCCTGTCTACAAGCGAGTCGATACCTGCGGAGCCGAGTTCGAATCCTTCACGCCATATCTTTACTCGACTTATGAAGCTGAAGATGAAGCTGCACCGACGAGCCGGCGCAAGATCATGATTCTCGGTTCGGGGCCAAACCGCATCGGGCAGGGAATCGAGTTTGACTACTGCTGCTGTCACGCTGCGTTTGCGTTACGCGATGCTGGGTTCGAGACGATCATGGTCAACTGCAATCCTGAAACGGTCTCAACCGATTACGACACTTCGGATCGTCTGTACTTCGAGCCGCTGACGTTTGAAGACGTGATGAACATCGTCGATATCGAGAAACCGGAAGGAGTAATCGTTCAGTTCGGCGGCCAGACGCCCCTTAATCTCGCAATGCGTTTGCACCAAGCCGGCGTGCCAATCATTGGCACGACTGCTGAGTCGATTGACTTGGCGGAAGATCGGAAACGCTTCGGCGCCTTACTCGAGGAATTGGGTATTCCTCAACCGCCGAGCGGGATGGCAGCAACAGCTGCAGAGGCAAAGGAGATTGCAGAGCAGATTGGTTACCCGGTGCTTGTGCGGCCCAGCTACGTCCTCGGCGGCCGAGCGATGGCCATCGTGTATGACGAGGAGAGTCTCGACAAGTATGTCCGTAACGCAGTCGGGTTTACTCCCGACCGGCCGGTCCTAATCGATAAGTTTTTAGAGCGGGCAGCGGAGTTTGATGTCGATGCTCTGGCTGATGAGACGGCCTGCGTCATCGCGGGTATCCAGGAACACATCGAAGAAGCGGGAATCCACTCCGGAGACTCGTCGTGTGTGTTGCCGCCGGTGAAAATCGATCCGGGCCATGTCGAAACAATGCGGCATTACACGCGCTTGCTCGCGACCGCACTATCAGTTCGCGGTCTGATGAATATCCAGTTTGCGATTAAGGACGATCGTGTATACGTGCTCGAAGTTAATCCCAGAGCGTCGCGCACTGTGCCGTTCGTTTCGAAGGCGACGGGAGTACCGATAGCTCGGATTGCAGCGCTCGTCATGGCCGGCAAACCTTTGATCGAGTTTGGATTGCCTGAAAACCTGTCAGTCAATCGCTTCTTCATCAAATCTCCCGTCTTTCCATTCGTGAAGTTTCACGGAGTCGATCCGATTCTTGGCCCAGAGATGCATTCAACCGGCGAAGTCATGGGAGTCGGTGAAACTTTCGGAGAGGCCTATGGGAAGGCCATGCTGGGCGCGGGCTTGACGTTGCCTCGGGAGGGAACGGCGTTTCTCAGCGTGAACGATACGGATAAAGGATTAGCGGTTCTCATCGCGCGTAAGCTGGCGCGGTTGGGCTTTGACATCATTGCCACGTTCGGGACGGCTAAAAGGCTGCGTGAAGTTGGTCTGGAAGTTGAAACTGTGTTCAAGGTCAACGAGGGCCGTCCTAATATCGTTGACTACATCAAGCAAGGCGACGTAGCGCTAGTCATCAATACTCCATTGGGTCGCGCTTCGCATTTTGACGAGCAGGCGATTCGACGTGCAGCATTGCAGTACAACGTGCCTTGCGTGACCACGATGACGGGAGCTCAGGCGATCGTTGAAGCTCTGGGAGCGTTTGGAGGGAGTTCGCGGTTGAGAGTTCGGTCGTTACAAGAGTTGCATGAGGTCGGCGCAGCGGTGAGCTAATGTGCAGCATGCGGTGATGAGGTCAGTACCACCCGCGGTAGCGGGTGGGTGCGCGTAGGAAGCGTGAATTAAGAGATTTGGAAATTAACGGGCAACAAACCATTCAACAAATCCTGGACGAGTGTCGCACGATTGCAGTCGTAGGGCTGTCGTCTGCTCCGTCCAGAGCTTCTCACATGGTCGCCTCTTACATGAAGCGATCCGGATACAAAGTCATTCCCGTCAATCCAAACGAAACGGAAGTCTTTGGCGACCGATCATACCCGTCATTGGCCGATGTGCCGGGGCAAATTGATCTGGTGGACATTTTTCGCCGTTCAGATGAGGCTGGGAAAGCCGTTGATGAAGCGATTGCGGTCAGTGCGAAGGCGGTATGGATGCAGGAAGGCGTGATCGATCGTGCCGCAGCTCAACGAGCGTTGGATGCTGGGTTGTTGGTAGTAATGGATCGTTGCTGGCTAAAAGAACACATGCGAAGATAGGAAGCCTTTTTCGCACCAAAGGTGCGAAATATGGTAGCCAGGGGCAAGTGCTGAGCGTAGCGAAGCACGACGCCCCTGGATCGATAACAAACCACCAGCCAGCTCTGAAAGAGCGATGGATTTATGGGTACGGTTAGCGACTCAACCAGCGTAACGGAAATCCTCACGGATGGAATTCTCCTTCATAACATCAGCTGGTCTACTTATGAGTCTTTGCTTCGCGATCACCCCGATGCTGCTATGCCACGGTTCACTTATGACCGTGGAGAGCTATTGATTAACCGTAATTCGGCATTACACGAACAACTCAAGTGCACTTTTGAGTTAGTAGTCGCGTTGTTAACAGAAGTGTTTGAAATTGAGTGTACATCATACGGGTCGACCACCTTCAAACGAAAAGATCTTCAGCGTGGTTTTGAGCCTGACTGCTGTTTCTACTCCAAGCATGAAAGCCGCATGAGAGGGAGAAAGCGTATTAATCTGCCCAAAGACCCGCCTCCAGAACTCGTTATCGACATAAACATCTCAAGTCCCAGCATTCGAAAGCTCCCCGTATTTGCTGCCTTTGGAATACCCGAAGCATGGCAGTTCGCTGGAGATGAACTCCACATTTTTGTTCTTCATGATCAGGAATACACTGAGAGCAAGAACAGTCTGGTCTTGCCGCAGGTCACTGGCGAGGCGATCTCAAAGTTTATCCTCGAAAGCCTCGAAATCGGCAGATTGGAGTGGGTTAAAAAACTGCAAGCTTGGGCGCGGCAAAAACACCTGGAAGACCAATGAACGTCACGATACGCGCAGTTGTGATCACGGCTAGTGACGCATGCTCGCGCGGCGAGCGACGCGACGAGTCCGGTGAAGCGCTCATTGAATTGCTGAAAGAGCTCGGTGCAGAGATTATTGAGAATAGAATCCTCTCCGACGATCCCGAACCATTAACTGCTACGTTGCGCGAGTTTGCCGCCCGTCCAGATGTAAATCTTATTATTACGACCGGGGGCACTGGCTTCGGTCCTCGCGATAACACTCCTGAAGCAACTAAAGCAGTAATCGAACGGCACGCCCCCGGGCTTGCGGAAGCGATGCGCATGGAGACTCTGAAGCACACGCCGATGGCCATGATCTCACGAGGGATTTGCGGCATTCGTGGAACGACTCTGATCGTAAATTTGCCCGGCTCCCCGAAAGCCGTCCGCGAAAGCTTTGCGGTCATCAAACCCGTGTTGAATCACGCAATCGCACTCCTCGCCGGCAAAGCTGACGCCCACACGCATTGAGATCATGAGTGCCATAACAGTTTTCATCAGCTACTCCCACGACTCTGATGACCATCGACAGCGAGTCCTTGGACTATCCGAGAGGCTTCGGGGTGATGGCATCGAAGCGCGGTTGGATCAGTACCTGAATGGTGCTCCGACCATCGGCTGGCCACGCTGGATGTTGGATCAGTTGGATGAAGCCGACTTTGTTGTAGTCGTGTGTACAGAAACCTATTACCGGCGCTTTCGTGGTCATGAAGTGCCTGGCGCAGGAAAAGGGGCCGATTGGGAAGGCACGCTCATCACCCAGGAGATCTACGACACACGCAGCAGCGGTCTGAAATTCGTGCCGGTGCTGTTTGATCGGAAAGATGAACGCTTTATTCCGGAACCGCTACGGCGGCTTACGTATTATGTCCTGAATTCCGAACCCAGCTACAACGACTTATATGACTTTCTGTTAGGCCAAGCCGGTGTTGAAGCTGGGCCGTTGGGGAGTTTGAGAACTAAAGAACGCCGGCGTGGTGTTCCGTTGAGTTTCGGCGAACAATCGGCTGCGGAATCGCAGCGGGAGAATGCTCTGGAGAGTCAATCGGCCGCAGTTCAGTCTGTTAATCGCCAAACGTCGGAGAATCAGTATTTAGACAGGATAGTGCGGCGCGTTGCGGCGTCTTTGGAAGCAGCGAAGCCACTGACTATGCGCGAGCTCGTTCGCAACTTAGATGTGCTGTTCAATCGCGGCACATTCCGATTCGAGCCCTTGAGAGAGTGTCTAACTCAGGAGTGGGGACGAAGATTGCTTCCGGCAATGGAGACTCTTGAATTGCTGCGCACCTTTTCATCCTTCGTTCGAGATCAAGCGCCCGAGAGTCGAACCTTCGAAGAGTTGATGGACGCAGTCAACGGATATTGTATCGCTATGGCGAC
>DATEDU010000344.1:0-9793 GCA_035281525.1 Pyrinomonadaceae bacterium | reverse complement strand
TGAGAATGGGCTGCGGGTTCAGGAAGAGAAGCTCGCCTCATATATCGAGCACGACGAAGTGGTCTTGTGGTTCGAACACGATCTTTTCTGCCAGATCAACCTTCTTTATTTGCTCGACTGGTTTTCCGAACGCGAGTTGGGTAACACGCGACTGAGTTTGGTTTTTATTGGGGAGTATCCGGGCGTCCCAAACTTCCGCGGACTTGGTGAACTGACACCCGAGCAGATGGCATCGCTGTTTCCCGCGCGCCGCGAAGTATCACCAGCTCAATTCGAACTGGCGACAAAAGCATGGGCCGCATATTCTTCACCTGACCCAACCGAGATCGAAAGACTACTTGAAATTGATTTCGCGGCGATGCCTTTTCTGAAACAAGCGCTCCGACTTCATTTGGAAAGATTCCCATTTGTGCGAAACGGACTTGGTCGCATTCAGAATAAGGGGTTGGAGTTTATTGAAAATGGACTGCACAAGTTCACCGAGATCTTTCCGCGCTTTGCCGATGCCGAACGATTTTATGGCTTGGGCGATTCACAGTTCTGGATCGCAATGAGTCAGTTGGTCGACGCACGTGAACCACTTTTGAAAACCAGCAACGGAAATTCGAATGGAAACCGTAGTTCAGACGATATGCTGAAAGCAACGTTTGAAATGACTGCCACTGGTGCGGCCGTGCTGAACGGCGACGCTGATTTTGTCGACATCAACGGGCTGGATACCTGGTTGGGTGGAGTTCACTTAAGCGGGAAGTCAAATATTTGGCGCTGGGACGATCAACGAAAGAAGCTTGCATTGACATAGCCGGGTCGTTCTTTCCATTTTCCATTTACCATTTTCCATTTACCTTTTATGGACATCGAATCTGTTCGCAAATATTGCTTGTCACTGCCGCATGTGACGGAACGCGTTCAATGGGGAAATGATCTATTGATGAGTATAGGCAATAAGATGTTTGCGGTGCTGTCGCTCGAGCCGGCTTCGGATCATGTCATGTCATTCAAGTGTACGCCTGAGAAGTTTGCGGAACTGATCGAACAGGAGGGCATTATGCCGGCGCCGTACGTCGCGCGTTATCACTGGGTCGCCCTCGAACGTTACGACGCCTTGCCGGAACGCGAGTTGAAGGAACTGCTGAAAACTGCGTATGAGCTCGTCCGAGATAAGTTACCCAAGAAGGTAAGAGAGAGTCTTGGCTCAAAGGCGCCAGGTCGCGCCAAGAAAGGCAAGTAATCTGGCGACTCAGAATGCGACGCGTAGCGTCGCGTTGAGGTTAGCCCGGCCTTTCAAGGCCGGGAATGAATACGTACGTGTCATTCACGCGTCGCGTCAGCGACGCAACAACATTTTTCGCGTTTTTGCCTCATTCATTGCGTCGCTACGCGACGCACAATTTCATTCTGATCTTCGCCCCGGCCTTGAAAGGCCGGGCTAATCTCACCTCGACGCTACGCGTCGAGTCCAACTTTTTCATCACAACAAGGACAACCCTGATCTATCCTTCTCGATTCAAAGGGCCAACCTCCCCAAGTCCGTCCATTCCAATCCAACCAAGGAGGCCCTCATGAGGCCCAAATTCTCGAGTCTGCTGGTCCTGTTCATGTTGCTGGCATTCGGCCAGATGGCATTTGCCGACAGTTCCCCGGAGGCACTGGCGCGCAAAGCTGTTTCCACTGACGCTGCAGAAGCTAAGCCCGCAATCGCCGAGTTGCGTGCAATCGGACCAGCCGGGCTGGAAGCGCTGTTTCAAATCCATCGAGACGAGATTAATCGGCAGATCTCACAACCGTTGTTGGCTTCATCTGGTGAGTGGCAACGCTTGTCAGCTGCACTCGACGCGGTGAGCAAACAGAAGGATAGTTACCTCTCTCGGCTCTACTGGTACACGGATCTTTCCAAAGCTCAAAACGTCGCGCGCGCAACGGGCAAACCGGTTCTTTCTCTGCGGTTATTGGGGAATCTGAATGAAGAGTTTAGCTGCGCGAACAGTCGCTTTTTCCGAACTATTCTTTATTCGAATGTCGCCGTATCAAAGCTTCTGCGCGAGAAGTTCGTCCTGCACTGGAAGTCCGTGCGTCCCGCGCCTCACATCACGATCGATTTCGGCGATGGACGCAGGATTGAACGCACCGTCACCGGCAACAGCATTCATTACATTCTTGCTGCTGATGGAAGGCCGATCGATGCGCTGCCGGGCCTCTATGGTCCAAACGCTTTTCTGCGCGCGTTGACCGAAGCCGAAGAGGTCTTCCAGCAGTTGGCGCGACCAGCTGACGCGGCCGTCATTCAAGCTCTTTCCACTTACCACACCGCTCGTCTGAAACTAATCAACTTGGCGTGGGCATCAGACATTGAAAAAACAGGAGGAAAGATTCCGGAAGGCTTTAAGATTCGAAGGGCGCAGGATGGCACGCCCACAGCTCTCGAAATTGGTCCACTAGCTGTGACCAAGATGGGTACTGAAATTATTCTCTTGAGATCTATGACTGCTCAATCGGGAGCGCTCGGTAACGTTACTGACGAGTATCTCTGGCAACAAATCGCTTCGCTTCATTACGACGGTGCGCGGTTGGATGAGCAAAGCATTGGCTTAATTCGGCGACAAACTCAAAAAGCGCTGCTGGCTGACGCGACAAAGATGCCCCCGGAGCAGGCTCTCGCGGGGTTGATCGTGAAGCTTCAGTCGTACATCGCCTTGGACACGGTACGGAACGAGTACTTGATGCACACCAAGCTTCATGACTGGTTAATTGCCGACCGCCGCAGCAGCGATCTTGATACGTTCAACGATAAGGTGTATGCGGAGTTGTTTTTGTCGCCCGCGTCAGATCCGTGGCTGGGGTTGTTTGACTCGAGCACATACGTCGCCCTCGACAACTCCGGCATCGTTCGTTAGCAGTTCGTTCAGCTAATCACTCATCTTGGTGATGATGGCGTCAGCGAACTCGGCCGTCTTTGACGTACCTCCAACGTCACGAGTCCGCACTTTCCCATCTTCAAAAACTTCCAACATCGCCTTCTCAATCCTGTCCGCCGCATCCCGCTCACTGAGATGCCGCAACATCAATATGCCTGACTGAAGCAATGCCGTCGGGTTCGCAACTCCCTGGCCCGCAATATCCGGCGCAGAGCCATGAACCGCCTCAAACACAGCACCAAGCTCACCGATGTTTGCCGCAGGAACTAAACCGAGTCCACCAATCAAGCCCGCACACAAGTCAGAAATAATGTCGCCGTAAAGATTCTCGCAGAGGAGCACATCGAACTGTTCAGGCCTCATCACAAGCTGCATCGACGCGTTGTCGACGATCATGTCTGCCGCCTCGACCTCCGCGTAATCCAACGCGACTTTGCGAAAGCATTCCAGAAAAAGGCCATCGGACATCTTCATTATGTTCGCCTTGTGAATACAGGTAACCTTCTTGCGCCCTTCACGCCGCGCAAAATCACAAGCGAAACGTGCAATACGAGTCGAAGCCTTTTCGGTGATGATCTTGAGACTCTCCACGACCCCAGGAACAACGACGTGTTCCAATCCGGAATACAAGCTTTCAGTGTTCTCACGGACTACAACCAGGTCGAGATTCGGATAACGGCACGGAACGTTTGGCAGCGCTCGCACTGGCCGAAGGTTGGCATAAAGATCGAGAGCCTTCCGCAGGCCCACGTTGACTGAGGCAAAGCCTTTTCCGACCGGCGTCGTAATTGGACCTTTGAGCGCAACTTTGTTTCGCTTGATTGATTCGAGCAGTTCGTCAGGAAGAGTCGTACCAAACTTCTCCAGCGCTTGTGCACCTGCATAGTGCGTCTCCCAAGCGATCTCTACACCCGACGCTTCAATGATTCGCACGACACTGGAGGCGACTTCTGGGCCAATGCCATCGCCCGGAATCAGTGTGATAGTATGTTTCATAATTCGAATTTGTGCTTCTGACTTTGTGCTTTGATCTTGGTTTTTGGTCTTTGGTCTTGGGTCTTTGAAAAGAGTCCTAGCATACAGATTTCAAAGTCCAAAGACCAAAGGCCCAAGACCAAAAACACGTGATGAATGACTTCCCGAAATCAGCCAATATCGTAATCGTTGGAGGCGGTGTGATCGGTCTGGCTGTCGCGCATGCATTGGCAGCGCGAGGCATGACCGGCGTGATTGTTATCGAGCGTGGCAGCCTCGGTGCTGAAGCGTCATCGGCAGCGGCCGGTATGTTGGCCCCGCAAGCAGAAGCAGATGATGCTGACGCGTTTTTCAGGCTCTGCTGCCGCAGCCGGGACATGTATCCCATATTTGCCGAGGCGTTACGAGAAGAGACCGGCATAGACGTAGAACTCGATCTAACGGGCACACTCTATCTCGCGTTCACCGAACACGATCGCGAAGAGATCGATCATCGTTTTGAATGGCAAGCACGTGCCGGTTTGTCTGTACAAAAACTGACTCAAGATGAACTGCGACAACTCGAACCTCGCGTTTCTGAGAAGGCGACAGCGGCCCTAAAGTTTCCGTTGGATATTCAGGTCGAGAACCGTCGTTTAGTGAGCGCGCTTGCTACTTCAAATTCGCGTGCAGGCGTGCAACTGGTGACCGCGACTCCGGTTCAAGCCATTCGTGTTGAAGGAGATCGAGTAAAAGGAGTCGAGACCTCACGTGGCTTCGTCAGTGCATCGACAGTAGTCATTGCCGGCGGCGCATGGTCTTCGTTAATCGTGGCGACAGATCAACCTCTGCCAAGCATCCCGATCGAGCCTGTGCGCGGTCAAATGATCTCCTTTGAATCTAACCCGAACGTCGCACGACACGTGATCTATAGTCCGCGCGGTTATATCGTGCCGAGGCTCGACGGTCGTCTGCTGGCTGGATCGACGACGGAACACGCAGGTTTTGACAAACGCGTGACGGCTGGTGCAGTCCATTCCATTCTGTCGCACGCACTCGAGATTTCTCCGAACATTTCAACTCTGCCCATGGTTGATTCATGGGCCGGTTTGCGACCTCGCTCACTCGATGACTTGCCGGTGCTTGGTCCAAGTGCCAGGATTCGAGGTCTGGTCTACGCAACTGGGCATTATCGCAATGGGATCTTACTTGCTCCACTTACTGGCGAATTGATTGCCGGCACGATTGTAGATAGTGTTGCTTCACCTCTGCTCCACGATTTTGTTCCAGAGCGGTTCGAACTGGTAAACGTCAATTGATGGAGCAGCATGAAGTTACTATCGACAATACTCCTGACACTGGTTTGCGCTGCGGTCACTTCGCCAAATGCATTCGCACAATCCGTTAAAGAGGATTTTGAAGAATTGTTTCGCATGGAAGCGGTTCAGGTGAACGAATTCTATAAAGCAAAGAACTATGAACGCATGGCATTCCACGCAAACCGCTTGGTGGAGATAGGCAAGAAGGGTACGGCAGCCAAAAAGTTCACCGGGTTCAAACGCGATGACAAACTATTCAAAGCGACTTCATTGCTTGCGCTAGCGCTGGCGTCGGCAAACAAGCATCAGGAAGCAGTCGCGGCAATTCAAGACCTTTTACAATTCTCGATCTCGCTGCCTTCCGGCAATCTCCACAAGTTGGCTCGTCTTCGTATGGCTACGCTCGATCCATCGGTCGATATCCTTCAAATACTGAACGAGACTCGCCAAAGCACGAACGTGAATACGCCGGAGATCAGCGGCGAGCAGTGGATTGACCACCAGCCAATCAAGCTTTCGGATCTTCGAGGACGCGTCGTGCTGCTGGATTTTTGGGCGACGTGGTGTGGTCCATGCCGGCGCATTTTCCCTAAACTTCAGACCTGGCAAGACAGCTACAAAGAGCAGGGATTGGTAGTGCTGGGAATTACGAACTACTACGGGTATGCCGAGGGGAAGAAGCTTACCGCGACGGAAGAGCTTTCTTATTTGCGCGATTTCAAAAAGAAAAACCGTTTGGCTTACGGCTTTGTCGTCTCAGAATCTCGGGCGAACGAAATCAACTATGGCGTCTACTCGTTACCTATGTCTTTTTTGATTGATCGCCGCGGAACTGTGCGTTTTATCGCCTTCGGAGCCAATGACGACGAGATAATAAATCTAGGACGCGCGATCAAGCAGGTACTCGCGGAGCCGTACGTCGAATAGGCAGGCTCGCGGCTATCGAGGGTGACCTGTATAATTGACGGGTCTCCGCGGTAACTCAGTCAATTACGAAAAACTGTAAGTTAAGACATGGAAGGTTCAAACATCACTATCGGCATTGCTTTTCTAGCAGGCATTCTGTCATTCCTATCGCCCTGTGTTTTGCCGCTCGTACCCGGTTACATCTCGCTTATGTCCGGCGTCAGCATCGATCAGCTGAAGGGAGACCAAACGCAATCGTCGCGAGGGGCAGTCATACTTAACTCGCTGGCTTTTAATGCCGGGCTGTCGCTTATTTTTCTGGCTTTAGGAGGTACGGCTGGACTCATCGGGGGTTCAATCACGAGCAATCCGTGGGTGAGAATCATCGGAGGCATCATAATCATCGCCTTTGGACTCCAGTTAATCGGCCTGCTGAAGATTTCAACTCTCTACAAAGACACACGGTTCTTTTCAAACGATAAGCCTCGGGGCATGTTGGGCTCGTTTACACTCGGTCTTGCATTTGCTGCCGGATGGACGCCGTGCATTGGCCCAATTCTCGGAGGCATCATCGGATTGGCTGCTACGAGCGGCGGCTGGCGTAGCGGCTTGGTGCTTTCAGCTTTTTACTCGGCAGGACTAGCGGTGCCGTTTTTGATCACGGGACTCGGAATTAATCAGTTTCTTGCATTCTATGGTCGATTCCGAAAGCACTTGCACAAAGTCGAGGTCGTGTCAGGCGTGATACTCATTGCAGTGGGCCTGCTCGTCGCGACTGGCTATTCGACTCTGCTCGCGAGCTCTACTTTGGCCAGTTTATTGCCTAATGCCGAAAGCTGGCTCAACGTGAAAACACAACCACCCACCGCCAGCACAGCCCCAAGTAACAACAGTAGCTTTGCGCTGGCGCCGGAAGTCGAACTGAAAACAATGGAGGGGCAAGGATTCAGGTTGGCCGACCTGCGCGGTAGAGTAGTGTTGTTGAATTTTTGGGCGACGTGGTGCATCCCTTGCCGTTCAGAAATCCCAGAGCTAAACAAGATGCACCACGATCTGGAGAAGCGGGGGTTAGCTGTCGTGGGTGTTTCGACATATGACGGCCCCGACGGCGTCAGAGAGTTTTGGCAGGACATCAAACAGGACTACACAGTCTTGTTAGGCGACCAGGGAGTGGCTACAAAATTCGGAGTAGGGCCGCTGCCGACCACCTTTATTCTGGATCGTGAAGGACGCATTCGCACCACCATCATTGGTGAAAGATCCCGAGAAGCTTTCGAAGCTGCGGTGACGCCGCTGCTGGACGAAACCGCAACTGCTAAACGGTATTAAAGAGTGAAGAGTGATAAGCGATGAGTGATAAGGAGTACATATACCTCGGAAAGTTGCTCATTACTTATCACTTATTACTTATCACTCATTCTTACCAGGAGTTCTAAGTCATGGTGAAGTTATTTAGTTTTGTTTCTTTCCTGATTGCGCTAGCTCAAATCTCGGCTTTCGCTCAATCGCATGAGTACTCACCCTTAGAAGAGAAAACCGTTAATTATAAGAATTGGACGCTTAATAATTTGAAAGACGACAAGCCAGTCGACTTGCGCTCGTTGGTCCAAGGGAAAAAGCTCGTGATGGTAGTTTATTTTGCGCCGTGGTGCGGCAATTGGAGGTTCGAAGCACCTGTCGCAGCGAAGCTCTATGAGAAGTATAAGAACCAGGGCTTCGAAGTGATCGGTGTCGGCGAGTATGCCTCACGCGATGACGTCCGAAAATTTTTTGGGCCAGATGGTCCACCGTATACCGTGGTCACTGAATCCGAATCGCGCGACGATCGCGAGACGACGGCTCATTATGGGTACCGGCAATTAACGGGCGACAAGCGCAAGTGGGGTTCACCGTGGAATATTTTTCTCGAACCTTCAAAACTGGCAAAGGAAGGCGAGGTGCTGACTGAAAAGGCGTGGGTCGTCAACGGCGAACTGATCGAAGAAGACGCTGATAAGTTTATCGCCGGACGTCTGACCGCAGCTCCCGCTGCCTCTGCTGCCGTAATCGAGCCTTGTAAGAACTAACCACGAAATAACACGAACAGCGTGGTTATGAAACTTCGTTTGCTTTATCACGGTCATTGTTTCGATGGAGTTGCGTCCGCAGCAACATTCACGAGGTTCTATAAGGAACGAATAAAACCTCACGCCGAAGTCAATTACACCGGACTAGCCCACCGTCCCGGCACTCTCTTCGACCTGGACATGTTTGACGGCGATGAGAATGCAATCGTCGACTTCAAGTACGCTGCCTCAGAACGACTCACTTGGTGGTTCGATCATCACGAATCGGCTTTCCTGACACCTGAAGACGAAGCTCATTTTCGTGCGGATACATCGGGACGAAAGTTTCTCGATCCATCGCGTAAATCCTGCACTGAGTACATCGCGGACATCGCAAGTTCTCAATTTGGTTTCAACGCAGAGCCCCTGCAATCTCTCGTCCACTGGGCTCACATCATTGACGGCGCGCTTTATGAATCCCCGGCCCAGTGCGTCGAACTGAAAGAGCCGGCTCTCCAGTTGATGCAGGTGATTGAAGCCGATCCTGACGATCGTTTCATGGAGCAATTAATAACAGATTTGGTAGATAAGCCGCTCGACGAAGTGGCTACGAGTCAGGAAGTGCAAAGGCGTTTTCAACCGATTCACCAACAACATCTCGCAACGCTCGACGCAATTCGGCGCCAGGCATCTTCAGCGAATGGCGTCGTACACTTTGATCTCGTCGATGAAGGCTTCGAAGGCTTTAATAAGTTCATCCCTTACTACCTCTTTCCCAAGACGACGTATTCTGTGGCCCTGACGCGTGGGTCAATGCGCACAAAAATCTCGGTCGGCTCAAATCCGTGGGCGCCAGTTCCGCGGACTCACAACATTGCAAAGATCTGCGAACGCTACGGTGGCGGCGGCCATGCAGTCGTAGGTGCCATCTCCTTCCGTCCGGACGAAGTTGAGAAAGGCAGACAGGTCGTGCAAGAGATTGTGGCCGAGCTATCCCGACCGTCAACCTCGCCAGGAAATGATCGGGAACAAAAAGCCTCATAAGCTGTCAAAGGTCAGTACCACCCGCGGTAGCGGGTGGGTCAGGCGGCCACATGAGACAACCTTTACAGAGCACCCACCCGCTACCGCGGGTGGTACTGACGTCGTGCCTTGCCGGCATCGGCCTGGCGGGTTGTTTCGCGAGCCAAGGCGGGAGCGTCTCGGAAAGTCCTCCACCTCAAATCGCAAATCCTAAAACCGTCTCAGTCGCGCCACAAAACTCCGTTCCTGTAGTTCACGTATTCGTTGCACTTTGCGACAACGTGAATCAGGGGATCGTTCCGGTCTCAGCGTCACTCGGTAATGGAGACAGCCCGGCTACGAATCTCTATTGGGGAGCCGCTTTTGGGATCGATACATTTTTCAGGAAAAGCAAGAATTGGCTGCTTGTTGCGACGCCGGACAGCGCGCAACCAGCAATAATGCAGCGCCTCGTCTTCAAACATAGGACAACAGGCGTTTTGCTTGTGGCTGATGCATATCGCGGCAAGGAAATCAGACAGGCAACAGTCGATTTCCTCGAGGCAGCCGCCGGCAGACCGTTTGAAGAACTCTCGATCCAGTCGAATGGTGAGTCGCTGAAGTTTTATCCTGGTGGTAGTGCGGCACTAGT
>DATEDU010000343.1:0-5783 GCA_035281525.1 Pyrinomonadaceae bacterium | reverse complement strand
CGATTGAGTGCAACCGTAGCGTCGCCCAGCGCCAGCGCCTGTTTTCCCTGAAAGAGCCGCAGCAACATTTTGCGAAACGAGAATTGTTTTTCAAGAACTTCCCGCTCCGATTTCGTGAGATCAGGTCGCTTTGCAATCTTCACGAATACGTCTAAGAGATTAGCTGTCATCCAGACCCTGTCGGAGGACAAGCTTCCCTTGTGCTTGCGATAACGAGCCAACACCTGCCGATGGTAACTAATGCGATGGCCGCTTTTTATGATTCTTAGCCACAGGTCGAAATCCTCGCAACTACGGATCGCCTCGTCGAACATTCCCGCGCTTCTGATGACGCTCATACGAGCCGTAACGCATGTCAGAACTACGCAGCGCTGCTCGATCAAACTCTCAAATGACACTTCGCCCTCCGACGGAGAGAGCTTCATATACTCGAGGCCCTTATGGGGCGAATCTCCGAATATGATCGCGTTCGGATAAACTAAAGCTATATCCGGATGCTCCATCAGAAAACTCACTTGCACGGCCAGGTAATTAGGCTCCCACTGATCATCCGAATCAAGCTGTGCGTAAAACTGTCCTAGGCTGGCTTCGATCCCTGCATTTCGGGCGGCACTGACACCCTTGTTGTGCTGAGATATGTAAACGATCGGCAAGGGATGGGATTCGAGAATAGATTCAAGTTGTGTGCTATCGTCGGACCCATCGTTTACCACGATTACTTCGTAATTCGTAAACGTCTGGGCCATGACAGAGTCCAACGTCTCGCGGATGTAGGCTGAAGCGTTGTAAGCGGCAATAACAATGCTTACCGCTGGTGGTTGTTCACCGGAATCTCTGGAGCTCGAACGGATTATCATCGCGAGGACGAAGCTTCGTGCAAGAAACCCAAGTTATGGTCCACTTTGATAGTTCGCTGGGCTAGTCGTCGATAGAGTTCCAGCCACATCTCACGCACAACCGGCCACGAATAAGCTTTGGATGCTTCATAAGCATTGCGCGCAATGGTGCAGGCAAACTCCTGAGATTCCAGGAGTCTTATTGCGCAAGCAGCCATCGCTTCTGCGTCATTTCTTGGAACCATCAAGCCCGTTTTCTCATGATCGACGATATACGGAATGCCGCCGGCACTGGTTGTAACGACTGGCATGCCCGAAGCGAATGACTCAAGGATGGAACCTGGTAAGTTGTCGATGTTGGAACCATTGAGAAAAATATGTGCTTCGCTGTAAAGCTCGTTCATCTTGTTCGGAGGAACGCTGCCCAGGAACTCGACATTTCGTAGCTCCAGCTTGTGTGCGAGGTTCTCCAGGAGCGGGCGTTCACCGCCGTCGCCTGCAATTGTCAACTTCGCCTCTGGAAACCTCCGCTGAATAATTGCAAAAGCCCTAAGAACACATGCAACGTTATATAACGGGTAGAGATTTCGGTTCGAAAAGAAATGGGGCAACAAAGGCCGGCGCTCGCGAAACTTGAACTTCTCCTGCTCGACGACATTTGCGATGGCTCGAGCCGGGAGGCCAAACTTGCGAAATACCTCGACCAGATATTGAGAGGGCACAACGAGCACGTCCGCCAACCTGATTATTGGCGTTGCAGTACGTGGCCAACGTCTTAGGTGATCCTCAGCTTCACCACTGCGGTAGTTGAGAATGGTTTTCTTGCCGAAGAACCTGGCGATCAGAATCGCAGGCGCTGGCGCCAACAGAAATGAGAAGTATGAAGCGGAAAAAATATGGATGACGTCATAGTTCGGAACATTACGCGCAAGCGCAAACCAGTAGGCCAACGACGTCACAATGGTCCTGACATACTTGATCGATTGCAACCATCGAAACGGGATGCCCAAACGTGGATTGTGGGGAACAAACGAAACTTCGAACGCAGGCTCCCGACCCAGATGGTCGATCAAATATTTCGCTTGCACTGCCTGTCCGCCCAGAATTCTTAACGACGGGGCGACGATCAAAACTCGTATTTTTTCTGCCTGTTTGTCTTCTAATGGTGGAGTGTTCTGCAATTTCATCCCCCTGGTTAATAAGCAGTGTTTCCTTACATCAAAACCTACTTAGCCCGTCAATAGCGCTTCTAGATTAATCTCCCGCGGAGTATGGGTTTCGGCGGATCGCAGCATCTGCACGCCAACCGCTGTGGAACGAGCGCCATCTCTCACGGTTACCTTTGGTGACTCACTGTGAACAATACTGGAGAAAAACGATTCCAATTGAGCTTTGTAGCCCTTATGGGCCCAAAGGGTTGACCGCGTTTGGCTGAAGTTGGAGATAATCTTAAGCTTCCTAAAATCCTCAACCATGCCCGTGATGCCTTTGGCAAAGACTTCTACTCGTTCTCCCGATGCTCTCATTGCGCCTAAGGTCGAATAGTTCAGGCTGCCAATGGACCCATCGGCAAAGCTGAACGTAGCCACCATATTATTTTCACCTACAGGATCATTCTGGGTGGTAGGGAGGCAATAGGCCGATACACTTATTGGCTCAGACTCCAGCAGCCAATACATCAGATCGATGAAATGTACTGCCTCGCCAAGCAATGCTCCTCCGATAGAAGGATCTGCCATCCAGTATGTCCCGGAAATACCGGGTGAACTTACGCGGCAGTTAACTACCGCAGGCCCGGCACGGCGAATTACGGCCTGCTTCAACTCGTTATAAAAAGGAGCAAAACGTCGATTGAAACCGACGCTTAACTGTTTCCCCGTCTCCACTACAGTACGATACAGTTTCCGGCATTCGTCCTCGGTTAAGGCCATTGGTTTTTCAACGAAGACATGCTTCCCTGCCTGGAGTGCTTGCAGCGTCTGCGAGAAATGATGCTGATTGCGACTAAGCACCATTACCACGTCAATCTCAGGATCCTTGAGGATTTCATCGTAGTCTGAGCAGAAATACGAAGCGCCGAATCTGCGTGCATAACTATTGCCTCGCGCTCCGCTCGTGGAAAAGACAGCATGCAAACTGACGCCAGGAATCTTTCTCAAATTAGGAAGGTGCGCCCAACGTGCAAGATTGCCGGCACCGGTGAGAGCAACTTTCAGATCAGATCTCTTCCCCTTGCTTTTCAATTTCACCTTACGCTGAGGCGAAACTCTATTGTCTCCATCGACGGAAATTGGTTTTGGGTATCGCAGCAACACGCCCAAACTGTTTGAAGCTGGATCTTTTACGGTCTGGTAGGCCTGCGGCGCGTTCTCAAGATCAAATTCGTGCGTAATCAACGATTGAAGATCTATTCTTCCGTCCGCCACCAGTCGCAGGAATTCTTCCATGTTGCGCTTTTCCGTCCAGCGCACATAGGCAATCGGATAATCATGTCCCCGCACTTCGTAATCTGGATCATAACTGCCTGGTCCATATGCCCGCGACATTAAGAGTTTGATTTCCTTGGCGTACATTTCCTGCCACGGAAAATTCAGCTCTACCGCACCGACGATCACGATGCGACCGCGATCTCTGCAAATGTCGAGCGCCATCTGGCATGGTGCGGAAGACTTCGACCCTGCCGCGACAATCACACAGTCAGCTCCAAGCCCGTTCGTCACGACACTAACTTCCTCAGCGATCGGCAAAGTCTCATCAAAACCAAAGTCGGCGCCCAACTTTTTCGCCAATTCCACGCGGTCGGATCGTAAGTCAATGCCGACTACTCTGCCGCCCTGAAGTTTCACCAACTGCGCGACGAGCTGCCCAACAAGACCGAGGCCAATTACTGCAACCACATCACCGACGCCGATCTCCGAAATCCTGATGGAATTGAGAGCGATGCTGCCTAACGTTGTGAAACACGCATGTTGGAAGGGAACCTCGTCGGGTACTTTGACGATTAAGTTCTGCGACGCAAGGATTGTTTCGGCATGCCCGGTGCCCTCTCCTCCATAAGCCACTCGGTCGCCAACCTTCACATCGGTGACAGACGGGTGACGATCCAAAATTATCCCGGCGCCGGCGTAACCGAGCGTCGAGTACTCTTCGAACTTGGCACGCACTTCGGCGATCGTAGCCACAGGCCCCATTGCCTTCAGTCCAGCCCAAACCTTTCGCAGCTGCGACGGATTTTCAGCAACCTCTTTCAAAATTCCCTCATGCAAGCTCGCGCTCTCAGTTCCGCTGCTGATCAGCGAATAGACCGGATTCACGAGCACATGATTTGGTGTGGCCAAAGGCACAGGTGCATCGGCCACTACGATATGCTTCAATCCTTTACGAAAAACTTGTTTCACGCGTGATGCAATTTTCTCCTAAAGTGCTAAATGAGTCTTCGGGAGGGGGACTTGGCCCTGGCGCTCAGCGGTGACCTCGAATCCGCTCCCTTTTGCAAGATCTCGGTATACAGTGAGCCATTCTTCGCGTAAATGGGTCCAAGTAAAGTTCTTGCTGGAGTCATGAGCATTTCGCGCCAGTCTTGAGGCCAGATCCTTGTCATTAATAAGCCGAATAGCCGCAGCAGCCAGGGCTTTATGATCGTCGCAAGCGACAATTAATCCGGTGACCTCGTTCGTCATTATGTAGGGTATCGCACCGCCGCCATCAGTTGTAACGACATTGAGTCCGCAAGCCATGCTCTCAGTAATTGAACTCGGCATGTTGTCTATGTTAGTGGCGGAGAGATAAATGTCTGCCGAATCGTAAAGCGCGGGCATATCTTCAAACCCAACAAAACCCAGGAATTCGACGTTACGCAATTTCAGATCAACCGCAAGCCTTTCTAAATCGGGACGCAACCATCCGTCCGCTGCAATTGTGAGCGTCGCTTCAGAGTATTGCTCTTGAATAATTGAAAACGCTCGCAACACACACTGCACATTGTAAAGAGGCTCGAGCAGCCGGCTGGTTAGAAATACCGGTCGCACGGGGCTTCGTTCGCGAAATGAGAAACGATCCAGCTCGACAATGTTGTAGATCGCCCTTGCGCGTAATCCAAAACGAGCTAATACATCGACCAGGTAACCGGAAGGCACGACGATCTCAGTGGCCCATCTCATAGTGGGTACCGCAGTTCGCCAGTTTTCAAGATGATCTTCCGCTTCGCCACTGCGGTAATTCAGGATCGATTTTTTCCCAAATAGTCGCGCGAGGAAGAGAGCGGGAATGACCGAGAGACTATAAGAGTAATACGAAGCCGAGAAGACGTGGATGATGTCATACTTTCCAACCCGCGCAACCAACATGGCCCAATACAGTAAGGTCGTGACAACGGTGCGGACGTATTTAATCGATTGCAGCCATCGAAGAAATCCGGGAAGCCTCGGGTTATGAGGGATGAATGCTATCTCCAATCCGGGTTCCCTCTTCAGCCCTTCCATCAGGCGGATTGCTTGTCGCGATTGGCCACCAACTATGTCAAGCGAGGGAGCGGCGATTAACACTCGTATTGGTCGCGTGTGTTGGGTGTCATCGCGTCGTACTGATCCGTTTTCGCGCATACGTAAGAAAGAAGAATTTTGGTATCGCTTAAATTTCAGCGCGAGCCAATAGCTGTTCGTATAGAGTCTCAGTTTTGTAAAGCCGCCCCTCGGAGGAAAACTTTTTCCTGGCTACCAACCGGCCTCGCTCACCCATGGCACGCGCACGTTCTGGCTCGGCGAGCAAAGAGATTATACATTCTGCCATTTTCTTATGGTCGCCTGCGGGCACGAGGTAACCGCTTTCGCCGCTCACAACAGCCTCGCGCGCACCGCCTACGTCGGTCACGACCACAGGGCGGCCGGCAGCCATGTATTCAAGAATTGAGTTCGAAAACCCCTCGGACTGGGAACTGAGCACGCAAAC
>DATEDU010000342.1:0-8260 GCA_035281525.1 Pyrinomonadaceae bacterium | reverse complement strand
TCATGCGATCACAGAATCAGCGAAGATTAAGCCCTATCCTTCGCAACCCTCTCGCGATGCACTGAAATGGGCCGACAAACAGCTGCGTCGCATGTCAATCGACGAAAAAATCGGACAACTGATTTCCATCGGCGTTAACGCGGGCTTCTTTAATCAGGACAGCGAACCATTCCTCACTCTAAAACGGCATGTCCAGGAAAATCATATCGGCGGCATCATTCTCTTTCGCGGCCCGGTATACGAGTCCGTGATTCTAATGAACCGCATGCAGGAGTTGGCTCGATATCCACTTCTCATCTCGGCGGATCTCGAAGCCGGAGCGGGCATGCGCTTCGACGACACTATCAATTTCCCTTGGAACATGGCCGTAGCCGCAACTGGTAACCCTGAATACGCGCGGCGACAAGGCGAAGTCACCGCGAGAGAAGCGCGAGCTATGGGCGTGCAACAAATCTACGCGCCCGTCGTTGACGTGAATAACAACGCCGCGAATCCCGTGATCAATGTTCGATCTTATGGCGAGGATCCTGCTGATGTAGCACGTTTCGCCGCAGCCTTTACCGAAGGAGCACAAAAAGGCGGCGTCATTGCCACGGCTAAGCATTTCCCCGGTCACGGAGACACCGCGATCGACTCACATCGCGGCTTGCCAGAAATCAACGTAAATCGAGAACGCCTGAATTCAATTGAATTAGTGCCTTTTCGCGCGGCGATTAATGCGGGAGTGGGCTCGATCATGGTAGCGCACGTTGGTTTGCCGCAAATCGATCCGACGTCGGTGACGCCGCTGCCGAAAGACAAAAAAACGAGTCCCATCGATACAGACGAGGACGGCGAGATAATCGCCGACAGTGCCGCCATTCCCGCAACAGTTTCACCAGTCATCGGCGAGTTGTTGCGAAACGATCTCAAGTTCAGCGGACTAGTCGTAACTGATGCGATGAGCATGAGTGGCTTGACGATTTACTTCAATCAGGACGAAGCGGCCGTACGGGCGCTTGAAGCGGGCGCCGACCTGTTACTGAAGCCGGCTGATACTGATGCTGCAGTTCGCGGAGTGCGTGAGGCGGTTCGGAGCGGCAGAATAACTGAGAGTCGGATCGAGCAATCGGCTCGCAAGCTGCTGGCAGCGAAGTACGATCTGGGCTTGGTCAAACAACGAATTGCTCCGGTTGAAGAGATCGATCGCGTGGTAGCCAGCAGGGATGTCAATGCACTGGCACGTGAGATCGCCGAGCACGCAATTACGCTGGTACGCAACGATCAGAGTTTGGTGCCGCTGAATGAAGGAAACGCGCGCATTTTCAACCTCGCGATTACGAACGGCGATGATCGGCATTGGATAGCGCGACCGTTTGCTGACGGCATGAATCGTGCGGGTAGAAAGATTGAGACGATTGTGTTGGATGAGCGCTCTTCAGATGCCGAAATACAAAAGGCTGTGCAGAAAGCAAAACAAGCCGAGATCGTCATTGCTTCGCTGTATGGACGAGTCCGATCCGGACAGGCACGTAGTGTTGGTCTACCGGAGCCTGGAGCGAAAGCGCTGTCAACTTTGCTTACCCGCAAAGCCCCCGTTGTCGGGATTAGTTTTGGGAATCCTTACTTGCTGCAGAACTTTCCCGAATTACGTACCTACATCGTTGCTTACGGCGACATGCCGAGCCTGCAACAAGCAGCTGCACGAGCTCTTGTCGGTGAAATCGACATGACTGGAAGACTGCCCATTACATTGCCGGGCTTATATCCGCGTGGAACGGGTATCCAACTGAAGCGGTCGAAGTGACAAAGAAGCGCGAATTGTTTTATCTTGTTCATCCACCCTGGAAAGGGTAATGGAAAAGTGACTCCTGAACAAAGATTTGATCGGCTCGAACGGGTTTGTAAGTTAATAGTACGGGCCGGACTGCGTGAGCGACGACGCCAACGCGAACAGGATGAGAAAATTAACATCATCATCGACGCTCAGGTTAAGAACGAAGAACGGTTCGCGAAATTAGCCGAGGCACAGGTTGAGTTGGCCATCTCACAGGCCCACACCGACCGTCGGTTGGATGCTTTGATTGACATCATACGAGACCGAACCAACGGCAAATCCAACGAGTGAATCGCAGGCCGCTCATTAGAAAACTTTTTGGCGTTCTCCTGCCATTCCTCATAATCTGGGGGCAATTCTTTCCCGCGTCTGCCTCACAATTACCGTCCTCAAAACTCGGCATGTCTGCGCGGCGGCTCGCTGATATTGACGCTGCCGTAGCCGAGGCGATCTCAAAAAAACAACTTCCTGGCGCGGTAGTCCTTGTTGCTCATAACGGTCGCGTGGCCTGGCGCAAAGCTTATGGCTTTCGTGCTGTGGAACCGGCGCGCGAGCCAATGACACCGGATACCATCTTCGACGTAGCAAGCCTCACGAAAATAATGGCGACAGCAACGAGCATCATGATCCTCGTTGAGCGGGGAAAAGTGCGGCTGAACGATCCTGTTTCCACCTACATCCCGGAATTGAAGGGCGAGGGACGCGAGAAAATTACAATCGAGTATCTACTCACGCACCGGTCTGGTTATGCACCTGATTTTGATCTGAAGGAGCGCTGGACGGGCTACGACGAAGCCATCAAGCGGCTCATCAAGGAGCCATTGAGAAATCAAGCGGGTGCGCGATTTGTTTACAGCGACATCGGCTACATCGCATTGGGGGAAGTCGTCCGTCGCGTTAGCGGAATTCCTCTCGAAGCATTTGCTCGTCAGAACGTTTTCATTCCTCTGCGCATGCGCGACACCGGCTTTCGACCATCACCGCAGCTCGTGAAGCGAATTGCTCCGACAGAAAAGCGACGAGGACAGTTAAATTATCTTGGCGACTCAGGTGAAGATGCGGGACCGGAAGGCGAAAAGTGGCTGCGAGGCGAAGTTCACGATCCAACTTCATATCGCATGAACGGTGTGGCAGGGCATGCCGGACTGTTTTCAACTGCCGACGACATCGCGCGGTATTGCCAGATGATCTTGAACGGAGGCCATTATCAAGGTGTTCGCATTCTTGGACCACTGACAGTTGCCGAGATGGTGCGTCCTCGACTAGTGACCGACGCTGGCTGGACTCGCGGACTCGGCTGGGACATCAACACCAGTTTTTCAGTCAATCGTGGCGATCTGTTTCCATTAGGGTCATTCGGACATACCGGGTTTACAGGCACTTCAATCTGGATCGATCCGGCGACGAAAACTTTTGTTGTCTTCCTAAGCAATCGAGTTCATCCGGACGGCAAAGGAGATGTGGCTTCGCTGCGAGGGAAGGTTTCAACGATTGTGGCAGGAGCGGTGAATGATGTAGACGCTCGTTTCCGGTTAGCACGTCTTTACGATGCGTTATTAAAAGCCGTGGCGCCTCTTCAAGCCGCTAACAGCGAAGCAAAGGTGTTAACCGGAATCGACGTACTCGAACGCGACGGGTTCAAGCAACTCGCTGGAATGAGACTTGGACTCGTTACGAACCACACGGGACGAAATCGAGAGGGTCGATCGACTATCGATGTACTGCATCAAGCAAAAAATGTTCGCTTAGTAGCTCTATTTTCTCCCGAGCATGGTATTCGTGGCTTGCTGGACGAAAAGTTTTCTGACTCGAAGGACGAGCAGACCGGATTGCCGATCTTTTCTCTCTATGGTGAAACACGCCGTCCCAAGGCCGAGCATTTGAAAGACCTCGACGCGCTCGTCTTTGACATTCAGGACATCGGCACGCGTTTTTATACTTACATGTCGACGTTGGGCCATGTCATGGAAGAAGCAGCAAAGGCCCGACTGCCGGTGTTCGTTCTGGATCGACCAAATCCAATCGCCGGCCTTGCTATTGAAGGTCCCGTAGCTGACGCGGACAAACTCTCCTTCACGGCCTACCACACGATTCCTGTCAGGCATGGAATGACAATTGGGGAACTAGCTCGGCTGTTCAACCAGCAGCGGGAAATTGGTTGCGATGTCCGAGTGATCAGGATGGAAGGCTGGCGGCGTGCTCATTGGTTTGACGCCACGAATCTTACTTGGGTTAATCCTTCGCCAAACATGCGGAGTCTTACTGAAGCAACTCTCTATCCGGGAGTTGGCCTACTCGAAACTACGAATGTTTCAGTAGGGCGGGGAACTGATACGCCGTTCGAAGTCGTAGGAGCGCCTTGGATCAAAGGCGACCAACTGGCGGAGTCGCTCAACAGCCGCAGACTTCCGGGAGTGCGATTCGTGCCCATTCGCTTTAAGCCAACCACTTCAGTGTACAAAGGGGAAGAGTGCGGAGGCGTGAACATCATCATCACCAACCGTGAAACGTTCACTCCTGTCCTTACGGGCATCGAAATGGCGACTGCACTGAGAAAACTTTACCCAGAACAGTGGAAGGTTGACTCATACCTGCGATTACTCGTGAACGCTGACACTTTGGAACGCATTAAGCGAGGTGAAGATCCAGCAGAGATCGTCAGATCGTGGAACGAACGCCTCGACGAATTCCGCCGCGAGCGTTTGAAGTTCCTGTTATATGACTAGATAAAACATGACGTGGTCGCTTTTACTCGACCAGTTTTGCAGGCATCCACTTACGGACTGAATTGATTAGAAAAAGATCCCCCGACTGGCGGAGTTCTTCAATCGTTATAACTCTTTCGTGAATCTTCCGCTCAGCGAGAAGCTGTGCGCGAAAGGTGCCTGCCAATAAACCTGAGCTTTGTGGCGGCGTGTAAAGCTTACCGTGCATTGGAAGGACGATGTTCGCGATGCTCGACTCCGTAATTTCTGCCCGCTCGTTCCACAGAACAACATCGTCGCAGTCGGCGCGTGCGGCGCACGCGTCTTCGTAGATTTTACGGTTGGTAGTCTTGTGGAATAGAAACCGGTTCGAAGAGTCTACCGGTGACGATGCCAAACAGACTCGTAGCGGCCGTTTGTCATCAAGGCCGATTTCTGTAGTTTCGGTCTCGACTTCGCCATCATTTGCCAGCAGCAATCGAACTTTCCATGTGCCGGCTGAATGAGAGGCAACGGTGGGATTCAGTTCACCAAGCACTTTCTCGCTCGAGAATTGAAACCCAAAATAGTCAGCCGATGCTTGAAGCCTTTCCAGGTGCCTTTCCAGCAGAAACAATTGACCGTCTTCCAGAAGAATCGTCTCCAACAGACGAAAAGGCACCACTGTCGAGTTGAGGAAAGAGCTCTTTAGCAGGCATTCGTCGTACTCGCGTTCGGCGGTCGAGTCGATTGTAATTCCGCCACCCACGCCGAAGTTGGCCCTGCCGTTTTGCGAGTCAATGACTACAGTCCGAATCGCGACATTGAACCGGCAGTCGCCTCCCGGCCTGATTACACCAATAGCGCCCGTGTAAATGCCTCTCGGATTCGATTCGAGCTCGCGAATGATTTCCATAGTACGAATTTTCGGAGCTCCAGTAATTGACCCACAAGGGAAGAGCGCTGTGAAGAGGTCTGCAAGTGTGACTGCGTCGCAAAGTGTTGACTCGACGGTAGAAGTCATTTGCCAGAGAGTTTCAAAACGCTCGACTTCAAACAGCTGTGATACTCGCACCGAACCAGGAACTGAAACCTTGCCCAGATCATTTCTTAACAAGTCGACGATCATCACATTTTCAGCTCGGTCTTTTTCTGAAGTCTTCAGCCTAACGGCCATCTCGCGGTCCTCTAACGCCCACCGGCCACGCTTAATTGTGCCCTTCATTGGTTTCGTGAGAACTAACCTTCCCTTACGTTCGAAGAATAGCTCCGGCGAAAGCGACAGAACTTGATAGCGATCCAAGTCTAAATACGCACACAGCTCCGCACCTTGCGCGTGACAAAGCTGGACGTACCAGGCTAAAGCGTCTCCAGAAAACGTTGAGGTTTGCGGGAACGTGTAGTTGACCTGATAGGTATGTCCTCTTGCAATCAAATCGTGAATTCGGCCGATTGCCTGCACGTATTCACAACGCGTTACCTGTGGTTTCCACCTGCCAACATCATAACGAGGTGGTGCCGGGTGCCGGGTGTCGGGTAGACAACCTAACAATCCGGCACCTGACACCTGATACCCGACACCCGATTTAGTTGGCCCTGAGAAAACTGCCCCCCAGACGAGCGGAAAATCCATGAGAGGGTGAGTCTTCAACGAGGGATCAAAAGCAGGCGCAGCTTCATAGCTCAACATCAACGCCACCCAATAGCCTGACTTTGCCGCGTCCTCAAACTCATTCAACAGCGGTATTACATCTTTCAACTCAGTGGTTGAGTAGGTCGTTAGCGGATGATCGAAGACAAGCGGAAAACGGCTTGATTGAACGCCGTACGTTCCAAAGATTGCCTTCGTCATGTGCTGGAGTTTACTCGTTGACTTGCCGATTTACTATTAGGCCAGCTTATCGAAAGGATAAAAATCTTTAGCTACCATTATTGTGAAACCGCTCGTATAATTCCGGCCCGAAATCGGCATCATCCGGGCGGGAGTCATTCCTGCGCTTATTCTCTAAACTTGAGAGATCATGTTGTGGGCATCATTGGTGTGTCTGCAAGTCGTCGTGCGTTTCCGCCCGGGGATTTGGTCTAACAGTTTCGACTAATAAGGAGTCCCCCTCATGAAGAACACTGCCACCTTCCTGCTCTTGGTTTTTGTCATTCTCTTTTCAACTTCATCGGCAATCGGACAAGGAACGGCATCGCGTGTGACTGGCACCGTTACTGATGAGAAGGGCGCTGCCGTGCCAGGCGCCATGGTGATACTCACGAGTGAAGCGACTGATACGTCGCTTACTACGGAGACTACCAGCGCTGGTGCTTACGTGTTCGATTCAGTACAGGTAGGCACGTATACGGTTACAGTTGAGAAAAGCGGCTTTAAGAAATTCGTCTCGACCGGCAATGTCGCAAACGTCAACCAGCCGACAACGGTCAATGTAACTCTAGAGGTAGGAGCTATAGAGCAGGTAGTTCAGGTGGTAGCGGCGGCTGAGACTGTCCAAACCAGCAACTCGGGGAATTTTGGGAACACTGTCGAGCAGCGTTCGCTCGAGGCCTTGCCGATAGTCGGTGACCGCGGTCGCAATCCACTGCTATTCATCTCGTTGCAGCCGGGTGTGATCGGGAATGGCCGCGCAGGAACTGGGGGTAATACAGGTGGCAATGTTCACGTCCACGGAGCACGCGACCGCGCCTTCAATTTTACGCTTGATGGAATTGATATTAACGAATCGAGTGCCGGCGGATCGAACTTTACACCGCTTCGCCCGAACCCAGACTCCATCGAGCAGTTTCAGGTCGTCACCAGCAACTTTACAGCAGAGCTCGGACGCAGCAGTGGCGCGCAAGTATCATTAGTTACTCGCTCTGGAACGAGCGATTTTCACGGCACGCTTTTCGAGCTTTACCGAACGCCAGCTCTCAATGCAAACGAGTATGAAAACAATCTCAACGGCCGCCCGAAAGGCCAGTATGTTCAGCACATCTTTGGCGGAAGCGTAGGAGGCCCCGTTATCCTGCCCGGCTACAATGGCCGCGATAAAAAAACTTACTTCTTTACGAATTTGCAAATGCTGCGTACGCAGCAAGGAATTCTGGTCACGCGCACGGTCTACACCGCGCAAGCTCGTCAAGGACTTTTCCGTTACCGAGTAGGCGCCGCGAACGCGCCGGCCGGCACCGCCAATCCTTCGATCGATGGCAACGGAAATCCTTTGCCCGGTCTTAACATTCAAACGTACAACATCCCAGGCAACGATCCGCTTTGCGCTACCCAGCCCGCGAACTGCGGCTTGGATCCAACGACGCAAGCGCTCATTAACGCCGCTCCTCTACCGAATAACTTTTTCGTGGGCGACGGATTGAACACTGCCGGCTTTAGTTTCTCTGCGCCGCAGATCGAGAAGCAGTGGGACCTTGTAGTCAAGGTAGATCATACGTTTAATGATCGACATTCCATGTACGTGCGCTACGCACAAGGTGAGCAGAATACATTTGGTGACAACGCAAACGGAGGCTTGAAGTCTTTTCCAGACAGTGAGTTTAATTTTGTCGATACGTTCCGCAACCCGAAGAATGTAGCGGTCAATTATCGTTGGACTCTGTCGCCGCAAGTGACGAACGAGTTCGTTGTCGGACTTAACAAGTTCGCGTTCAGCTTCACCAATCCGGATCCGAACGGGGAGTCGAACCCGTTCATTCTCAATATTCCTCGCGATCCGTTTAACTTCACACCACCAATTAACAACTTGCGTGAGATCACCAC
>DATEDU010000341.1:0-4527 GCA_035281525.1 Pyrinomonadaceae bacterium | reverse complement strand
ATAGTTAACAACCGGCGCCTGCTGGTACACAGCCGTGTCGTGCGTTTCGTGCTTGAACTCAAGTGACCGGTACGGCAACTTCCCATAACAGTAATCAAAGTAAGCATCGACCGGTCCCGTGTAGATCATCTGCTCGAACGGTATCTCTTTTTCGATCTCGCGATAGTCGCAGTTGAGCATGATCTTGATGTTCGGGTGATCGAGCATGTTCTCGAACATTCTCGTAAACCCATTGAGCGGCATCGCCTGATACGTATCGGTGAAGTATCGATCGTCCCTGTTGGTACGCGTCGGCACTCTCGAGGTCACAGTCGCATCAAGCTCGGAAGGATCGAGTCCCCATTGCTTGCGCGTATAGTTTTTGAAGAACTTCTCGTATAACTCTCTTCCAACTCTGTTAACTACAACGTCCTCGGACGTGCGTATATGTTCTACAGGCTCGGCAACTTTTTTGAAAAACTCTTCGACTTCAAATGAGGTCAAATTCAAGCCGTAAAGGGTATTGATGGTATCGAGATTTATGGGGATCGGAACGATCTGTCCGTCCACGCTGGCGCGAACGCGATGCTGGTAAGGACGCCATTCAGTAAAGCGCGAAAGATATTCAAAGACCTCGCGTGAATTCGTGTGGAATATATGGGGTCCGTATTTATGAACCAGAATTCCCGCGTCGTTGTAATGATCGTAAGCGTTGCCACCGATGTGTGGACGCCTGTCACAAAGTAAAACCTTTTTGTCAGAACCCGCTGCGAGGCGTTCAGCTAGTACACTGCCGGCGAAGCCGGCGCCTACAATCAGATAATCAAACATGAAATTAAACCCTCCTTGTTTAAATGAGTGCTAAGTTGTTGCGGCGACGTTTGCTCGATGATTGACCTTATCGAGCGGCAAAGCGGCCGGGCGTGCCCGCCGTCTTTTTTGTATAACTTGATCGATCAAAGCTGACATTTGTGCCCACGTCTTGTCCCACGAGATGCCTTCAAGAAATGCATCCACCCTGGTCAACCAATCCGATGGAGCACGGCCCGAAAAGATCTTCTCGGCGGCCTGGATAAACTCGTCCGCGCTGTCAGCAATCTCCACCAGTTTCAACTGGCCATACGGGCGAACGACGTCCGTGATCGAAGTGGAAATGACCGGTTTGCCTGCGGCCAGGTACTCAGGCGTTTTTGTGGGACTAATAAATCGCGTGGACTCATTGCGGGCAAACAGCAGGAGCGCAATGTCCCAACCCGCGAGGTAGTCAGGAAGCTCTTCGTATTTTTTGGGACCCAGGTAATGAATGTTCGAGTGTTTCGGAAGCGAATCGGGATCGATCTTAACGATGGGTCCGATGATTACGAAATTCCAATCGGGACGTTTCGTTGCAACCTGGTCCAATAATTCACTATCAAAACGCTCGTCGATGACGCCAAAAAATCCGAGACGGGGGTGAGGAATAGACGACTGGTCCTCAGGATCGCGAGTAGCCGTTCTCGCTTTACCAAAATGTTTAGCATCGATACTGCTCGGAAATGCATGTACTGAAGCGTGCTGGTTACACTTTGCTTCGTACAAACTCTGACCGCCGGTGAAAACGAGATCGACATTCCGGAAAAGCTTCTTTTCGAGGGCCGGCAAGTGCGAGGGTGCACCTTTAAAGGCCGACAGCTCGTCCATGCAATCGTAAACAGAAGCAATGGGTTTGAAATGATCCGTGAACCTCAACGCCATTGGCGTGTAGTACCAGAAGATATACTCTTCAATCTCGTGTTCCCAGAAGAGTTGCCGCGTCATCTCTTTCATGACGGCGTTGATCGCGATCTCGCTCTGTAACCCATTGGGCAACTGCGGGACAACGACGTGGACTCCCGATTCTGTCTCGCGCACGTCGAGGCGCATAGAGCCATTCACATAAACAGGTTCTTCAATAAAGAAAACTCGACGATTTTTCGCGCAACGCGTCAGCAGATGTTGCGGGCGTTGGAAGACGAAGTCCCACCTGAGATGAGAAAAACATATGAGATCTACTTTTTCACTGGCAGGTAAATTTGTAGATGTTAGTAAGCCTTGTTCCTTGACAATCATGTATTCCCTCCGTTTACCGCTCAAAACTGAGACGGAGACTGTTCCGCACGCACAATCGCCCACGGAGAGCGACTTTCATGACTTGCGACTTTTTATAAAATGGCCGGCTGGGTTGAGAATTTGTTGATTCCACCCGGCCAATATGGGTTGGTTACTGCAGGCCCATTAAACCATTGGGATTGAATTGGGCTTCTCGCCTTATTTCAATACAACAAACTCTCGCTCTGTTTGCTTCTCAACCGTCCTTGAAATCTCTACCGTCACATTCACCTCACATGGCAAACGTGGTGCCGTTAGCTGTGATTTCGTGTGGCATCATGTTTAGTGCATCAAAGACACTATTCTCGGTACGCTCCCGCACAAAACATCTGGAGTTTCTGTTCACTTATCGTCCGCAAATTCGTTCTTCACGAAAACACAAAAGGCACAAATGAGTTTTGGAAAACCCATTCGTGCCTCCTGTGCCTTTTTGCGGAGAGGGCTCGACTAAAATCTTACTTTCGTTTCAATCTGTTCCGCGCGTAGCCACCGAAACCCAACAACGCCGAACCTAACAACAGAATCGTTGACGGTTCTGGAACGGCAGTCGACACACCGACGTCGCTGCCTTCACCGCGTGGGGCGTTCAGCGGTACATCCTGGAATCTAACGAAGATCGCATTGCAGATCTCTTCTTCAGTAAATCCTTCAAACGCGTCGCCACTCACTATGAACGATGCACTCTCGCCAGGCAATAGTCCGTCCTCTACCTGTCCGGAATTGAAGTTGCCCGAATTTCCGGTAAGAAACGCAAAGTCCAACACCGCACTGTTGAACCCGTGCGGCACGGTACCGAGGTCATCATCCGAAAAAACGAAATTAGCCGACGCGCTGGGTGCTTGCATTCCGTCGAAACCATTCAGACCCGAAGCACTTTCATTGCCCAAAGGAGGCAAGTCGAAGCCGATCCCCGTAATCGTCGACGTCGATCCAGGCTGCGTAATGGCCGAGGTATTCGTAATGGTGAAGGTAAACGTATTGGTTTGTGAGTCGAACTCACACACGACTGTGGCTGTCGAAAACTGGCCTGAGTCAACACCAGTGACTGTAATAGTATCAGCCCGCACGGTTGCGCCGGCGCACGCGATAACTAGTAAACCGGCAATCGAAAAGACAAATCTACCAAATCGGGACATGGTAACCTCCTTGACTGTTCATCGAAATACACACCCGCCTACTGCTTCGCACTCGAGGCAAGGTTAAGAGTGGCGGGGAGAAAACTTGCGGGGCAAATGCAATTTCCACTGTTAACGTGTGTGCCGCAGATATTAAAAGTGAAGAGCCGGATGGTCAATCACTTTTTTGTTTGTGACATAAACGCCACACCACCAAAACCGTAAACACAAGAACGAATCCGCGTCTTTAGTGAAGAACTTCATTATTTCGTACAGCAGCTTCTTCGTTTAAAGTTGTTAACCACGACGGCGACCAGGCTGAAGTGCTTTCCTTGCCTTTGGCCGTCTGTGTCCCGATGCCTCCTGGAGCGGGCAAGACGCGATTTGCCGTTCCTAAGATCTGGTACATTGCTTCCGGAAACAGTGCGTCGAAGAGCACCGCGATCTTCGCCGGAATTGATATTACGAGTTCAGCTTGACCACGCTTGCACGCGCGAACTATCTGGCGTGCGGCGTTTTCAGCGCTAACCGTGAGAAGCGGCAGCGCATCACTGATGCTGAACCATGCATACTCAAACCGGTGTTGTCCTTTAAACTCCGCGTTGCGCGGGCTGCCGGTTCGCATTAAGCCTGGACAAATAGTCGTCACGGTGATCCCGTCCTTCATTAATTCAGCGCGCAGACCTTTTGAGAGCCCAACCAACGCAAACTTGCTCGCACTGTACGGAACGAGATGCGGAACAGCGACTTTACCTCCGATCGAACTGATGTTCACGATCCGTCCGGCCTTGCGCTGACGCATTGAAGGCAACACGGCCATGATTGTGTTCAACGGTGCCCAGAAATGTGCCTGCATCGCTTGTTCGAAGTCTTCCTCAGTCATTACTTCCAATGGACCAACTTGAATCACGCCGGCGTTGTTCACGAGCACGTCAACGTTGCCGAAACGCGCGTTGACGGCGGCTACCATGTCATTTACCTCATGCTTGTTTCTGACGTCGCACGGAACCACCATCACTTCGGCGCCGGACTTCTCCAGGTCCATCCGCGCGTTTTCGAGCTCCTCTTCATCGCGCGCGCACAATGCGAGGCGAGAGCCGTGTCGCGCGAATTCGCGCGCCATGACCAGGCCGAGACCTCTCGAGCCGCCGGTGATCAATACCGTTTTGTCCTGGAGGTCATAATCGCGGAGATACCCAATGGCTGACTTAAGCAGAACAGCGCCTCCAGCAAGCGCCGCTATTTTGATCAGATCGTTTGTATTCGGCATAGTGACCTGATTTCGATGCAACTAGCGCTCCTCTGC
>DATEDU010000340.1:0-4469 GCA_035281525.1 Pyrinomonadaceae bacterium | reverse complement strand
GTGGAACTACATAACTTTCAAACTTGTTTGGATCCCACTCGTAATAGCCGGCCTCGTGCTGAGGTCACTCTGGGTCACTATTCCTGAGCCTGATGGACGAGAGTTGCAACGCGAGCAGGCACCGCACTTATTCGATCTGGTTGACGAGGTAAAGCGGGCTCTGGTTGGACCAGAGGTTCACAAGGTCCTCCTTTCAGACGAATTCAATGCAGGTATTGTTCAGATTCCGCGGTTCGGAATGTTTGGTTGGCTAACAAACTACCTGGTTGTAGGCCTCCCTCTGCTAAAGGCAGTCAGTCCCGAGGAATTCAGATCGATCCTGGCCCATGAGTTTGGTCATCTCTCGGGCAAGCACGGGCGTTTTTCCGGTTGGATCTATCGAGTAAGGGCAAGTTGGATTGAAATTCTCACTCGCATTCATCAAGAGCGGCATTACGCCTCATTCATCTTTGAGTATTTTCTCAAGTGGTATGCGCCATTTTTCAACGCCTACTCGTTTGTGTTAGCGCGCACGCAGGAGCGTGAAGCTGATTCGTACTCAGTTGATCTCGCCGGTAAGGAGATCGCGGGTCGATCATTGGTGCGGATGGCGACCAAGGATCGTCTTATGCAGGAAGAGTTTTGGCCGGGATTCTTTCGTCAAGCAAACGACGAACCCAAAGCACCCCGCGATCCGTTTTCGCAGATGCTGGTTGGATTGGAACAATCTGCTCCCAGTATGAAGGCTGAAAAGTGGTATCTCGAAGAGCTGAAGGTGAAGACCGGCTATGACGACACCCATCCTGCGTTAGCAGACCGCCTCACCGCAATGGGATTTCCAAAAGAATCGCTTGATAGTGAATCGAACCTCAAGGTTTTGGTTGATCCCGTTCCTGAACTGAAAGAAAGCGCGGCGGAAGTCTACTTGAAGGAACTTCCGGACGACTTGCTGGGTGGATACGATCGACTGTGGCGGGAACAACTCGTTAAACCATGGTCCGATCGACACGCTCACGTTAAGAACACGCGCAAGCAGCTCCACGAGCTTGAAGAGAAAGAGAAAACTATCACCTTGACACTCGATGAGCAATGGGAGCGGGCGCGGGCTCTCGCTGACATAGAAGATTCCGCTTCCGCACTCCCACTGCTTAGGAAGATCGTTCAACAGTCTCCGGATCATGTCGGTGCGAATTACGGTTTGGGAGCTGTCTTGTTAGAACAGAACGATGCATCCGGAATTGAATATCTGGAAAACGCCTTGCGACTTGATCCGTTTGCAGCCTCGGATGCGTGCTACCTAATTGCAAACTTCCATCGCAGCCATGGCCGTTCACAAGAGGCTCAAGCCTACCTCACGCGAGCGGAAGAAATCGCCAGCCAAATCGAGCAGAGCACTACGTTCTCGAAAAAAGATCGATTTGAAGCGCACGGCTTGCCGGCAGCAGAGTTAGAAGGCTTGCAAGCTCATTTAAGAAAAGTCCGCGGCTTAAATCGTGCTTACCTGGTCCGAAAGAGAGTGTCGGACACAAAGTTGATATTTGTGTTAGGAGTGGTCGCTGATTACACGTGGAACGAGGGTCGGAGTGAGAAGAATTACCAAGCGCTAATCAACGAATTATCTGCGGCCGTCCAGCTTTCCGACTTCACCGTGTTTGCTCCGTTGGAGGATCATCAGCAGTATTTGGAAGCCATCTTCTCTAAAATCCCCGGAGCTGCCATATTTTCAAGCGCGGTCCTATATGCCGAGGATCCTAAACAGGTCCGTTATTAGCGTTTAATTGCTGACGGGAAATCCAATCCAACCAAATTCTCTGAACTCCTGGTCCAAGCCTATATAAACGGGGACTGGAGCGGGGCTGACATCGTTTCAACGCCCGTTCACATCGAAGGTTTGTCTCCGAAATTAAGTGATTTTCGGAACAACTCTTAAACCTCCCCGTGTAGACAACGAGACTCACAAAGGAGATGTCATGAGAACAAGACTCATTTTCGCCTCTACTGCGATAGCTCTGTCCTTTTTCAGTGGTCCAGTGCTGGCTCAATCCGACTCTGATCCTGGCAAAGTCGAGCTCGGTGTGCATTTCACATCAATAACGAAACCTGACTTCGACGGGGGGCATACTGAACCTGGGTTTGGAGGGAGGTTTACCTTTAACTTCAATCGGAGCCTGGCGGTCGAAGCTGAAGGCAATTTCTTTCCGCATGACTGCAACTTCTGCAACAGCGAAAACGTGGGGAGATTGACTGAGGGGTTCTTCGGAGTGAAGGTTGGGAAGCGTTTTTCAAAATGGGGAATCTTTGCCAAAGCTCGGCCAGGCTTCGCCAGCTTCAGCAGAGGTGATTTCGACGTCATACAGCTGTCTCCTGACCCCTTCCCCAGTTTCCAAATCATTCGTTCTCGCGCCACGAATTTTGCTTTCGACGTCGGAGGGGTGATCGAGCTGTATCACACAAGTCGAATCTTCACGCGGTTCGATGGCGGCGACACAATCATTCACTATTCGGAGCGGACAATCGGCCACCCAACTAGCCTCCCACCAGTTAACTTTATCCGGCAGGCTGAAACTCGACACAATTTTCAGTTCAGCGCCGGAATTGGGATTCGGTTTTGAAGTATAGAACGCCGGCTTAGCCTGGACTAAGTACCAGTGGTTTCCGGACAGTGAGTTCATTCGACGTGTACATGATAACCACGTCACCGAAAATGACCCTGCCCCCACCACTGACATTGAATATCAGTTCATTGTCTTGCAGCTTGAGCGCGCCAGCCGGAATAATCTCGTGCCACGAGCGCTCGGGCGGGTCCGCTGCGACGAAGGTGTACTGCGTCAGGGGTGTCGCATTCAGGCGCACCGAAAACCTCGGCCGCTCATTATGTCGGGTGCGGTAAAAGATCACGGCAGCCAAACCGCTCACGACGCCAGGCGCTTGAATCTGCTGAAAGTGGCGATCGCTTATTCCCGAGCCCGGATCAGGGAGCTGGAACCCGCCGGCCGTCCCGGCCACCGCGATGTACCGCGCTACCTCCGGTTCCTCGAAGAACAGCCCTCCAAACGGCCCAGTCCGTGCATTAATGGTCGACATATGCGGTCCTTTCCCGCCTGAGGCGGCGATGACGGATCTTCCTGTTAGTTGGGGGTCGCGATCAAAGGTGCAGTCCCTGACCGACGATCATAACCAAGGCACGTAGACAGAGTTCCGAGAGTATATCACGCGGGGCGGCGCAGATACTGACGAAGCGCGGGTGGAGTGACTTTTCTCAAAAGAGCAGCCTTTGCCTTCCATTCTGAGGCTCGGTTTAGCTCGATGAGGAATCTGGTTTCGCCCGATTCGAGTACGGCAACTGGCGCTCCGTCTCGATAAAGAATGCGATTGGCCGTATGAGCCGTGACGCGGGGGCCGGGAGTTATCACGCCAACAAGATTCAGCGGATCGGCTGCACTCACTGAAATCATAGTTTCGAGCGCAGGAGCTCGGCGAATTGATCGAACCATTCCTACGGCCTCTGGTACTGCAAATTGTTCTCCCGAAATACCTGCCACAAATCTTCCGCCGCGAATCTCGCCGCGTGCTTCGAGGCGGTGGTAGATGCGGAGCAGCACGCGCCAGGGTATGGCTATGTCTTCGCGTTCCAGCAACCGTTTGAAGACCACGCCGTATCGCCTGAGCAGCACGCGCGCAACATGCTCGGCTGACTCACCATTGGCGGCCGAGGCCTCCATCCGTTGAATAATGGACCACCGGCCCGCACTCGACATGTCATAAACCGGCCGGTGATGCTTGCGACGTGCAGCCGCTTGAGTCTTGCGACTCGAAGGCGTCAGCAGTGCCCGCAACCCAGTAAAACTATCTGCGACGACCAATCCGTAGGCCACTAACTCCCCCAGCGATTCCTCGACCTGACTGCGCAACAGCTTTGTCCCTTCGACAATGTCCGAAAAGAATGAAGCGCCGCGCGCCGACAAGTATTCATAAACCGACATTGTTGTGCTGGAGAATTCCTGAACTTTGACGACTGGAACCGGAAAAATGGAGTTCCATGTCGAAAAATCTTTACGTCGCAGCAGCGCGATTGGTGTATTGCGCACCGGCGCGAACCCACGCATTCTCTCTCCGCCATTTTCTCCGGAGCGCGTAGGCGGAGTCAGGCGAGCCCAAACAACTTCACCTGACAGGCACAGGGCGTCAAGCCAAGCGGGATCGTATTCCAGCATACGAGCGGGAAAGATTTCTCCCTCCCAGGCTGCCGCAGGTGCTTCAAATCCTTCCAGCTGCTCGATCAAGGTCAGCAGGCTTTGCGGTCCTTCCACCTGATGATCGGGTGCGACCTTTTGCCATGCCAGCAGGAACCGAACGAAGTCAGCTGACGAGACAGGCTCGATTTCTTGTCGCAGACGATTGAGCGTGTAACTGTGAATACGCGCGAGCAGCCGGCGCGCACACCACTCCGTTGTTTCAGTTCCCGGAGTAAATTTGCCGCGGATGACGAA
>DATEDU010000339.1:0-16754 GCA_035281525.1 Pyrinomonadaceae bacterium | reverse complement strand
TTTAACTTTACCTTCCTGAATCAGGTCCCTTACCGTTCCCGCTACGTCTTCGATTGGCACATCCGGATCAACGCGGTGTTGATAGAAGAGATCGATCACGTCAGTCTTCAGTCGTTTCAACGACGCGTCAGCAACTTCTTTGATGTGTTCGGGCCGGCTATCCAACTCACTCCACCGGCCTTCACCGTCAGAAGCAGGTTTGAATCCGAATTTCGTTGCTATCACCACTTGCTCGCGCAAAGGAGCGAGAGCTTCGCCAACAAGCTCTTCGTTCGTGAACGGTCCATAAACTTCAGCGGTATCGAAAAGCGTAATGCCGCGTTCTACTGCCGACCGAATCAGAGAGATCATCTCCTGCTTGTCTGCAGGTGGACCGTAGCCAAAGCTCATTCCCATGCAGCCGAGCCCGAGAGCCGAAACTTCCAGGTTGCTATTTCCAAGCCTCCGCTTTTGCATTTCGTGAAGACGCCTTTGCTAATAGGCAAAGGTGCTCTTGAATTCAGGTTCCCTTTCATCCTTACTGTAAAACAATCCAGTCCGGTCGGGACCGATTACCAGAGTACCACCACCCGGTTCGGCGCCGAACCGGCCGACAAACCCGAACCGAGGAGACACATATTCTTTTGTGGCCGGAAACGTGAAAGAATACTCCCGGTATTTACTCCAACGTTCCCTTCCATTCTTAGAACGCCACCAAATGAGCGACGTCCGCTCATATTGTTGGCCTTGGAACGTGATCGTTCTTGATTTGCGCTCGAGTTTAAAAATGTCGTCGATATTATCGTCGGCGTCCACGTTGGCGATTTTCAGTGAGCCGACGTCATCGCCGAGTTCAGAATTAAGTTGCTGCCATCCTTGTTGAGCTGATTCAGAAATCGCCCAACGTCCGCCGGTGACTGCCAGCACGTCGGTTACGCCGTCTCCGGTAAAGTCTCCAAATTTCAGCTTCTTTCCGGAGCTTGCCACGTCTTTCCACGGGGGTGGGGCCAACTGAGATAAAGACGCGAGCGGCACAATAAACCACTGGCTGTCGGACCTTTGCCAGAATGCATGAGTAGTACGGCGTGTTGCGCCCGGCCGAGTGTCCGTCTGCGTTGGATCGAAGCGTCCAAACGCGACTTCTTTAAGTGGGACATTAAAGCTGCCCAGGCTTTGCCAGTCGCCATAGCCCCCGCTTGAATACAATAATTGTCCGCCGCGCTGAGTTATGACGTCGCAACGAAGATCATTGTCAACATAACCGAGCCTCAACTCCTCCAGTCTTTCCGTCTTCGTGCTCATATACGACCAGGGAAACTCGCCGAAGCTGGAATACCACCAAGTAGCTCCGGTGGCGAGAAACAGATCATCGAACCCGTCGGCGTCAAAGTCGCAAACGTCGTACTTTCCGAAGGAGTCGAACTCGATCTTATTACCAGAGAACCCCATGTTTGTTTTAGTGTGGAGAGCCACCGCATCATCACCCCAATCGTCCTCAAAGCCATCATGCGGGAAAATATTGTTAGCTATAAGACCGCGAGTTCGCGGCTTTCCTCGAATCTTGATTGCATTGTCTTTCCTGTATTGGAAAGCGTTGCTGTCATAAACAACTTCAAAGCCGGCGTGGCCGCAGTTCCAGGCACTGTCGTTGAAAGTGCCCGACACACCGCAATTCTTGTCGCCGTGATAATCGAACTGATGAGTATTAAAGGGCCCAAAATGGACGCCTCCACCTTTCAGCACAAGATTGTGACTTGCGACGTACCCGCCCGAGTCTCCTGAAGCCGTGATCGCATGCCGGTTGTGATCGAAAAGGTTGTGCGAGATTTGTGCCCAAGCCCCGTAGCTTAGATCCACGCCATACCCAGCTGTGTGGCTATCGGTTATTGTTCTTGGATGTTGATTGTGATGGAGGTAGTTACCGAATATGCGAACTTGATCAGCCCGAGAAATTCGGCCGCCTGGACCAGGAGTGGCTCTCGTTACTACTTTCCCCGGAGGGCAAACAAATGCTTGAGACAATGGTCGTGCATGGCCATGGGCCGGTGGCGGCAACTTTGTACAACCTTCTGGTATTAATAGCTCGGGATCATCGTCAACGATCTTGATAGCAGCCCCACCCCAGCCAGCAATTTCCATATTCGAAATCTCAACGTTGACACATGCGGTGTTTTGAATGCCGATCTCACCCGATGATTGTGGCCCAAAGCTTTTGCCATACAATCGAAAACCAGATATGCGCGCACCGTTCCCACCGTCTGGCTGAAACTCTCCGTCACATCTGAGCTCAAAAAATGTCGCGACTGCGCTGCCTCCGGTATCGGGTATTGGATGATTTGAGCCGAACTTAAAGAGCGGACCCGGCGACTTGGGTGTACGCCCCGACCCAACGCGTGGCGGACGTTCAACTATGGGATCATTGATTGGCCCAACGTTGCCACCCACAATTCGAGCCACATTGCTGTTTGTACTCGACTTGTTAACTGGACCTGTTCCACGCTGAGCAACGTTTCTGCGCGATTGCGGCCGTTGAGCGACATTCCGAGGAGATCGGCGTCGTGCAGCACGAGCACGGCGCTTCGTGTACTGTAGCTTGGTGGCCGCTTGTTTCTGATCGTTCGCTTGTTGAATAACCGTCGAAGGTCGCACAGGTTTGCCGATAACCGGCGTTGTGCCGCTGGCGCCGAATGAGTCAACGCTCATTAAGGTTACGCAACGCCCTATGATTAGCGGAAAGTATGGGCTCCCTATTCCGTCAAAATCCAGTTCGACACTCGCGCCGATACGAACGGTTGTGTAGGGCGTCTCCAAGGCTTTCTTCAAAGTCTTGAAGACGTCTGGATTAGTCTCAAGGTTACCGCCCTCTTTGATGTCGACAACGCATGGTCCACCTCCACAATTCTTGGGTGGGATTGCCGGACACGGCTCTGGTTCCTGAGCGCTTATGTAGTGGCTGGCTGCCTCAGACGATGATTTGTCTGCGTTTGTCGACAGGTTATTGAGCGAAATGGCGGTCGTGATTACAGCCGCGACAACCCACATGCGTGGGAGCCTGCGAACACACAATCGCACTTTCGGAACAAGGGTCCTATTGAAAGACATATCGTTATCCTCCTCAATCGTTATGGGCTATTTTTGCTTTTCATTTCAGAGTGAGGTTAATTGGAGGGGAATCTGCGGAGGATAGGACCATGAGCACAGCAGCACAACGCAACCACGCGCCAAAAGTAAGAACGACCCTCTTGCCATCCGGACGACCAATCCCTGTGCTCGGTCAGGGAACATACCGGATGGGTGAAGCTCGTTCGCGGCGTAAGTCGGAGATCGCCGCACTTCGCCACGGGCTAGATCTTGGAATGACGCTCATCGATACGGCAGAGATGTACGGTGAAGGGGGAGCTGAAGAACTCGTGGGGGAGGCGATTGCCGATCGCCGTGCAGAAGTCTTTCTCGTAACTAAAGTGTATCCACACAACGCGACACGCCGCGGTGCGGTTAAAGCGTGCGAACGAAGTCTGCGGAGACTCAAGACTGATTACATAGATCTGTACCTGCTGCACTGGCGCGGCGATGTGCCACTCTCAGAAACTCTCGAAGCCTTTCAGCAGCTGAAAGAGACGGGAAAAGTTCGCGACTACGGTGTAAGCAACTTTGATGTTGCGGACATGGAAGAAGCGTTCGTTTCAGCGGGCGGTGATGAGATCGCGACGAATCAAGTGCTGTATAACCTTGCGCATCGCGGCATCGAATGGGATCTCATCCCATGGTGTCGCGACCGGCGCATTCCGACGATGGCGTATTCTCCGGTTGGTCATAGTTCGGCTGAGCAAAAGCGGATGTTCGGCCATCGGAATATTAAATCCGTGGCGTCGCGACATGATGTTACCCCCGCCCAAGTCGCGTTAGCCTGGTTGCTTTTGCAGCCCGATGTGGTGGTGATTCCCAAAGCCAGCCGGCCAGAGCACATCAGACAAAACCGGGCAGCGCTCGAGGTCAAACTTACAAAGCGTGATATTAAGGAATTGAACGAAGCGTTCCCACCTCCCAACAAAAAGATTCCTCTGGAGATGCTGTGAGTATGAGCGAGGCGCCCCGAAAGTGGCGTGACAACAAACTAGTCATCGCGGCGGAGTTTGCTGTGGTGCTTCTGATCTTTGTAGCGGATTGGAAAGGTTTCATTCCATACAGCAAGACTCCGTTTCTCTTTTTGTTTGCATGGGTCTCCCTCCGCCTCCGTGGCTTTCGCTGGAGAGATGTAGGACTGAAACGGTTTCGTAGCTGGAGAGCAACAATCGGTTATGGAATTCTTGGTTCGCTGTTTACTGAGCCGTTCGAGTGGGTCGTAACTCAACCACTTCTAGTGCGTCTCACTGGAGAGTACCCGAACCTCGAGGACCTTCGAGTGTTGACGGGGAACCTGACATTGACACTCATCGTGATTGTTCTCGCGTGGGTGCAGGCCGGCTTCGGAGAGGAGATGGTCTATCGCGGGTATTTGATGAACCGCGTTGCCGATGTGGGTAACCGTACGAACTTGGCTTGGATCGTCACTCTTGTTGCCGTCAGTACGCTTTTCGCTTTCGCTCATACGTACCAGGGAATCACCGGCATTATCGAGAATGGTGTCGCTGGTCTGATCCTGGGAGGAATGTATTTGATTTGTGGACGGAACCTATTGGTGCCGATTATCGCGCATAGCATCGGCGACACCGTGAGTGTGATATTGATCTACTTTGGCAAGTATCCTGGAATGTGAGGACACCTATCTCTGCTGCCTTGGTGGCGCGGGAGTGAATTCTCCCAGCGTAGCGCGCACCTGTTGTTCACGACCATCGCGTACCACTGTCAACGTCACTACGGCGCCAGGCCCCGCAGCCGCAACTATGTTACGGAAAGGATTTGGGTCATTGACCGCTGTTCCGTTGATCGCCGTGATGACGTCGCCCGGTCGAATTCCAGCGCGGTCAGCAGCGCTCCCCGATTGGACCTCTGCAACATACACTCCATTTTGATTACTCAGACCAAGCTTCTGAGCAATCTCGGAAGTCACACTCGTTACCACAATCCCGAGTTGACCCCTGCGCACTTTTCCATTGCTCGCCAGAGCCTCCATGACCGTGCGTGCCATGTTCGACGGAATCGCGAAACCGATGCCTATGCTGCCGCCAGTCGGCGAAAGAATCTGCGAGTTGATCCCGATAAGTTCGCTATTGGTGTTAACGAGCGCGCCTCCCGAGTTTCCGCGATTGATTGGAGCATCAGTCTGTAAGAAGTCTTCAAAACTGCCGCTGCTTAGACCTGTTTGACGGCCCTTTGCACTGATGATTCCCATCGTAACCGTTTGCCCAATCCCCAGTGGGTCACCGATAGCCAGCACAACATCGCCCACACGAACATTGTCCGAATTACCCAATGCGAGGACCGGCAGATTCGAAGCCTCAACCTTCAGCAGCGCAAGATCGCTCGGTGGATCAGAGCCTATAAGCCGCGCATCGAGAGTGCGGTTATCGTTCAGATTGATTTTGATCTGTTCGGCGCCGTCAATTACGTGATGGTTGGTCAGGATGTAACCGTCGGCAGTGACAATCACTCCGGACCCTAATCCGACCCTGGGGCGAGGAGGCTGCTGAGGAACTGCCCGGTCACCAAAGAATTCTCTGAACCAGGGATCATTCATGAAGGGATATTGCTCCGGAGCGCGTACGCGCATCTGCGAATGAATCGTTATGACGGCAGGTGAAACGCGGCTCACGACATCGGCATAAGAGATTCCCGGAACCGCTGAGCCTGTCGCCGGCGGGTTATTAATCGGAGCGTTGCCGGCGCCTGGACCTGAAGTTGACGCCAGGTGAAGATCGGGATTCTGGCGACGACAGGCGCCGAAAGACAGCATTAACAAACCTAACGCCAGCGTTGCTGTTATCACTCTCGTTCTACTGATTACGGAACTGTTTCTCGTCATAGCCTAACCTCATGTGCCGTCGTCAATGATGTTTCGTGTACATCGTTACCGTGGTAGCTCGCTCTCTACCGTCAACTCATTTTTCACGTCGAACAGACCCGGCACCGCGCGCGCCCGATGGTACGCCAGAGTAGCGTCGCCCCTGTTAGCTACTACACCCTTCAACGTGGCGCGGCCTCGACTGACGATGAGGTGAATCGACGGAACAGCCTGATGTGCATAACGGAACAGCGGGGAATTAAATCCGTAGATGGAGCGGTATAACGCGCGACGTAGACGATCGTCGTTGGGCGAAAGCGGCAGTACGTCTATCTCGTTTACAACTCTTGATACGCCATCAATATCTTCAACGCGATTTTCCGCATCTGATTTCGTACTCGGCCGCACGACCTGTCCGCGCAAAATTACTGTGTTGTCCGGTCTAACCTCAAACTCGAGCCAGTCAAATACCCCGTAGTAAGGCAGCATAACTAACTCATGCCGCACTTCTCTTATGATGCTAGCGCTTACAGCTCCTTGCGATTGTGCTTTGGCGGTAGCCGCACCGGTTAATGCGAAAACTAAAGTTGCTAATGCTGCAACCACGATTCTCTTTTGACTTCTTAACATGCACCCACCTCCATTAATGACCAGGCAAGAGAACCTCATTGCTGCCACGCTACAAGAACTCTCAAGCTGCGGCGCTTCGCGCAAGAGCCTGGTCGAGATGTCGAACTAACTGGGCTTTCGGATGAACGCCTACTAAGCGATCAATCTCTCGACCGTTCTTTATGATTAATAGCGTGGGAATACTACGGACGTTGAAACGACTTGCGGTCGTCGGGTTTTCATCGACGTTGAGTTTAGCTACCCTAACGGCTCCAGATTTCTCCGCCGCCACTTCGTCCAATATGGGCGCGACCATCCGGCAAGGCCCGCACCAAGGCGCCCAAAGATCCAGAAGCACGGGAACCGGCGACTGCTCAACTTCGACTGCGAATGTCGCATCCGTTACGGTTATCGGCGCAGCGGTGAGCGGCAAAGCGGTTTTGCAGCGACCGCAAATTGGGTCACTTCCTGCACTGATCCTGTCGCGCTTAATCCGATTATTGGCGCCACAAGCCGGACAGCGAATCAATTGTGAATCAGACATTCGTTCTCTTTTCGTGTTCGCGGACTGATAAAAATTCGTACACGTACCTCTAGTCCCATATCAGGACCGGCCTTCCTCATCGGCCTTTAGAGATACGCGTTAGTTTTGTTCAGCAAATTGAGGGCCAGTTATTGGCCGATTGGCGGATCATCAGCCGCGGCGGGCTGCGAATCGTTCACGTGAATCGTGTTGGTATTAGAGTCGAGGTAGTAATGATTTTTTCCAGTCGCAGCGACTCCTTCAGTCACTTGCGGATCGGCATTGATCTGAAAGCTGGCCGGCTGTGCCGTGGATTTAGGAACGACTTTCATCGTGAAGATATAACCTTCAACCACAGGTGTCGAACCACTGAATCGGGTGTCAAGCAGATTCTCCTTCAGCATCTCTTCGAACGTGCCGAAGGTGCTGCGTTGGTGAGCATTGTAGTAAAGCATCTGCTGCTCGGCGATGGTCCTCAGCGTCTTCACCGCTGCCGCTTCATTAGCCGACTTAACAGCGGCTTTCCAACCCGTGACGCCAACCGCAATGAGAATTCCGATAATGGCGATTACGATCATTAACTCGATAAGCGAAAACCCTCGCTCATCACGCGTGCGTTTATTAGCAAACTCAATATTGTGTTTCATACAGAACTCCTCGTGTTATTACACGTTTAGGTTGGCCCAGGGTTCCCGGGATTCAAGCCTGATCTTGGACACCAAGCTCCGGAAGAGTGGAAACCGGGTGTAGTCTACTACAGGCAGGGAACAATCGTCATGTCCGACAAACTTCAGTTTGTCGCACATTTCGACAAGCTAAAGCTTGTCGGACATCAAACTTTCGGCGTGCAGCAGTCATCTTTAGCATGTAGAATGAACCGAGTTTTGATGTCCTAAGGATACCAATGAGACGAGTGCAAACTTTAAACGGTGAGGCCCCACCAGTCACCTCCGACGCCGTCGAGAAAATCGAAAAGCTTCAGGAGGCAGTCGAAACAGTTATTAAGGGCAAGCCCGAGGCGGTCCGGCTGGCGATTGTCACTCTGATTGCCGGTGGACACCTGTTGGTAGAGGACGTGCCCGGCGTCGGTAAAACGACCCTCGCACATGCCATGGCCCGGGCCCTCGATTGCAGTTTCCAACGAATACAGTTTACCTCTGACCTTTTACCGTCCGACGTCATTGGCCTTTCCGTTTACAACCAGCACCTGGGCATTTTCGAATGGAAGCCGGGTCCGGTTTTCGCAAATGTCATTCTCGCTGACGAGATCAACAGGACAACTCCCAAAACACAGTCGGCGCTGCTCGAGGCGATGGCGGAAAGACAAGTGACGGTGGAAGGAGTCACACATCTATTGCCAATGCCTTTCATGGTCCTGGCGACGCAGAACCCAATTGAGCATCACGGCACGTATCCATTGCCCGAGTCTCAGCTCGATCGTTTCATGCTGCGGCTGCGGATTGGCTATCCCGATCTCGGAAATGAGAGACGGATTTTGCGTGATAGAGAGACCTCGGATCCACTTGCCGACTTGGTACCGGTCATGTCCGCCAGTGAAGTCATCGAGCTGCAACGCAGCGTGTCATCAGTTGTTGTTGACGACGCACTGGTGGAGTACTTGATGAGGATAGTGGCTGCGACTCGTGAGTCAGAGATGTTGGATTTGGGTGTCAGCCCGCGCGGAACGTTGGCGCTGTTTCGCGCTGCACAGGCGTTGGCTCTCACGGAAGAGAGATCCTACTGCATTCCGGACGACATCAAGCGACTGGTGTTGCCGATATTTGCTCACCGCATTCTCGTAAGCTCGCGTTTCGCCTCGGCTTTGGGCCGGAGTGAGGAGGCAGAAGCCGTGCTGCGCGAAATCATGAAGACCGTCAGCGTCCCACTCTAGAAGGATGAAAGCGGAAGGATGAAGGATGAAGGAAGCAAGCCAGGGCCCGAATAGCGATCATCTTTCATCCTTCCGCCTTCATCCTTCATCCTTGTCAAAGTGGCGTAATGCGATCCTCGGTACACTATTGGTGCTGGCGGGGCTCGCGGCTGCGATGGTTACCATTGTCGCTCGTTGGACGAACGACAACACGCTGGCTACGGCTGGAGCCGTTCTTTCACTCATCATAGCCGGCCTGATAGCCATACTGATCGTTCCACCACTCGCGCGATCAGCGCGTCTCGAAGTAGCAGAGTTTGATCTACCTATTGAGCTAACGACCGGCGGCGCCATCTTTCTTGGCATCGTTTTAATCGTTGGGCTTGCCGCCTGGAACACGGGCAACAATCTATTGTTTCTGGTTTTCTCTCTCCTCACTTCGACTTTATTTGTCGGCTGGGTGACCGCCAGGACTTCGCTGCGAGACCTGGTCGTCTCAGCACGTTTTCCTGATCACATCTTTGCTGGCGAGACGGCTCCAGTGATTGTGACTTTGCGTAATCGCAAACACCTCATGCCGTCATTTTCAGTCATGGTGGAGGCGCGAGGTCCAAAGAACGCTGCTCGACGTGAGAAACGCAAGCTGAAGAAGTCGCAGCATCATAAGCGTCCGCTCGCTTACTTCACCTATATTCCACATAACGCCGCCGCCGAGCAGCGTGTCGAACAACTCTTTACTGAACGCGGTTACGTGTTCATCAACGGCTTTGAGCTCTCCACGCGGTTCCCGTTTGGATTCTTACGACGCCGGCGGCGGCTTAAAGCACGCAATGTCGACCTCGTCGTTTATCCAAAGCCCGAGCCAATCGGAGATGAGTTGCACCTGCTTCCGATGTATGCCGGACGAATGGCTTCAATCAGGCGCGGCGCCGGTCATGACTTGTTCTCGTTGCGCGACTACCAGCCTCAGGACGATCTTCGGCACATCGAGTGGAAAGCCACCGCGCGTTCGCGACGGCTTACAGTACGCGAATTCACTTCAGAAGATGAACGGCGCATCACTATTATCCTTGATACAAAAAAGCCACCTGATTCCGACGCGACTTTCGCCGACCGCTTTGAACGAGGTGTGGTGCGAGCTGCGTCGCACTTGAAACATTTTGTAGATGAAAGAGCGGAGGTGCGTTTGGTACTTGGAGACGAGGCCGGACCGTACGGCACCGGTCTCGAACATTTGTACCAGTGTTTGCGTCGTTTGGCGTTGGTCGCGCCTCAGGGTTCGGAAGGCGCTGTATCACCAGGGAATGGTAATGAATCGGTTCGTAGTGTTCGTTCTTCTTTGGGTTCCCGCCGTCACAGGATTTCTCATAGCTCTCGAGCGATTTCGGGTGACGATTACTCGATCCTGCTCACGCCGGCAGCTCCCGGCTCGATACCGGCGCCTGTGTGGCGCCGCTCATATGTGATCTACTTTTAGGAGTGCATCGGCGGCGGAGATGCCGCTTCGGATGCAGTCGGGGATGCCAGGGCCAGTGTAAGCGTTACCGGCAAGTTGTAAACCCGGCAAATTGGAGACGTGCTCGTTGATCCTCTTGAGTCGTTCGAGATGGCCTACTTCGTATTGAGGCATTGAATGCTTCCAACGTGACACTTCGGCAAAGACTGGTGGCTGAGTGATGCCTAGTAGATCCTGTAAATCAATTCTCACACGTCGAATCATCTCATCGTCCTCAAGCTCGAACTTTTCGGGTTGCATAGCTCCACCCACAAAAGCTCGCAACAGAGCATGACCTTCAGGCGCTCGACCCGTGAATTTTACGCTGCTGAAAGTGCAGGCAATGATCGATCGCTTTTCAATAATCGGTACCACGAAGCCGAAACCGTTCAATTGATGACGAATGTCCGCTCGTTTATATGCAAGGTTGACAGTCGCCGTTGATGCGTAAGCAATGGATTCGAGCTCCTCGGCTAATCCGGAGTTAGTTGAGCGCAGTAGTCGAGCGGCTTTGTATGCGGGCAGGGCAATGCAGATCGCGCCGGCTGAGATTTCGTCGCCCTCCGCTGTTTGGCAAACCCACTTTCCAGCTTGATTGCGAATGCCTTCGACCGCCGTGTTGAGTTTGACTGTGCCTGGCGGCAATCCGGCTGAAAGCTGATCGACGAGCATCTGCATTCCACGATCAAAAGAGAGAAACAGACTATATCGCGCGCCACTGGTACCCGAAGTCGCGCGCCGCATCATTCCGAGAATCAAACTTCGATGTTCTTTCTCGATATCCAAAAAGCGTGGCATCGTTGCGCGCAAGCTCAGTCGCTCGGGATCGGCAGTATAGATTCCACCAACCATTGGTTGGGCCATCCGCTCGAGAGCTTCACGCCCAAGCCGGCGCCTTACGAACGACGCGAGACTCTCATCGACTGCACCGTTCGCGTTGCCGCGAGGTAGAACGAGATCCATTGCCATGCGAAGCTTGCCGGGCCAACTGAAAATGTCAGACGTTATAAAAGGCCAGAGCTGCGACGGTGCCAGCAAATGGAAGCCTTCGGGTACGGGTCGAAGTTTGCCATTGCGAAGGATGAAGCTGCGTCGATGTTGCTTGTTGGTTTCGATGAGGTGAGACTCGAGGCCAATTTCCTTCGCCAGCTCGACTGCTTCAGGTTTTTCAGAGATGAATGAGTCAGGCCCTCGCTCCAAAAGAAATCCATCGCGCGACTCGGTATGAATAACTCCGCCGACCCGGTCAGCTGCTTCGAGTAGAAGGACTTCGGTTTGCCCATGCTCTACCAGCCGGTGGGCCGCAGCCAAACCGGTGATTCCGCCACCAATGACGACGATCCTCTTCATGGCAGATCTTAATTCTGAAGACAGGAGTCTGCGGGACAGACTGCATGAGCCAATCCTTGCGTGCCCAAAAATCTTGGCTCAGTTCCGTTGATACGCTCCATGATCAATTCGCGGATCATTTTTACGAAGGACGGATGAGTTCCTGCAGTGGAAGCTCGCACCGTATTCATGCCGAGATCTTCGCAGAGTTGGTGTGCTTCCGTGTCCAGGTCGTAAACAATCTCCATGTGATCGGAGACGAAGCCAATCGGAGCGATGACCACGTCCGTAGTCTTCAACCCCTTGAGGCAATCAAGTACATCCGGACCGAGCCACGGTTGCGCTGGAGAGCCACTGCGACTTTGATACACGAGTCGCCACTTCCGATGACCAAGTCTGTCTGCTATCAAACGGCTTGCCTCGTCCAGCTGCGCGGCGTATTCGCATTGATTCGCCATCGCTTGCGGGATGCTGTGAGCAGTAAAGAGGAGTTCCGCACTTTCTCTTCGAGTCTCAGGAATTCTCCCTAAAGCATCAGCCACATTGTCGACATTCGCATCAATGAACAATGGATGGTTATAAAAGGCTCGCAGCTTTTCGACGTGCGGTGCGTTCACGCCAGCCTGTTCGCGCGCCATGTTGATGTTCTCGAGATACTGCCGACAGCTTGAGTACGAGTTGTACGCGGAGGTGACGAACGCCAGCGCTTGTTGAACTCCGTCGCTCGCCATCTGTTTTAAAGTATCGGTGAGCAGAGGATGCCAATTGCGATTGCCCCAATAGATGGGCAGATTCGGACCTTGCTCAGCCAGCTCCTGCTTTAACGCGGCGATTAGAGTTCTGTTTTGTTCGTTGATAGGACTGACGCCGCCAAACATCTCATAGTGCTTCGCCACTGCTCGCATTCTTTCAGCAGGCACATTTCGTCCTCGAAGAACATTTTCGAGGAAGGGAATTACGTCGTCCATTCCCTCCGGCCCCCCAAAGGAAACGATGAGTAGGGCGTCGTAACCACCAGAGTCTGAAGTCTGGAGTGTGGAGTCTGGAGTCTGAGGATCTTTCATAACTTCGAGCCGCGAAGATGCTTGCTTAGAGCAAGAGTCATCCGCGAAACTTCATCCAACAACCGATAGAGTTCCCTGAACGTGTTCTCCTGAAGATAATTTAGGTCTAGCGCCACGTACAAATGAGACTGTACTTCTAATACTGACGAATGTGCGATGTTGAGAAAATTCGCGAATTCGCGATCGGAGTGGCGCCCGAAACCCTGAGCCATGTTGGCCATAACTGAAACACTTGCACGCTGAATTTGATCTCGCAATCCAAAGTCCTTGGAAAAACGTCCGGCTGCCGTAGCCAAATAAATTTGCCGTGTAGCCTTGCGAGCTTTTGCCAAGCTTGAATGTCCTCGAACCTTTTGAATGTAGCCATCATGTTCTCCTTCGTGAGGTTTGTGAGGTGGAAAACTGAATCCGTGACATGCAGACTCTAGACTCCAGACTCCAGACTCTAGACTCCAGACTTCTTCTCGCTTAACTCGTGCACTGCGTCTATTAAGGCGATCACATTCTCAACGGGGGTCGCGGGCAGGATGCCGTGACCAAGATTGAAAATATGTCCCGGGCGACCCGCAGCCTGGTCCAGAATCTTCTTCGCCTCGCTCCGCACCCGCTCTTTGTCCGCAAACAAAGCGACCGGATCGAGATTACCCATCACTCCACGGTCATGCCCGATCCGCTGCCACGCCTCATCGAGCCGAACACGCCAGTCAATACCAATCACATCGCCTCCAGCCTCTCGCATCGCTTCAAGCAAAGCGCCGGTGCCCGTACCGAAGTGTATTACCGGCGTGCCTGGTGTGAGATTGCTGATGACCTCGCGTGTGTGCGGCAAGACGTATTCACGATAATCATCGACGCTCAGGCAGCCTACCCATGAATCAAACAACTGAACCGCTTGAGCTCCAGCTGCGATCTGCGCGTTCAGGTACTTAACCAGAGAACGAGCGATCAAAGACATCACAGCATGCCAAGCACCGGCGTCGTTGTACATCAATGACTTCGTGTGAACGTAATTGCGAGAACCTTTGCCCTCTATAAGGTACGAAGCGAGCGTAAACGGAGCTCCAGAGAAACCGATGAGCGGCATGTCATGCGGCAACTCACGTCGAGTCTGTTTAATAGCCTCGAAAACGAAATGCAACGACTCAACATCTTCCACCTCATGCAAACGCGGAAGATCAGCCCTCGTCCGAACCGGATTGTGAATCGTTGGCCCTTCGCCTGAAGCAAAATCCAACTTTATTCCCATCGGCTCCAGAATCAGGAGAATATCGGCAAAAATAATTGCCGCATCGACGCCGAGCCGCCGCGCAGCTGTAACCGTTACTTCCGTCGCCAAAGAGGGTGTTTTACAAAGTTCAAGAAAACTGACTCGGTCGCGGATTTCCCGGTACTCCGCCATGTATCTCCCAGCCTGGCGCATGAGCCAGATGGGCGTGTAGCTGGCGGGTTCGCGACGGCAGGCTCGCATAAAGGGGCTATCGTTCAGCGCCGCCTCAGCCAGTTGAACTTTTTCAGATGGGTGCACGTTCAGTTCCGGTCAGGACAAGTGTTTGTAAGTGTATTATTCCCGCTCGGTTAATTGGTGCAAAGCCTAATTCGGACTACAATATACCGCCAACACTACGGTAAAGTCCGAGACAGCCTACAGAAAGTTGCCATAAATCAGCAATTTGTGGTGTTTGCAACCTGAGAGCGGTGATCAATGAGCGAGCCTGCTAGAGCCTTGATAGATTGCATGCCCGAGGAAATCGCGACTGCGGCACCGGCCCTCAGTTTCGATGAGGCATTTACGCTTCATCATCGTGCAGTTTTTCGAACTGCACGGGCCGTGGTGCGCGATCCCACGCTAGCTGAGGACGTTACCCAAGAGGTTTTTCTCAGACTTTACCGCCATCTCGACGCAACGCCGGGCGAGGAGCTTTTGCGTGCCTGGCTGTTGCGAGTCACTTTAAATGTCGCGCGGAATACGATTCGTGGCCAGAACCGTTCGATGGTTCGTGACCACGAATATCAAAAAAATGCTGCCGGCGAAGGTTGGTTTGCGGCCCCTGAGGAAGACTATGAACGCCGTGTGGCGATCGAAGAAGCCCGCCGCGCATTGGACAAAATTAAGGAGCCAATGCGCAGTTGCTTGTTACTGAAGCAGCAGGGGCTTTCTTATCGCGAGATTGCGAACACATTGTCTTTGAAAGAGACAAACGTCGGCAGCCTGGTCGCGCGTGGGCGAAAAGAGTTTGCCAGAGTTTACGGCAAGATCGGAGGAAAGGCATGAGAGGGTGTTTGGACGAAGGAGTCCTGCAAGGCTATTTTGACGGAGAGTTGTCGAGCACGCAGATGGAGACGGTGAGGTCACATCTCGCTAGCTGCCAATCTTGTACGGCAGCTGCGCGACAACTTGAAAGCGAAATCAACTTACTGACGAGCGCGCTTGCGCCAGAGTTTGATGTTGTTGTCCCAACAGCACGCCTGCGTCAACGAATTGACGAGGCCGTCGCCGGATTGCCGCAGACAAGCAGGCCGATCCAAAGCACGGGCAGCGGATTTGGTTGGATTAAAACTCTTGGCTCTCTCTTTACCTTTACTCCTCAGCGAGCAGTTGCTTATGCCGGCTTGGTAGTAGTAGTGGCATTTGGCGTTTTCTTTGGAGTTATTCAACGACAACAGACAGTCACGCCGGATACGGTTGCGAAAGTGAAACCGGTTGAGAGTCCTGCTCCCCCATCCGCGACTATCAATCCGAGCTCGGGCGACCCAGGTGTGAATAATGTGGCGTCGACCAGTGCTCCTAAAATCAAAAACGAACCATCACGTTCGAAGGCTCGTTCGCTGAAACCACGAAACGCCGCCGACAATCAAGCCGTTGCACAAGTTAAGCTGCTGCCGGGCGAACGCAGCTACCTGCAGACGATCGCGGCTTTGGACTCAACAATTAAAGCCAGCAGTGATAGGCGACCGATGCGACCTGCGCTGCAAGCTGAGTACGAAAAAAATCTGGCTGTTGTGAATCGGGCGCTGGCAGCAACGCGTAATGCAGCCAAGAATAATCCAAATGATCCGGATGCCAAGGAGTTTCTGTTCGACGCGTATCAGAGCAAGGTCGATCTCTTAAACACAGTGGCAGATGCTCGATCCATTAATCGACCGTAATAGTTTTACAAACAATGAAGTTCAAGGTCATAACAGTTTGTTTCGTTTTGCTGGCGGCAACGGTGAGTGTTTACGCGCGGCAATCGAGAGACGCGCGCCAGGCCAGCGACGAAAAAGAGCCTCAAAAGATCGAGCGAACCGTAGCAGCCGATCCAGGCGTGACGGTTTCGGTTTGTGTTACGTCGGGAAACATCGCTGTTCGCGGGTGGGACAGAGATGAAGTTAAAGCCACTTCCAATGCGGCCGAGATCGAATTACGAAGGAAAGATTTGCTCAAGATGGCTCGAGCGAGCAACCTGGATGTATTTTTAGTCGACGGGGGCGAATCTCAACCTATAAAGGACAAATGCCAGGCGTACAGCGATCTCGAATTAAGCGTTCCGCGCACAGCTTCCGTGCGCGTCCAAACTCGTGACGGCAACATCAGTATCATCGACGTGAGCATGGCCTTTGCAGGTACTCAAAATGGCGATGTTTCCGTAGCCAAAATCTCGCATGCCGTCGAAGTTGCCAGCGTTGGTGGCAGCATCTCTGTAAAGGATTCGACAGGCCGTACTAGTATTACGTCGATTGGCGGTTCAATTGAGGCGATCAATGTGCGCCCCGCAGCATCCGCCGATCCTTTCGAAGCAATCAGCGTCACCGGCGATCTCCTGCTCGACCGGATTAGTCACACACTGCTCAATGCCAGAACCGTAACTGGCAATGTTCGCATGGCTGGTCCACTTGCTCAGCAGGGCCGTTATGAATTCAAAACGTTGTCGGGCGACGTAATCTTGACATTGCCGGTAAACGCG
>DATEDU010000338.1:0-7321 GCA_035281525.1 Pyrinomonadaceae bacterium | reverse complement strand
GATGGAAACTTCTGAACGCAATCACATAAATATCGAAGACGAGATGAGACGCTCTTATCTCGACTACGCGATGTCGGTCATCATCGGCCGCGCGCTGCCTGATGTACGGGACGGCCTCAAGCCTGTTCACCGCAGAGTGCTGTGGGCAATGCATGAGCTCGGCAATGCGTACAACAGGCCGTACAAGAAGAGTGCTCGCGTGGTTGGAGATGTGATTGGTAAATATCACCCCCACGGTGACATGCCGGTGTATGACACAATCGTCAGGTTGGCCCAGGGATTCTCCATGCGTTACCCGTTGATTGACGGCCAGGGAAACTTTGGCTCAGTTGACGGCGATGCTCCGGCTGCGATGCGTTACACGGAAGTGCGCATGGCCCGCTTGGCTAACGAAATACTTGCCGATATCGAAAAGGAGACTGTCGACTTTCAGCCTAACTATGACGAGTCACTGAGCGAGCCTAAAGTACTGCCAACGCGTCTGCCGAATCTGCTACTCAATGGTTCAGATGGAATCGCCGTCGGAATGGCGACGAAGATACCGCCACACAACCTCACAGAAGTTGTCGATGCCACCATAGCTCTCGTTAAGGATCCAAAAACAACCGTAGAGAGCCTGGCGAAAATTGTGACCGGTCCAGACTTTCCGACCGGAGGTTTCATTTACGGGCGCGAGGAAATCCGGAAGTCATACCTGGACGGTCGAGGAGTTTTACAGCTTCGTGCTCGCGCCGGTATCGATCGCATCGGACGCGGCACTCAGGAGCGCGATGCAATCGTCATCACCGAAATACCTTTTCAGGTTAACAAGGCTCGCCTGATCGAGCGCATCGCCGAGCTCATTAATGAGAAGAAATTGGAAGGCATATCCGAGCTTCGAGACGAGTCGGATCGCAGCGGCATGCGCATCGTTGTCGAGTTGAAACGTGACGCTGTGCCTCAAGTGCTGCTGAATAAGCTTTATAAGCTGACGCCGATGCAGTCGTCTTTTGGCGTTATCAATCTCGCGATCGTTAACGGCCAACCGCGCATTCTCAATCTCAAGCAGATGCTCGAGTGCTTCATCGAGTTTCGTCGTGAGGTTGTACGGCGGCGCACCGAGTACGACTTGAGAAAGGCCAAGGCTCGCGCGCATGTTCTGGAAGGACTGACAAAGGCCATCGACGCGCTCGATTTCATCGTCACGCTAATTCGGAACTCGCGTTCGGTCGATGAGGCTCGGCAGTGGCTGATGGCGGATTTGAAGACGATTAACGAGGTGAAGAACTGGAAGGGAGTTCCGACGGATATCGCGCTCAAGACCTACCTGGGCAAATTGCAGAAGACGATGGAGCGCCTCAGCTTTTCAGAGATACAAGCACAGGCAATACTGGATCTTCAATTGCGGCGTATTTCGGCTCTTGAAAGACAGAAAATCACTGACGAGTACGAGGGAATAATCAAGCTAATTGCAGAGTTGGAGAACATTCTTGCGAACGAGTCTGCTCTGCGACGCGTGATCATCAAGGAACTTGAGGAAGTTAAAGCGCAGTTTGGCGATGCGCGGCGCACTGAGATTGTCGACGAAGGCGTGGAGTTTTCAATCGAGGATTTAATCGCCGACGAAGATGTTGCCATCACAGTAACCAACAGCGGTTACATCAAGCGCACTCCAATCACCACCTATCAACGCCAGGGCCGTGGGGGCAAAGGAAGGTTTGGCGCCTCGGCAAAGAATGACGACTTTGTCGAGCACCTGTTTATCGCTTCCACTCACGCCTACTTGATGGTGTTCACGGACGACGGCATGGTCTACAAACTGAAGGTGCACGAGGTTCCCGACGCTGCGGCTTCAGCTCGCGGAAAAGCGATCGTGAATCTGATCAGCATTCCTTCGGATCGCAAGCTGGCCGGAGTGGTGCCGGTGCGTGAGTTTTCGACCGGGCGGTACGTCGTCATGGTCACTCGCAAAGGCGTAATCAAGAAAACGTCTCTCGATAATTTTCAGAACATTCGCACGAACGGCATCATCGCGATCAATGTAGACGAAGGCGATGAGCTGCTCGACGTTGTATTGACCGATGGCACGAAGCGAATCTTTATCGCGACGCACAACGGTCAGGCAATTCGCTTCGACGAAAAGAAAGTCAGGCCAATGGGGCGGGCGACGCGCGGCATGCGTGGCATCGATCTGCGAACCGATGATTACGTAGTTTCGGTGTGTGCCGTTTCTGCCGACGACAGTGAGAGAATGCTGTCCGTTTCTGAGCAGGGGTACGGGAAGCAGACGCCGATCTCGACCTACCGGTTGCAATCCCGTGGCGGCAAAGGCGTAATCAACATGAAGACGACGGAAAAAACCGGCAAGGTCGTCGCAGTCTTTCCGGTTGAACAAGAGTCGGAGATCATGATCATTACGCAACAAGGCAAGCTGATCCGTATCGAGGCTAACGAGATTCGGAAAACGGGCCGTAGCGCGCAGGGAGTGCGATTAATTAAGACTGGAGCAGACGATAAGGTGACGAGCGCGTCGCTGGTCGAGGCCGCGGAAGTCGAGAGCGAAGAGACACCCGCGAGCTAGCCTTCGACCCAGACTTCGCCGTCTTCGAAGACTTCTTTCTTCCAGATGGGAACTGTTCGTTTCAACTCGCGGATTGCCCATTCACAGGCTTCGAAGGCCGCTTTCCGGTGAGGCGCGCTAACGGCAATCACTACACTGGTTTCGCCGATGTCCAGCTTGCCCGTGCGATGAACTATCCCGATGTGAGCGATAGGGAAACGCTCCTTTGCTTGTTGTCCCAGGCGCCTCAGCTCGCTCAAGGCCATTGTCTCGTAAGCTTCATACACCAGGTGCAAAGTGCGACGCCCATTGGTCCACTCGCGTGCGTAACCATCGAGTGTCACCGTGGCTCCGCATTCCGGCAACACGACTCGACGCGCTACGTCGCCTACATTAATCGGCTCGGTCGTCAGCTCAAAAAAATCATTACTGTTTCGCTCTCCGTAGCCCCGTAGCCCCGTCTCCCCGTCTCGACTCGAGCCGCCACTAACGGGTGGAAACAAAGCCAACTCATCTCCGGCCCGCACCTCACGATCGGCTGACGCATATTCCTCGTTGATCGCAAGCAATAGCGAACGCCCAAACCGGCGTAGCTCGGGGAACCTGTCGAGCACCTGCTCAAACGCTATTGTCGATTTCGTTGGACCATCCAGCGACAGTGTTATTTCACTTTGACCAACCACGTCGCGGGCAGCACCAAAGAAGAGAACACGCACGGCAATCTGGCCGGTCTGAGTGTCTTTGTTAACTGTCACTCAATCTCCACTCTCTTGCCGCTGTGTCCATTCCTCTTTGCAAGTTCATGCACTCGGGCGCGCTCTTCGTAACTTGAAACAGCTCTCCCCAACATATCGCTGAGACGGCGCAACCGCTCGGAAGTCGATTCGAGCTCAAGCAACTCTTGTTTAAGCTCCGCGTCTATTTCCATCGCCGCAGCCACCAGAAACGAAAGCCGCTGGGGCTCGGTGTCGGAAATATCGGGCAAACTTGCGCGCTCGTCATTGATGATACGAACAGCGCGAGCGATGCGAGCGAATGTTTCCGCCACGCTGCGAGAGCTTTGCGTCAACAGCTCGCCGCTCTCTTCCTGATCCTCAAAAAAGTTGACGCGAGCGACGAGGTATGGATCGCCATGCTCGACGTAGTCCTCGACGCGATATCTAATTAGACCAATCGTAAGAATGTTTGAGCGGCCATCGGGCAGTAACTGAGTTTCGGTAACTTCAGCTACGCAACCTATATGTCCGGCGGGTGGGAAATCGGTGGCAGCATTACTTGCGTCGAAATACGAGAGGCCAAAGAAATTATTGCCAACTTTGATATCGCTGAGCATTTTTCGATAGCGGGGTTCGAAGATGTGGAGTGGTAGCGGCACTCCGGGAAACAGGACCACGGGCAGAGGAAAGACTGGCAGCTCACGGACTCCGCGGACCCTTTCCATACTCTCACTCATGAGCGCACATTATCGCAAACAGATGGTGAGAAGTCAGTACGTGAGCACGCAGAAGCTGGTGTGCTATGGCTTCTCAGGAGGGAAGTCTTTCTCGTCGATCTCGTCGATCACCTTGAGCTCAGCGCCAAACTTCTGATAACCGCGGAAGCGAATCTCGAGCCGGCTCTGCACGACCTGGGCCCGATTTACCGCAGTCATGCGAATTTCAGAGCGCGTGGGCAGCATGTATTTCTTCTCAGAGATCGTTACCCAATCGAAATCGATCAAACTGCTAGCTGCTGTGATTGGAAAATCGGCGGGAATTTCGGTGGCTATCTGTTCAAAACGCACAACGCGATCTGTTTCCCGGTCAATCCAAACCCGCCCGCGCGATCCCGCGTTGGCATGAAGATCCTTTTGCGCCGTCAGAGTCAGTCTCGACTCCGGCTTTTTAACTACGTACTCATAAACTATGGTGCGGCGATTTTGCAGGAGATCTGTATCGACTGGCTTGAAAGTCGTCTTTGCCTCAGGCTTGAAGATGTCGGCTAACGATGAGATGTATTCGACTCCGCTCGAGCTGGGACCGCCTACGTACTTGCTGTAGTCCTTACTTTCCTTAACGTCATGACCAAGCGGCGAACCGTTAACGGTTAAGATCTTGTACTCTTCGCCGATGTTCGCGCGGTAGCTGACCGCGATGCTCAAATTGTCGAGTGGAATCCAATTATTCGTGTTCCCATAAGCTGCCGTGCGCCTGATCACCTGCCTGACAATAAAATCGGGCATCGCTTCCGCTGCCGCTAGTGTCGCCACTCGCGAACGCTCCAACAAATCTCGCGTTTCAGCCTCAGGAGGCAGAGTTGAAGCAATCGGGTTGGTTCGGCGTCGTTCTGCTTCGTCTAAAGTGCGTCGCAAAACCGGATCGTTGCCGCTCTTGGTTGCGACGAGTGAACGCAGGCCGGAAGTTAATGGAAAGCCAATACCACGAGTGCGAATTTGTTCCACAATCTCGTCGCGCTTTTCAGGATGTTTTGAAAGATCATAAACGAGATCGACGATTTCCTTGCTGGTCAAAGGCCGGGATTGACCTCCAACGTACGCTGGGAAGATGCAGATTACGAGGATAGCAGTAATTAAAAAGTGAAAAAGCCTAAGCATTCCGCGACTCCGATGGAACAATGCACACTGTGGTTGCCTGAGAATTCGGTAGTTAGCTTAGCTCAATAGAGACGAGGCCGGAAGTGGCCGGCAGGATCACCGATCGAAACACAGTAACTCGATGACGTTTTTCAGAATATTAGCGCAGCGCTCAAGCTCATCTATTGGGACAAATTCGTTCGTTTGGTGCGCGGTGCGGATGTCTCCCGGCCCCATCACTACTGCCTCAGCGCCGAGCGCGATCATCTGAGCGGCTTCGGTACCGAAAGCCACTGTGGCGGCTTTCTTGCCGGTAAGGCGTTCCAGAGTCGTAACCAGCTTAGAGTAGAGCGGTGTTTCAAAGCCGCCGTCAGTTCTGGAAGCAATCACTTCCGAATCGAAGCCTTGATCGAGTTTGACTTCTGCCAGCGCTAGACGCACGAGATCGAGTACACGATTCGATGATTGACCGGGAATTGGTCGCCACTCCAGCGTGAAACGACACTCGCCGGCGATGACATTCTTTGCCGTGCCGCCGTGAATGAGACCGACATTAAGAGTTGTGTATGGCGGTTCAAAATTGTGATGTTGTTCGTTCTTTATCTCTTCTGCGATTGTCTCGATCTTGCTGATGAGTCGCGCGGCTCGAAAGATCGCCGACGCACCAGACGCCGGATAGGCGCTATGACCCTCCCGTCCTCTCACGACGACTTCAGCCAGACAATAGCCTTTGCCTGCTCGCATCGGCTGCAGAGAAGTAGGTTCACCGACGATGCTGTAGCGGGCCGTCAGCGGTCGGGCTTCTGCGAGCCGCTTCGCTCCAATCAATCCAATTTCCTCGTCCGCGGTAAAAATCAACGCCAACGGCCGGCGGAGTCGCTTGAGATCGATTGCTTCGATGGCGGTGAGCGCAGCGGCGATAAAAGCCTTAGTGTCACACGCGCCACGGCCATAGAGTTTCCCATCGCGTTCGACAAGTGTCGTAGCGTCCAGCCAATTTGGATCGTACGGAACAGTATCAGTGTGGCCTACGAGAGCAAGCTCGACATCAGTCGATTCTGAAAAGCCGGTGCTTGCCAGTGCGATCGAGTTGATCTTCTCGATTCCATTTTCGTCCCGGTAAGGAAAACGTTTTATGGCCAGCCCGAGTGCTTCGCAACGGCTCTCCAGAAACGAAATGATTTCCGCATTGGAATATGATGAAACGGAATTAATCGCGACAAGCCGCGAGAGCGTTTCTATGATGGTCATGAGGATCTAATCGGGTTCTCCCAGTAGGTAAACTTTAAGTCCATCTCATTCACACCGCGCTTTAGCGCGGTGCACATTAAACCAAAGTGATGGAAACCGTTTAAACGGTTTCAGTAATATTTTGGCTAACCACCGGGCTGAAGCCCGGTGTGAATGAGAATCAAGAACAGTCTACCCCTCAGTCTGCGCTAGTCCCACAATTTCCGTTGCAAGGCATTGAATCTTTCAACAATCTCATCCTGATCAGCATGTCGTCCGTCCTCGACAATCATCTTGCCACCCACGACCACATCCTTGACGGCTGTTCGGGAAAGTGAAAAGACGATGCACGACAGAAGATCTTCCGGAGAGGCGCCCGCGATAGAAGGATCAGTAAGATCGACGGTAAAAAAGTCGGCTGGAGTACCTGCCTTCAGCTCTCCCCCATTAAAACCGATGCTTTGAGCACCATTGACCGTCGCGCACTCAAACAGACGAGCCGCGAGTCCTGACCGCTCATCGTTTTTATCATCGGCCAGCACCGCGCGTTCCGATTTCTGAAGCCTGAGATGATATTCAAGCTCGCGAGCATCTTCCAGAAGATCGATTTGTACTTGACTGTCGGTGCCCAGGGAAACTCGCACGCCGTCGTTGAAAAAAGTATCGACGGGCACAACGCCGTCTCCGAGGTTGCGCTCGGTGGTTGGGCATGCGCAAACCATCGCGCGCGACTGAGCCAGCATTCGCGATGCTTTAGCTGTGATGTGGATCGTGTGAACGCTGGTGAACCGCTCACTCAACAAGCCTTCAGATTCAAGCAATGCGATTGGTGACCGTCCGTACTCTTCAATACAGGCTGAGACTTCTGCTGCTTGCTCGGCCACGTGCATGTGAATGGGAAGTTGCTGCGCATTTCCGTAATCGATAATTTTTTTGAGATAGGGTAACGGGACTGCTCGGACACTGTGAGGCGCGCCACC
>DATEDU010000337.1:0-51137 GCA_035281525.1 Pyrinomonadaceae bacterium | reverse complement strand
GGCCCGCGCCTCTGCATAGTGACAAAGCACAACACGTTCGAGCTTCACACGCAGCGCCGTCTGCGTAGTCAGCAACGGCATACGTGCTTCTTCCGGAGTTCGGTTGCCCTTCCGGTTGTTGCACTTGAGACAAGCTGTGACAATGTTCACTGGCGAGTTATCACCACCACGCGAACGAGGCAGGATGTGATCGAGTGTGAGCTCGGTTGCGCCTTTCTTCGTACCGCAGTACTGGCACCGGAACGTGTCGCGCATGTAAATCCTCAGGCGCTTCATGCCCGACTGCTCTCGACGCCGGCGAACGTTGATGTAGGTGCGACGGCGAATCACCGACGGCACGGGAAACTCATCATGGGCCGAATGCAATACGCGATCTCCGTCCCATTCCTCGACGAAGACAGTGTTCTTGAAGGTCATGATGATCGCGCGCGCGACACTGACGGTGCCGAGCGGCTCGTACGTTTGATTGAGCAGCAGAACTCTGCCATTGAGTGCCATTACTCGGCACCTCCTTTCTTTGATTGTTGATGGAGCGCGCGGTGAGACTCGAACTCACGATACCGGAGTTGCAGTCCGGTGCCTTTGCCGCTTGGCGACGCGCGCACGAAAGGATGAAGGATGAAGGCGGAATGATGATGGACGCGGGGACGCCGGGACGCGGTGACGCGGAGCAAAGATTGTTACTGATCCCCGTGTCCCCGCGTCCGCCTGTCTCCGTGTCCCCGCGGCCGTCATTCTTCATCCGTGATTTATTTTGGAACGGAAGGAGAGACTCGAACTCTCGAATCGAGTTTGGAAGACTCGCATGTTTCCAGCTACATCACTTCCGCAGATTGCGCGAGCCAGGGGGCTAGCTCGCGCTTTTGGGCGTGGGGTGAAGATCCTCAAATATTGTGGGACTCCTGGCAGGACTTGAACCTGCAACCTTGACGTTCGAAGCGTCGCGCTCTTCCATTTGAGCTACAGGAGCAAAGGCAGTGTCAGTTTCTGATTGCCGATTGCCGACTTTTAATCTTCCGCTACCAGAAATCGGAAATTTGGCAATTGGAAATGTGATTGGTCGGGGAGGACAGAATCGAACTGTCACCTCGAGTTCCCAGGACTCGGATGCTGGCGTTACACCACACCCCGTTGAGGACAGGTTTCGAGTTCCGAGTTTAAAGTTTCGGGTTTATGTGAACGAGGGTTTTAAGTCGAAACTCTGAACCTCGAAACTCGAAACCGGGTTTAACCCTTGACACAGACGACTTGTTTGATCTCCGCGACGACTTTAACCAGATCTTCCTGGTTCTTCATCACAGCTTCGATCGACTTGTAGGCGCCCGGAATCTCGTCCAGGACGCCATGGTCTTTGCGGCATTCGACGCCTGCCGTCTGCTTTTCCAGATCGGCACTCGTGAAGTGACGCTTCGCAGCGCCGCGTGACATCTTGCGGCCGGCACCGTGTGAGCATGAATTGAAGCTCTCCGCCAGGCCACGTCCTTCGACGATGAACGATTTCGCGCCCATCGATCCCGGAATGATGCCGTAGACGCCCTTGTCAGCATTGATTGCGCCCTTGCGCGTGACGAAAACTTTTTCGCCACAGTGTTCTTCGAGCGCAACGTAGTTGTGATGGCAGTTGACCGCAAGCTCGGGCTTGAACGGCTGGCGATGATTGAACATCTTGTTGAAGACTTTCAACAGACGCGCCATCATGATCTCGCGGTTTTTCATCGCGTACGATTGAGCCCACTTCAGGTCTTTCCAGTACGCCTCGAATTCCGGCGAACCCTGAATGAAGTAAGCAAGATCAGGCGATGGAAGTTCCGCCAATTTCCACAGCGACTTTGCTGTCGAGATGTGACGGTCGGCAAGTTCCTTGCCGATGTTGCGCGAGCCCGAGTGGAGCATCAGCCAGACGATGTTTTCTGTGTCCAGGCAAACTTCGATAAAGTGATTACCGCCACCCAGCGTGCCGAGTTGCTTCATGGCTTTCGCTTTGCGGTCCTGCACTCCTTTGTGAAGCTCAGTGAAGTTTTCCCAACCATTCCAATCATCGGATTCGTCAACCGGATCGCGATAGTCATGGAAACCGACCGGAATCGCTTCCTCAATCGCGAGTCTCAGCTCCTTCAGCTTGCCGTCGAGGATGCCGCTTTTGAATGGCGTTTTCACTGCCATCATGCCGCAGCCGATGTCGACTCCGACTGTCGCCGGAATCACTGCATCCTTCGTTGCGACAACTGAACCGACCATGCTGCCCTTGCCCAAGTGTGCGTCGGGCATCAGCGCAATATGCTTAAACACGCATGGCAGGCGGGAGACGTTGCGCAGCATCGATTGCTCTTCGACGCTGAACTCGTGATTGGCCCACGAAAGTACATCGTGTTGACCCCCACTGAAGGTCAGCTTTTCATAAGGCATGGCTTTTCCTCCTTTCGTAAGTTTAGATAATTAATTTCGAATTGCGAATTGGTGCGCCAGGTGAGACTTGAACTCACAATCCCCTGCTTAAGAGGCAGGTGCCTTGATCCGGTTTGGCTACTGACGCATGGAGATTGCCGATTGGTCTTTGGTCTTAGGACTTTGGTTTTCGGTCTTAGGTTTTTAGCGTTGCGTATCTTGAACATTCGGCAATTGGCAATCTCAAATCGGCAATGACGTGGCGGGGCTGACGAGACTTGAACTCGCGATCTCTGCATCGACAGTGCAGCGCTTTAATCCAACTAAGCTACAGCCCCACGAATTGGGTGGGTCGAAGGGAGTTGAACCCTCACGGGCCGCAGTCACAGTGCGGTGCTCTGCCAATTTGAGCTACGACCCACGTAGAAGCTTTGGCAGGGATGACGAGATTCGAACTCGCAAATCAACTGATTGAAAATCAGTCCGCTTTCCATTTCGCGTTCATCCCCGGAAGAATTTCGGATTTAGAATTTCGGATTGCGGAATTAAAGACTTCTTCAAATCCGCAATTCGAAATCCGAAATTGATTTGGTACCGGCGGAGGGATTTGAACCCACACTGTCTAGTTTCTAAGACTAGCGCCTCCTGCCAATTGGGCTACGCCGGTGAAAGAAAGGATGTTGGCTACGGAGGTAGGATTCGAACCTACGTAAACGAGTTTCAGAGACTCGCGCCTATCCAGCTCGGCCACTCCGTAAGAACATTGCCAATTGCCGATTGGCGATTGTCGATTGGTCTAAGATCCAGGCCGACGGCCAAAGACCCAATTCCAAAATGGCAATTGGCAATCGGAAATCGGAAATGACCGTAGAACATTGCCAATTGCCGATTGGTGATTGTCGATTGGTCTAAGATCCAATGCCGAAGGCCAAAGACCCAATTTCAAATTGGCAATTGGCAATCGGAAATCGGAAATGACTTGGTGGACCTGGCACGATTTGAACGTGCGACCTCGACCTTCGCAGAGTCGCGCTCTGATTCCACTGAGCTACAGGTCCGGAGCATTGACTTGGCGGAAGGGACAGGACTTGAACCTGCAAGCGACAACGCGCGGTAGTTTTCAAGACTACTGCCTTACCAACTTAGGCTACCCTTCCAAGAATTTCGGATTTCGAATTTCGGTTGCAAGGTTAATTCGCAATCCGAAATCTGCAATGCGAAATTCTCTTAACCTATGCTAAAAAATAGATGAAGGCAGAGAGAACACTGCATCGAACACACTTCGAGGCACACTTCTCCTGACGATGGCGATCTCGCGCACTCTCGCAAAGCAACCGAGATCGTCATCCGTTGAAGGCCCTCTGCCTTCATCTCTCGCAAAAAGGTACTTCGATTGTCAAAAAACTGAAGGAGCGGGCTTTTAGCCTCCCAGGGAAGCTGCCCGCTCCTTCAATTCTCTTGAATTTGCTTTGAGATTTGGGAGCGGGAGTCCGCTCCCGCTGAATCATTGCCTGAAATTACGGCTATCGATGGATGGTTCTTGTCCGAGCCTACCGCCAAATCGTGACGAGGTCTGACCCAATGTCCAGACGCACGGATACATGGCGGCGCACGGCTGCCGTTTCATCGTCTGTCTCTCATGTATCGTGTTCGTTAACATTGATCGCTCCGACTAGTTGCGCGCGACGCGCGCGCGAATTGCCTTGTATAAAGTATCAATGGCTATCGTGTCAAGAACTTTCTGACAAAAATCTCTCCGATAGTTCGTCGGGTTGTTGGATTAGCTATGTGGACAGCCCGTTGCCTGAGACAAAAAAGGTTTGTGCGTAATCAGCCGAAGTGATACCTTCACGACAAAACGTCAATGAGCGCTGGCCCACTCTTCATACCTGTAATCCTCGGTACGCCTCGTAAAGGTCGCGCAAGCGAGAATGTGGCCAAGTTCGTCTTCGGCGAGGTCCAGAAACGTTCGGGTGTCGAAACAGAGTTGATCGACGTTCGAGAATTAAAGTTTCCGATTGACGACGCGGGCGAGGCAATCAAAAACGCGAAACTGTCCGAGACAATCAACAGAGCGGACGGCCTCGTGCTGGTAGTTCCTGAGTACAATCACGGCTACCCGGGAATGCTCAAGCATATGCTCGACTCTAATCTCAAAGAGTACATACATAAAGCCGTCGGAATCTGCGGCGTGTCCGCCGGCGGGTTCGGTGGCACGCGGGTCATCGAGAACCTACTGCCCGTCTTAAGAGAACTCGGTCTAGTTACAATTTTCTGGGATGGAAATTTTTCTGGAGCTCAGGGCCTATTCGATGAGAATGGAATGATTAAGGATCGGCCGACTTATGAAAAGCGGCTCGATAAGTTTCTTGGTGAGTTGATCTGGATGAGCAAAGTGCTGCGGTATGGACGGGGAAATGTCACTATCTGAGAATAATCAACCGAGATCAATTGAAATGTCGAAACCAAAAATGACTTGCCCTCACTGCGGCGCTGAGATGAATCACCATGCGATGAAGATTGAGTACGGCATGGATGATGACGCTGATATAGATCCAGTCTTCGGTGGCGTCCTACAAGAAGCTCATACGTGTCCAAGCTGCGGCCGCACAGAACTCCGACCAGCAGATGTTGTGTGAGCCGGTTTCACCAACACTGTAAAGAGAACGCTCGTGAAGAACTCATCGAGCACAGGGACATGCGCGAGCCCGCGTACCATTCGGCTAATCTTAAACGTCTTCCCGCCGAAACCGATCTGTTCCTGATGCGTTACCCGAAACTTTGTTTCTTTCAACAGTTGATTAAAGCGACGGATTGTCATGTGATTCAGGTATGTATTCCACTTCTCGCGATCCAAAAAAGGATTCGGCTTCTTCTGTCCCTGGTCGAGGTAGTAGCAACTAATAGGATACGCCGGCGAGTCGTACAGTTTCGCTGCGACTGTTAGTAACGTATCCATTGAAAAGACTACATGCGGCCACGGGAATGTGATTATGTCCTCCAAATGGCTTCCATGCGGGTTGAACCACGGATTGAAGTGAACCAGGAATATACCTCCCGGTTTCATTATGCGGTACACTTCGCCAAACAATTCTTTCGGCCGGCTTAGGTGTTCGACGGTGTCGATGGTGTAGACCATATCGACGCTGTCATCCGGCATCGGAATAGTGGTCGGCGTGGTTTGAATGAATCTGATGTTGTCGCCGTATTCCCGCCTCGCGTTTTCGAGGTATTCCGGAACAAGATCGGCGCCTATAGCCGTGAAATGCTCATGTTGAAGAAAGCTGTGCAGCAAGTAGCCCTGATTGCAACCGAGATCCAATACGGTTTTTTCGGCGAACGTCGCGTAAGATGCGAACAGCTTGCGATATTGGGATGTTTCAGCCACTCGCTGTTCAAAATATTGCTGGTCCGAATCGAACCGTGTAATTGACGGAGTCCTTGAGCCAAACCTCCGGAGCGGGCCAAGGAAAGCCAGGGCGAGGCGATAACAGAGCCTTGCTGATACATTCATCAGGGTCTCTTTCCGAGTCAGAATCGCTTTTTTCAGTCACGATTCTTTTGAAAGATGATGGTGATTTGTCTACGATTCACCGCATTTCACGAATTCACCAAGAAACGTTTCCGTTGACTTGCCGTGAGCTTAGCGTTATATAAGCAACCCGTAAACCGTTCTCTACTACGTTCTAATCTCACCGGTTAAGGACAGCCAATGACACGAAAGGAGTCTTTAATGAAAACCCGCAGATTTAGCGCGTTTGCAACCGCGATTCTGATGCTGGCGCTCGTCGCGGCCATCATCCAACAACCTAGTGCAGCAAAGCAGGCCAAACCGTCTACGACTTGGGCGATGAACGCAACGATTATCGAAGCTTGTAGCTGCCCAATGTTTTGTCAGTGTTATTTCAACACTAAGCCGGCCGGTCACGCTGGACACGGCGGCCCCGCTATGGCGGAACACTTTTGCCGCTTTAACATGGGTTACAAGGTCAACAAAGGAAGTTATGGCGACGTGAAGTTGGATGGAGCCATGTTCTGGATCGCAGGCGATCTGGGCTCGGACTTCTCGATGGGCCAAACCGAGTGGGCCGAAGTAACTTTCGATCCGTCGGTGAGTAAGGAACAGCGTGAAGCTCTGGCCGTTGCCTTGAGTAACATCTACCCGGTTAAGTGGAAGTCATTTAAAGTTGCCGAAGACGCCAAGGTAGATTGGCAAGCTACAAAAGATCGTGCAGTAGCAAAGCTGGCGGAAGGAAAGAAGGGCGAGATTGTTCTGGTGCGATTCCCCGGCATGAACGATGAGCCTATTGTGATGCGCAACGTCAAATACTTCGGCGCACCCCGCAACGATGGATTTATCATGATGCCCAATGAAGTCGAGGCTTATCGCGTTGGTCCAAGAGCTTTCGAGTACAAGGGCAGCAACGGGTTCATGATCACCATCGACATTGCTTCGACAGATATTAAGTAGACGTCAGAACGCTGAAAGCGTTCGTGAATTTCAGCCCAGGGTTGCGGCGCCTCGCCGCTACCCTGGGAAAAGACATACCGTTATTTAAAACAACCCTGTAGGGGTTGCTACCCAATGCAACCCGTTCAGGGTTGCAAACATTGTGTGCTGTTCGAGCCCAGGGTTGCGAAAGCGGAACCTTGGGCTGAATTAGTGAACGCTTTCAGCGTTCTTCAAAAAATCATTGATTTTCGTGCCTCGGCATGTCTATTATCCTTACGGCATTTTTGACAACAGAGCCGCACCGAAAGTATTGCTAAGTCTCATTAGTTCTCAGCCCTGACTTTTAACCTCTCTAATAGATCTCAAACGTCCTTTTTCGACAGGTGATGATATGAAAAATCTAACTCTCTCCCTCCTCGGATTGATCTCTCTTTTGTCGGCGACGACGGCTCAGGCCCAGGTTCCTGAGCAAGCACGCAATTTTCAGGTAAATGCTACCCATACAGGCGCTAATTCTGTTGAGGGCTTAAACCCGCCGCTCAGACAGCGTTGGGTCGTCGATTTCGGACAACCCATTTCCTATCCGCTGATCGCTGACGGGAAGGTTTTCGTTACCGTCAGAGTTGACGCGGGTGGAACAACGCTGCATGCCCTAGATGCGACGAACGGCGCTAGCCTCTGGTCGACCGCGCTCGGCGGAAGCTCGCGTTGGTCTGGCGCGTGTTATGAAAATGGCCGTGTGTTTGCGCTGAACGGCAGCGGTCTGTTGCGAGCCTTTGATGGCGTCAGCGGTAGTCTGATTTGGAGTTCTCAGCTTCCAGGACAGTTTTCATTTTCCGCGCCGCCGACGGTTCATGGGGGCGTGATTTACACCGGTGGTGCGGGATCAGGTGGGACTGTCTATGCCGTCGACGCAAACAATGGTGCTGTGCTATGGACGCGGTCCGTTATGAATGGAGATAAGAGTTCTCCTGCAGTGGACAATGAAGGAGTATATGTCTCGTATTCTTGTCCGAATGTTTACAAGCTCAGTCCCACGACCGGCGCTGTTATTTGGCACTTTGCTCCAGGTTGTTCGGGAGGTGGAGGCAAAACGCCGGCGCTATATCTCGGGCGCCTTTATGTCCGCGACTTTTCGGACACCATCTTTGACAGCTCGACAGGGACAATCGTCGGAAACTTCAATGCGAAGAATACTCCGGCTTTTTCAGGCACCACGGGCTTCTTTCTCAATGGCCCGCATTTCTTTGGATCATTCGGAACACTCGAGGCTCGCGACATAAGCACAAACTCCGTCCTCTGGAGCTTCGCCGGAGACGGGACTTTGCAGTCTGCTGTACTAGTCGTGAATGACTATGTGTACGTCGGCTCGGCGCAAGGAAGGTTGTATGCAGTTGACGCTGCCACTGGACAACAGGCTTGGGTTACGACTGCCGGCACGAGCATACCTTTCGTTGATGAGCAGAACAGCTCGCAGCCTCTAACCAGCTTCGCTGCGGCCGAAGGTATATTGGCGGTACCTACGAGCACAACTTTGGTAGCGTACGAAGGCGTCATACCCGACACGACGCCGCCCACTCTAATATGGGGCAGCCAGACGCCGGCGGCAAACGGCTTTGGTTGGAACAACACACCAGTCGATTTGCCGTACACGACTTTTGACGAATCCGGCATTCAATCAGCTCTGCCGGGAAGTCCGGTGCACTTCGGCTTGGAAGGCGCAAATCAGACTCAGCAAGTGACTGTAACGGATAACGCCGGGAACTCAGCCACGTTCACCTCACCCGCAGTGAACATAGACATGACCGCACCCGTTGTTTTGGCGACGGCGAGTCCATCGACTGCTAACAAGAGTCCGAGGCCGGTAATTGTCACGATTTCCGGAAGTGTGACCGACGCGCTAAGTGGAGTCAGCAGCGCCAGCTTCAATGTGATTGACGAATATGGCGTGACACAGCCTAGTGGCACGGTTCCCTTGCAATTAAAGGGGAATTACTCGTTCACACTTAGCCTGCCCGCGACGAAGCAGGGTCCGGACAAAGACGGTCACCTGTACACGATCGTCGTGACCGGGTTGGATCAGGCAGGGAACTCAGCTTCGGCAACAACGACGTTGACGATCAAGTGAGGTTAAAATCCGATGCGCCGTTTCGTTGCTTCCGGCGGCGGCGGATTGACGCGCGCTTTGATCTGCGCAAACAACTTCAAAATTGCTTTCTCCTGAAGATCGAGACGGCCAGTCAATTGTAGTTCTAACTTGTCGAGCTTCGCCGCCAACTCTTTGCTTTCCGCTAATACTTCACGCAGTTTTACGAACGCACGAACAACGTAGACGCTCATCGCTGCGGCTCGGTCGTTATTAAGTACGTTTGCCACCATCACCGCCCCGTGTTCTGTGAAGGCATATGGAAAATGTTTGATGTGCTTACCACGCTTTAAGATCGCAAATTGCGATCTTAAAGCAGTCCGTCCAATAGATTGGTTGATTTGATCGAGGTGTTCGCGAGGCTCCTCGCAAAGACAGGAGCGGAGTAACTCTCATTGCCCTTGAAGACTCCGCTCCCACCCAGCGACGCTGACAAACGCGTACCCGAAGCGTGCGGCCTACGAGTAACAACGTTCGCACACGTCACCATTCGAGTAACCTGTTCATGCATGACACCATGCGAGTGACTGCTTCGCACACGTCACCATTCAAGTGATGTGTTCGCGAGTTACCGCAGAGAAACACGACACCACTCGTGAACAGTGCTAGCTATTCATTTTTGTTGGGGAAAGTCTTGCTTATCTTCTGCCGGGAAGCAGATAGCGAGTGTTCTTAGAGATTGGTACTCACAGATTGGTTGTACAGGCAATTTACAATAAACTAAATTTTTCCGAAACGGTTCATAGCTAATTTTTCCGAACTCGTACCACTGCTATTAATTCACAAGGGGGGAGCATTATGTCATACGCTAAAAGAAAATATGCCAGAGCCTCAATCACCATCACTATTACACTAGCAACGTTCGCGTCTTTTGCCATCGGCGAGCACGCGAAAGGGCAAAAGCCGCAAGACCCAACGAGTTCCGCAGAGCATAAGGCGGCTCCTCTCTTTCTGAGCCACGCGTGGATCGTGGTAACAACCGGGGCGCCACAGCGAACCGCGCTGGAAAAAGCTGGGTTCCGCATTGCCCCCACGGTCAACCGTCACGACGGTCAAGGAACGGCGTCGGTTACCGTTGAATTCCTCAATGGGTTTCTTGAACTGATGTACCCCGACCCTACAGTGCCGGTTTCGCCCAATCTGAAAGTTGGTGCTGAAAAATTCCGCTTGAAGTCAGCATGGCGCGAGACGGGTTATTCGCCGATCGGTATAGTGTTTGACCGCACACCAACAACACCGGAGACCTTTCCATTCCCTACATGGAGAATTTCTGCCGATTGGATGGAAAAGGGGACATTTATTGAGATCTTGACTCCGAGAGAAACGCCAAAGGCCGTGTCACTCTCAATCGCTTCGCAGGTCAGTACGCGCGAGCGTGCGAATGAAATACTCGCACGCGATCCTATCAAGGGCGCAATGTTTCTACATCCGAATGGCGCGCGACGATTGACCAGGTTCCGTGTCGTTGCGCCCAGTGCAGAAGGTCTACCGGCATCCGCGTCATACTTGGCCAGTCATGGATTGATGACTTTCGACGTTGGAAAACAGTGGCTTCTTGATGTAACGCTCGACAATGGTAGACAGGGCATCACGAAGAATTTCGAGCCTGAGCTTCCACTCGTTATTCGGTATTAGCAGATTTTGAAACTCGGCCGGAGAATGTTGGGTGAAAAGTCCAAAACTGATAAGCTTCAACTCTCGTTTCTGTACTGGTTCAGTTTTAAGTGAGTTGTGAGTTATGACGAACGCCGGCAACAGCTCCGTTCATTATCGCAGTTGCAATATCTGCGAAGCCATCTGTGGCATCGAAATCACCGTTGAAGGCGAACGTCTGAACATTCGCGGTGATAAAGACGATCCTTTCAGCCAGGGATATATCTGCCCCAAGGCTGTAGCCTTACAAGATATACATTTCGACAAGGACCGTCTGAAACATCCCGTGCGCCGCACTCCTCACGGCTGGCAGCGCATCGGTTGGAACGAAGCCTTTGAAGAGGTGACGCAGAATCTCAAACGCATCCGCGCGCAGCATGGGCGGAATTCAATAGCCACGTACCTTGGAAATCCGAACGTTCACAACTCTGGCGCGCTTCTATTCGCACCGGGATTTATTAGAAGCCTTCGCACGCGGAACCGTTTTTCCGCAACCTCAGTTGATCAGCTGGCACATCATATCGCCGGTTTCTTCATGTTCGGCCATCAATTGCTCTTGCCCATCCCCGATATCGATCGGACAAGTTTCTTTTTGATCTTTGGTGCAAATCCGGCGGTTTCAAACGGGAGCTTGATGACTGCTCCTGGGGTTAGTCGCAGATTACAAGAGATTCAGCGACGGGGCGGCAAAGTAATACTCATTGACCCGCGAGCGAACGAAACGGCGCGATTAGCCGACCTTCATCTCTTTATAAGACCCGGAACAGACGTACTGTTGCTATTAGCGCTACTGCACGTCGTTTTCGATGAAGGATTAGTTCGGCTGGGACCGCTCGCTTCATTTACGAAAGGCGTGGAGACCGTTGCGAATCTTGTAGCTGAGTTTTCACCCGAACGAGTAGCGCCGATAACGGGCATTGACTCAGATCAAACACGCGCGTTGGCGAGAGAGTTTGCCTCGGCTGAATCAGCAGTTTGCTATGGAAGAATTGGTGTCAGCACTCAGGAGTTTGGAGGCGTTTGTCAGTGGTTGATTAACGTCTTGAACATTGTGACCGGAAATCTCGATCAGCCTGGGGGTGCGATGTTCACCCTGCCCGCGTTCGATCCAGTGTCAGCACAAGAATCGTTAGCGCCACGAGGAAGTTATGGACGCTGGCACAGTCGAGTGCGAAAGCTCCCGGCGTTTGCCGGAGAGTTGCCCGTCGCTGCGCTTGCGGAAGAGATTTTGACCGAAGGTTCAGGACAGATTAAAGCGCTCGTGACACTGGCCGGTAACCCCGTGCTCTCGACGCCAAATGGTCGTGGGTTGGATCGCGCACTGGCAAGTCTCGACTTCATGGTATCGATCGACTTTTATATCAACGAGACCACGAAGCACGCTCACATTATCTTACCTCCGACCTCGCCGCTTGAGCGTGGCCACTATGATGTTGCGTTTCATTTGCTCGCAGTCCGCAACACGACCAAGTACTCACCTCCTCTGTTTCGCGCCGGCTCCGACACGCGACACGACTGGGAGATCCTGCTGGAGCTGCAAACTCGCATGCAGCATGACGGCGCATTTGGCGGTCTGATCGGGCGCACCAAGCGAGAGTTGATTAGGCGTTTCATTGGCCCGGAAAGAATTTTGGATCTAGGTTTGCGGTTTGGACCGTACGGAACTCGCGTGAATCCTTTTTCCGAGGGTTTGAGTTTGCGGAAAGTTCGGAAGGCAGTTCACGGGATCGATCTTGGTCCTATGACTCCGTGCTTGCCGAAACGGTTGCGGACTGCTGACAAATGCATTGAGTTGGCTCCAGAGGTGCTGGTGAAGGATGTGGAAAGAGTGAAGACTCGGTTCTTTAATTCTTTTCGTGACTCGGCTGCCGGGCATGTGGAATCTTCTGACGCGCTCACCTCCCGCTCTAATGGCCACCTGTTACTCATTGGACGGCGTCAGCTGCGCAGTAACAACTCATGGTTGCATAACAGCGAACGGTTGGTTAAGGGGAACCCGGCTAAACCTGCATGCACGATACTCATGCATCCCGCGGATGCTGCTCATCGGCGGCTGGCTCAAGGTCAAAAGGTGTTGGTTCGATCGAGAGTGGGATCCGTAGTGCTGCCACTCGAGGTAACTGACAAAATTATGCCGGGTGTTGTAAGTATCCCGCACGGCTGGGGCCATGATCAGCCTGGAATTCAACTAGGGGTGGCCCAACAATACGCGGGCGCCAGCATCAATGACCTAACGGACAATCTCACAGTAGATGCCCTCTGCGGCACCGCCGCTTTCAATGGCACACCGGTAACTGTCGAGTCCCTGCCGAAATAAGCTCAAAAAAATTTGTAGGTTGGGGAGACTTACATGTCATCAGCGCCCACAAATGTCACACAAATGCTCCTGGACTGGCGCAGTGGCAATCACAAAGCCCTGGAACAATTAATGCCAGTCGTGTACGACGAGCTACGCCGGCTCGCGAGTCACTACATGCGGCGGGAGCGCCGTGAGCATACGCTCCAAGCCACGGCGTTGGTGAACGAAGCTTACATTCGTCTGGTTGATATGGAGGTGTCGTGGCAAGATCGCGCCCACTTTTTTGCCGTCGCCGCGAGATTGATGCGGCGACTGTTGGTCGATCACGCAAGAGCGCATCATCGCGCGAAGCGCGACAGCGGCGGTCCGAACGTGTCGCTGGATGATGCTGCAGAAGTTTCAGCGACGCCGTCGTCGCAGCTCGTCGCGCTCGACGAAGCGCTAACGCGCTTAGCGGAGTTCGATCCCGCCATGAGCGAAATTGTTGAATTACATTTCTTCGGTGGCTTGAGCAATGATCAAGTAGCTGAGGCGCTTGGCATGTCGCGCTCGACGGTGCAACGAAAGTTGCGGCTGGCAAAAGCCTGGCTCAACCATGAATTGCGAAATGACACATGAGGATAGCGAGGAGGAGGAGACACGGAGATACGGGGACACGGAGACACGGGGACACGGAGATACGGAGACACGGGGACAGGGAGACAGGGAGACGCGGAGACACGGAGACAGGGACACACGGAGACACGGAGACGCGGAGACACGGAGATACGGAGACACGGAGATACGCCGCGTCCCCGCGTCACCCTATCTCCGCGTCTCAAATGATATTCGTCGCTGAAGTGACGAGTTATTATCCCTCACGACGCTGCAGATCAATGTTTATGGTTAAGCTCACCAAAACCGTGATGTCCGCCACAAATGGGACACGTAGTCGCAACTTCCGTATTATCGACTCGATGCTGTACTGGAGGCAGCGTCCGCAAGTAAGCGAACATCGCTTTCAAATCTTCGTCAGTCATATTTCGGAAGTACCCCCACGGCATAATTGAGTTCAGCTTGCGCGCGCCGACGTGGCCCGTTCGCAAAGTCTTTACGAAAAGCTCTTCATCGTAGTACGAGATCCCAGACGCATCGGGCGTAATGTTGGCACTGGTGACTTCACCCCATGGCCCTTTAAACAACATGCCACCGGCAAACGCTAATTCAGTTATTGGTTGGCCTTGCTGATTCATCGGTGTATGGCAGGACGCGCAATTAGCTAACGTCACCAAATACTTGCCACGCTCAACCGGATTCGACATGTCCGGCTGTGGCACACGCGCAGTGATCGGCTGATGCGGTGGCAAGGTTCCTTTTACAACTTCCGGCATCATCGTTTTCGGCACTGCATTCTGTACCGGATCGATCGACCGAACGTAGGTAATGACTGAAACCAGATCTTCATCCGACATACTCTTGAAGTTCATGTAGGGCATCATCGGAAACAGCCGTCTCCCGTCGTGCCCGATACCTTCGCGAATCGCGCGAGCCAACTGCTCGTCGGTCCACGTCCCGGCGCCAGTCTCACCGTCTGGAGTGATATTCGGTGCTACTAACCAGGGGAATGCTTCTTCCGGGAAAATTGTGCCAGCGCCTTTCCGGCCGATCTTGGGTTGTGCCCCTGGTTTTTTCCAATCGACTTCCGAGTGGCACTGAAAACAATGAGCGGGGCCTTCGACGATATAACGGCCACGCTCCAGACGCGCGGGCGTACGCTCGAATGTCAGACGGCTCGCTGACTCGACCGTGGCCTGCTTTCTCGAGCTATAGCCGACGGCAAGAATGACGCCGGCCAGTGCGGCAGCGACAAACATTAATTTAACGAGTCGTTGTTTGGTTTCCATGCGTTGGTGCTCCTTCACACCTGCCGAGAGCGCGTGGCCAGCGACGTATTCCAGTCGGTTTCAAAGTGGCCATTCGGCCGCTCTCACCTCAGATAGCGACAATTCGGAGCGATTTGTGTCAGGTCGTTTTTTTGGTGTGGAATAAACCGATTGTGTGGATGTTTGGATCGTAGGGTTGCCAAAGCGCAACCCTACGATATGATTAGCTTTCAGTTCTAGAGGGCGGCAGAGCCAAAACCAATCACCAATTCCATCTGATAACAATGCCTGAAACTCTTCCCTTGCTGCAGGACTTGCTCGTACTGCTCGTGGCGTCTGTCCCGATTGCTTTCATCTTCAATCTACTCCGACTGCCGACCATCGTCGGCTTCATGATTACCGGCGTCGTAATTGGTCCGTACGGGTTAGGGCTGATCAAAGATCCTCACGCCATCGAAGTGCTAGCCGAAATTGGTATCGTTCTACTCCTCTTCACGATCGGACTCGAATTCTCTTTGCGCCGTATCCTCGAGATGAAGCGGATGGTATTTCTCGGAGGCGGCTTGCAGGTGACACTCACTTCCCTGCTCGCTACCGCATTGGCGTATTTGCTCGGCCGCCCGCTCAATCAAGCAATCTTTTTCGGTTTCCTGTTCGCACTCTCGAGCACCGCCATTGTGCTCAAAACGTACATCGATCGAGCTGAGGTTGATTCGCCGCACGGTCGAGCTGGAGTTGGGATTTTGCTGTTTCAGGACTTAAGCATCGTTCCGATGATGCTGCTGATCCCTGTTCTCGGTGGCACGCAGGGACGTTCGCCTTGGCGTATTGTTCTCACGCTTCTTATTGCCGCAGCAGCCATTGGAGCGATCATTCTGACTGCGCGCATCCTTGTTCCTCGTCTGCTACATCACATTGTGCGGCTGCGCAGTTCGGAACTCTTCATCATCTCGGTCGTTCTGTTGAGCCTTGGTACCTCGTGGCTTACTTCGCAGTTTGGACTGTCACTTGCGCTAGGCGCGTTCATTGCGGGAATGGTCCTCTCAGAATCCGAATACAGCCATCAAATCGTGGCCGACATTCTTCCCTTTCGCGACGTCTTCAACAGCGTGTTCTTTATTTCGATCGGAATGCTGTTGTCGGTGAGCGCGCTCGCTTCTGATGTATTCACGGTTTTGGGTTGGGTGGGAATGCTAGTTGTTGGGAAGGCGCTGCTCGTACTCGCGATCGTTCGACTACTCGGCTATTCGTTGAGAGTGTCGATTATGACCGCTCTCGGGCTCGCGCAAATCGGAGAGTTCTCGTTCATCCTCGCTAAAGCTGGATTGCCTGAAGCGTTACTCTCGTCGACGGACTACCAACGATTCCTGGCGGCGTCGATTCTGTCGATGATCGCGACACCGTTTCTTATCAAGGCTGCGCCGCGAATCGGTTATGCCGTGCAATCAGTTTTCGCGCCGGGCTCGCTCCTCGAGCCATCAGTGGTTGGATTCGATCCCAAGGAAGCAAACCTGCGCGGGCACGTAGTCATAATCGGTTACGGTCTAAATGGTCGCAACCTCGCGAAAGTCCTGAGCAGGACAGGTATCCCCTACGTTGTTCTGGAGTTGAACGCAGAAGCGGTGCGCAACGCGCGCGCGGAAAACGAGCCCGTTGTCTACGGCGACGCGACCCGCCGCGAGGTATTACATCACGTTGGCATCGAGCATTCCCGCATTCTCGTATTAGCGATTTCAGATCCCGCAGCGACCCGACACACAGTCTCTCTGGCCCGCCAGATCAATCCCGATATCAATATCATCGTGCGAACCCGCTACATGTCAGAGATGCACGATTTGCAAGAGCTCGGCGCGAATGAAGTTATTCCGGAGGAATTCGAAACAAGCATCGAGATTTTCTCAAGAGTTTTGCGAGAATTCGGAATTGCGCGACACGCCATTCAACGCCAGATTGCAGCGATAAGAAGCGAAGGTTACCAGATGTTGCGGGTGCCGTCTTTGCCAATTTCCGATGTGAAGGGAGTTGCGGATGCTCTGAAGTCTGCCTCGACTGAAACGCTGATAGTCGAACGCGATGCGGCAGCGGTTGGAAGAAGTATTGGCGATCTGAGACTAAGAAAACAGACTGGGGTGACAATCATCGCAATTACGCGCGATGGTCATACGGAGATCAATCCTGGCCCGGAACAGATCCTTCAACCGGACGACGTGCTTGTTCTCCTTGGCGGGACGGATCAGATCGATCGCGCGATTGAAGAAATTAACGGATGAACAGGAGTGATGAGTGATAAGTGATAAGTGATGAGTGATAAGTGATAAGGAAGAGCTGGTGTGATACCCACGTATGTCATGGTGTCTCGTACCTTATCACTCATCACTCATCACTTATCACTTATCACTCATCACTTATCACTCATCACTCATAACTTATCACTCATCACTTATCACTTTTCTCTTCCAGGGCGCGTTGGAATCGTGGCGCAATTTCGTCAAGCCACTTATCCATTTCCAGCTGCGAATAATATTTTCCTTTAAGCATTACTCCGGCGCGTTTCTGAGTGTTGGCGATATCATCCAAAGGATTGGCCTCGAGCAAAACCAAATCGGCGCGTTTACCCATCTCGATCGTTCCAGTCTTATCAATCGTTCCGAAGAACAACGCAGGATTTCGTGTAGCCGTTTCTAACGCTGCATAATTCGACAATCCTGCGTCGCGCAAATCTATCAATTCGAGATGGAGAGTATAGCCATAAAGGAGCAGCCATTCGGGTGTGTCCGAACCCGCCATCAAGTGCCCGCCCGCATCATGAATCGCTTTCACGATCTTGTCTCTGATCCGAATGTACTTTTCGCGCTTCTCAACTGGCGCCGCCGTGGCCAGGTACTTCTTGCTGACACCCATCCATAAATCAATGATCTTTTGCGGGTAAAACCGAAGGTCAGGCTGCGACTTGAAGGACTCCTCAGTTCTACCTTTTCCGAAAGTGAATTTGAACAAATGAAGCGTTGGCGTCACGAACGGATTCGATTCGACCGTCAAGCGCGCGAGTTCGGGAATCTTGCTTTCATCGAGGAAATCGAGACTTTCCCAGTTCTTGGGATTGTAAAGATAAATGTCGGAAACTGAACCCTTGATCGGTGCATTTGCAGGCAACAACGCTTCGAGATAAGAGTCCAAATGTTCGATCTGCTGGCGTGCTTTGAACGCGCGTTCCAAACCGACCGAACGACTATCGGCGTGGCCTACGACACGGATGTTTTGTTTCATGGCTTCATCGACGATCGCTTCGTAGACCTCAGACTTGAGAAACGTCGTTACCTTGATGAAGTCGTAGCCGTCTTGTTTTGATCTTCTGACGGCGTCACGCGCTTCGGATTCTGTTGTTACAACCACCGCATTGGGCTGTTTGCGCCCGGTGAGATGTGGACTCGCAACGTAAATGGTCGGCGCGAGAATTTCTTCGTTAGCGCTTTTGCGCCGCAACACCAGTTGTTCAGGCGTCCCGATCATGAGACGAATCGTCGTCACACCGTAAGCAATCATGATCTTGAATTCATCTTCTGCGAGATGATCGGGAAACTCGTCGTCCGTAAAAAGATGGACATGCATGTCGGTAAGACCCGGAATCAAATATTTTCCGGTGCCGTCAATTCGCTGCGCATCGCGCGGGATCTTGATGCGGTTGGCGTCACCGATTTCCGCAATCACACCGTTGCGGATGATTACGTTCTGCTTTTGCAGCACACGCTGTTTGTCCATCGGAATGACGTTGACATTGACAAACGCTATTGGTTTTGCGGCTTTCGTCCTTGGTTGTGCAACGAAGGTTGCCGGCGCTACAAGCAACACAATCAAAGATAGAAATATGGCTCGCTTCATTTAGCTGACCCTCAACTGGATGTGATAACCTTCACGCACAATCTATGGACGATCCGGAGAAAACACAAAGGCTGACGCAGCAGCCTTCCAGGAAACCTGCAGCGCAAACCGGTTTTTCGGAAGCGGCCGCAGCAAAGACCGGAGAGATTCCGCGCGTTCCGACAAACGCTGACGATACTCCCACTGATAGGTTTACCGATAAAGAAGAAGAGTTTCGCATCGGGCAGAGTCGCGTGTTGCAAATGATTGCTGCCAACGCCCCACTCAGCGAAATTCTCAACCGGCTGGTGCTTCTGATCGAGTCGCAATCACCAGGGATGCTCTGCTCAGTATTACTCCTCAGTGAAGACGGTGATCACGTTCGGCACGGAGCCGCGCCAAGCCTACCCCAAGACTACGTGAAAGCGATCGATGGTGCGCCGATAGGCCCAAAAGAAGGATCGTGTGGGACCGCGATGTACCGCGGCGAGCCCGTGGTTGTAAACGATATTTCTTCCGATCCGCTGTGGGAAAATTATCGAGATCTCGCGGAAGCGAGTCATCTGCGTGCGTGTTGGTCGACGCCCATTCTGTCCGGACGCGGGAAAGTGCTTGGTTCCTTTGCCATGTACTATCGCGAGCCACGCTCGCCGCGCGGTGATGAAGCGTTGCTTACTGACGTTGCTACACGCATCGCGGGGCTGGCGATCGAGCAGTATAACGCGAGAGAGATCCTCGCGCGGACGCAAGCTCAATTGGCGCAGGCGAGCTACGCTGCGACTACGGGAAAGGCAGCCGCTTCGATCGCCGACGAAGTAAATGACGAGCTCGCGTCGATCGTTAGCAATGCCAAGAGGTGTCTTGAATTGCTAGATGAAGATCAGCCGGAGATTGCGAATTTTCGTGAGCCACTCACGAACATTCTGCGCCAGAGCCGGCAAGCTCTTAACGCCATTGCCCGCATTCGCCCTCCAACGAAGACGTAGATTCTTTTCACGCCCAATGATCGGCGCATTGAGCTTAACCTTCTAATGCAGTGAAGGGGTGGCCACGGAGGGCCACCCCTTCAAAACCGCTCGTTAACACTTTCGGTCCGTTATTCTTGGATCACCGAGAGTATATTCCCTGCCGGATCTTTGAACCACGCGATCTTCGGACCTGGGCCGCGGTAAATGCCCTTCTGATCCGTTTTCAGGTCGGGTTCGTTATAGTGTTCAAGCTTGATGCCGAGCTTGATGAGTTCATCGACGGCTTCTTCAATGTCGTCGATCTGAAAATTGAGAACGGTAAATGAAGCCGGGGTATGGTTAGGCTTGGGATATAGAAACACCGAAATATCGCCGGCATGAAGCTCCAGGCCCTCGGGCGTTTCCGAAACCTCGAGTCCCAGCGTTTGGCCGTAAAACTCCTTTGCCTTTTGAAGATCGTTTACCGAAAAACTTGAAAACGCTTCAGCTTCCCTAAACAAGGTCGAAGCCTTTTTTCTACCTGGTGTTGCTGCACCTTTTGCTGCCATTGAATCTCCCTTCGATGTCGGGGAAAGTTAAGTAGTTATTGCCTGAGTTATTCATTAACATTTAGACCTTACGAGCTTGTCACAGTTTTTCGATTTCGCTATTACGATTCAATGACGAAGTTCTTTAGTGGCCGAAGTCCATACACGAATGAGTAAGGAAGAATTCTTAACCCGAGGGACGATCTGGACCACGATCGTGGCTTACGCTGTTGGCAGTGCTGCGTTCGCGTTAGCTGGGAGAAGCTCACAGTGGCACTCCGCGGGAAGGTCGCGGTGGTACGCACGAGCAAGAGTTGCGTGGACCGTTGCTGTCATCTCCCTCATTACTCACTTCATCTTCGCCTTCCAGTTCTATCATGATTGGAGTCACGATTCCGCGTATCGTGATACTGCTCGACAGACCGCGGACGTGGTTGGCCTCAATTGGGGTGGTGGTCTCTATATCAACTATGCGCTTCTCGCCATCTGGATGGCAGACGTCGCATGTTGGTGGCTCGCCGGATTGAACTCTTATCGTGCCCGACCCTGGCCATTGACAATCATCTGGCACGGACTCTTGATCGTGATCATCTTCAACGCTACCGTAGTTTTCGCAGATGGTATTGTGCGCTGGCTGGGCTTGGCGATTTGTATCTGCCTATTCCTCACGTGGACATTGATCGCAAGTCAAAGGTCAACTCGTAAACTAGCTCTCGCACGCGACTAACGCATGAACACATTGAACACCGAGATACGGCGGTCGTCTGCAGGGCCAATAGCACTGCCGTTTTACTACGGATGGGTCAATGTATTTGTCGCGGCACTCGCAATGGTTGGGACTCTTCCCGGTCGCACGCAGGGTCTTGGACTGATAACTGAGCCGCTACTCTTAGACCTGCAAATTGATCGTGTGGTCTTTGCGCGGATCAACCTTTGGGCGACTTTGATTGGCGCGCTTTTCGGTCTCGGTGTGGGCAGATTGATTGATCGTTTTGGTAGCCGGATCGTGCTGACCTTTGTGACTGTAGCCCTCGCAGCAGTTACGCTCTGGATGAGCGCAGCCGCAGGCGTGTTCCTCATTGCCATACTGATCACACTCACACGCGGACTGGGACAGAGCGCACTTTCCGTAGTCAGTATCACGATGGTCGGCAAGTGGTTTGTTCGACGGCTGAACATCGCGATGGCCGTTTACACCATTTTATTAAGTGTTGGATTCATGTTGGCCTTTCCTCTAATAGGCACACTCGTGATTAGAACGGACTGGAGGACTACATGGTTTACGATCGGCGTCGCGTTGCTACTTGGTCTCGCTCCTCTTTCGTTTCTGCTCGTGAGGAGATCACCCGAATCATGCGATCTTCAACCTGACGGAGAGGTTCCACGCGGTATCAGTGACGAACCTGACGGCTTCACTCTCGGGCAGGCTTTGTCAACGCCGAGCTTCTGGGTGTTTGGAATCGCTAGCGCAGTTTACGGGCTGATCGCATCGGGCATAGCCCTGTTCAATGAATCGATCCTGGCCGAAAGAGGTTTCGACGCAGCAACATATCACCGGAGCCTCGTGATCGTTGCACTTACGGCACTCGTCGGAAATTTTCTCGGAGGTTGGCTGACATCGCGTTGGAGGATGAACCGGCTGTTGGCGCTCTCGATGGTATTGCTGGCCGGATCGCTATTGGCGTTACCACATGTCAGAACTCAAGCACACGTCGCAGCCTATGCAGTCGTCATGGGTCTGGCTGGCGGATTTGTGATCGTCATTTTCTTTGCTTACTGGAGTCGCGCCTATGGCCGCGCACACCTGGGTAAGATACAGGGGGCGGCGCAAGCACTTACCGTCGTCGCATCTGCAGTTGGACCACTGTTGCTTGCTGAAAGCGTCACCCGAACAGGTTCTTATGCAACCTTGTTCTATCTGCTCGCTATTGTAGTACTGGGACTGGCTCTAAGTGCGTGGGTGGTCAAACTGCCTCGGTCGCGTTCTGAGTTGGCTTAATTGTTCGATCATCCGCTGACCAACGTAAGCGGTTCTGGTTCGTGCGCCAACAAAGCGGCCAACCTAGCCGCGGGGAGATTGCCGCCAGTAAGAATGCCCACCACTTTCTTCCCGCGCAGCTCTTCTCTCAACCTGATAGCGCCAGCTAAAGAAGCAGCGCCCGCACCTTCAGCTACTTGCTTTGCATCGCGCGCGAGCAAACGAATCGCATCGTTAATCTCGTCGTCCGTCACCAGGATGAAATCGTCCAGCAGCTCCCACAGAATTTTGTTTGTGAGTTCAAAAGGAACACGCGTGGCCAGGCCCTCGTGTTCCGTTTTCATTGTGGGATAAGGATCCAAGTTGCGGTTACGCCATGCGTGCCACATTGCGGGCGCAGCATCAGACTGCACGGCGATAACGCGAACGTTTGGATTGCGTTCTTTGGCGACGATGCAATTACCCGAAGCGCAACTACCCCCGCCGGCAGGGACTAAGATCACATCGACATCGGGTAGGTCTTCGAAAATCTCGAGCGAGACGGTGCCGACGCCGGCAATCAGTTTCGGTTCGTCCGCCGAATGCACATAGCGGAATCCCTCTTCACGCGCGACGCGCTCAGTTTCCAAACGTGCTTCATCGAAGTCGCGTCCGTGTAAACGAACTTCTGCGCCGAGGTCGCGCATGGCTTGCACCTTCGCTTCGTTGACGTTCTCGGCTGGCGCGTAAATTATTACGCGCGCCCCGAACAATCGTCCGCCGTAGGCGATGGACTGACCGTGGTTGCCGGTTGAAGCAGTGACAATGGTCAGCTTTCCATTGACCCACCCAGTACCGCGGTCATCACGTCCGCACGCGGATCCGCTTACTTCACTACCAACCAGGTTGACGCCGCCGCGGACCTTGAACGCGCCAACCGGTTGCAAGTTCTCCAGCTTCGCATAGTACTCACACCCCAGCTGGTCAGAAAGCTTGCCAACAGGAACAAGCGGAGTCTTTGGCAGATATTGCGAGATGAAGGCCCGCGCGGTCACGACATCATTAAAGGTAGGGGAAATCATGATGCGAATATACAGCACCTACAGTAAGTCAATCGAGTGGGCCGAGCATCGCCCTCCCGACTCAGGACATTCCTGATGCCTACTCAGGAACTCTCCGAATGGGCACAGTAGCAGCCCAGTGTTATAAGGAGTCCTGCGATTGCCAAGCGGCGAAAGGTAGTCGCCCTAAGCGGCGGGTCGAGCTTAGGCTGTAACCCGCCGCTGTTAACTGTGTGCGCGTAATTTTCATTGGAGGAACCCGAGTAACTTCGTCACGCATGGCGCACAGTGGACGCTTTACTTCTCCCCGGGGAATTGCTGTCAGGCGGGGGTTCTGCCTTTGGGCTCCCGCCTTTGATTTATGTACAAGATCAGAACCGAGCATTGGAAATATCTACCCCACGCGATAAACGGCCGTTTGTTGCGCGAACCGCAAGGACGGCCAATGACTCACTTGAACCTCGCAACACTCACGATCTTAGTTAACTTCCAAAAGCCTTCAAAGGGCTTTGTGCCGAACAGTCCAACGTAACCCTTGGCCTGGTTCGCTTGTATTTCGAGCTATGACCGTCCCGGGACGCCCCCTGCTACAACGGCAAAAGAGTCCCGGGCGGTTCTCTCCAACCTTTCTTTTATTTCTTTACTCAAAAACAGCTGAAATGAATCGGCTCGATTCTTCATTTAAATAAAGCAGGCTTTAGCATCTGATCCCCTCGCCCAAAGACTCTAGCCGTTGCAAAGTCTGAAACCTCGCTGGACTCAACTAGTGATTCACTGATTTGTTCGCGGCTTCGAAGCTGAGGACATATCTGGAGACAACTCCAGATGGAAGAGACCCGACCGCCGCTGATGGAAGTAACTCAGGCGTTGGTGCGCTCCGCGAAGGCCAACGGGTTTGGATTTGGAAAAGAGACAGCGATCGTTGCCGCGCAGCACATGATTTGGCAAACGGTGGATCTGTTTAGAACCATCGCCGATCTTGGAGTCAGCCCTGAAAACATCTTCGTAGTCGGAAAAATCTATTCAAACGCTCCTCAAGTCATTGATGCGTTAAGCAGAATTGGAATAAGCGTCACAGATACCACCACGCCGACACCCGGTGAATTCAATAGATATTTTCAGCGCGATATCGCACGGCTTTGGGAGACTGCGGAACGCCATCTCAGCCGCCGAAAGATTAGCCGCATCATCGTGCTTGATGATGGAGGTGAATGCATTACCAATACTCCTCCACATCTCCTCCAACGGTACCGCATGGCAGGAGTTGAGCAGACTTCTATGGGGATGGTCGTCTTCGAAAAACGACCGCCTCCTTATGCGGTGATGTCGTGGGCCAGATCCGCGGTGAAACTCTTCATCGAGGGCCCAATCTTTGCGCATGGATTAGTCAGTAAGGTTCAAACGGAGTTTTTAAAACAAGGAGTACTGCGAGATAAGGAAGTAGGAATTATTGGACTGGGAAGTATCGGCACGGCAACAGCCAAGTTGACGTTGCTCCAACGCAACAAAGTATTTTTTTACGACTTGAACCCAAAAGTGTTCATCTCTCCCGAGCTCCGAGGTCGGATCACGCGCCTTGGTTCATTGGAAGAATTGATGACGCGTTGTGAGTACGTGTTTGGTTGCTGTGGGTGTAACCCATTTCAAGATCAATGGCTGATGAAATTCCGTCCGGACATAAAGCTCTTCAGCGGCTCAAGTGGGGATCAGGAGTTTGGTTCAATCATTCGAGATCTGAGAAAACATAAGCGGTTCTGGGTTGACTCGGAAAGTTGGGACATTCGCTGGGAGGGCCCATATGGTCCCATGTTTATCGGTTATGGCGGATATCCCTACAATTTCACAGCTCACAATGGCGAACCTATTCCTACTCGCATCGTGCAGATTGAAACGGGAGGCTTGCTCGCGAGTCTCATACAAGCCGGCACTCATCTGGCGTTATATGAACATGGTTATGAACAGCATAGCGGGATTCATCGCGTCGCACCTGAAGCTCAACGCTTTGTTTATGAGACATGGCTCCGTGCGATGGATAAGCACAACATCGATGTCACCGAAAAGTTTGCGTACGAGCCGGCGATGCTGGGTGCCGTCGCCGGCAATATGCAGTGGTATGACGCCAACTCAGAACCCAAAACAACAAGCGGCTACAAGCCACTTAGTCGCATTGAAGAAACGATGCGTAATCTCTTTGGGGGACAGCGGACAGCGAACAGCTAACAGCAAACAGCACGTTATTTCTTTGGTCTGCTGTTTGCTGTCTGCTGTCTGCTGTACGCGTCGATCATCGCCGAGCTTTAATCGGGAAAATGGCGTGGATTTCAGTGCCTTTTGAAGGAATCGAATGTATTTGAATGGTCCCGCCGACTGCTTGAGCGCGCTCTTGCATGCCGAGGAGGCCCAGAGTAGCACCACGAGGCGCCATCGTTCGCAAAGCGACGACGTCGAAGCCTACTCCATCATCGCTTATCGTTAGGATTAGCTTCCAACTCTCTTTCCGCAGAATCACGGATACTCGTTTTGCTTGCGCGTGACGAAGCACATTCGTGATCGCTTCCTGGGCAATGCGAAAACAAGCCGTTTCGAGTTCCCGTGAGAAGCGCTCGTTCTGATCGGGCAGGACAATTATGACGTCGGCCTTCGTGCCCGTATGTTTCGTCTGCTTCTCCACGTACCAGCGCAGCGCAGTTCCCAAGCCAATGTCGTCAAGCATTGGAGGCCTCAGATCGATCGAGAGGTCGCGCACCTGACGTAGTGCTTCATCAATAACGCCCATAGTGTCTTGTATGTATGATGAGGCTTCGCGAGTGTCGCAAACATCCTGAGCTGCGTGCAGATTCATTCGAACGGCTGTGAGTACCTGGCCAATATGATCGTGCAGCTCGCGGGCGATTCGCTGGCGCTCTTCTTCCTGCGCTTCAATTAGGCGGCGCGAAAAATCTTTGCTTTGCTTAAACAGTTGCGCGTTATGGATCGCGCTGGCAGCTCGCGCGGCCAGAGCCTCGGCCAACCTCGCGTGTTCAGGTTTGAAGAAGTCGGGCTGAACTTTATCAACTGAGTACAAGCCTATGACTTTCCCTGACGCAACCAGAGGAACACCAAGCCAATTACGCACGTGCTCCGCTCCGCGCATCCACTGCCAACCCGGCTCGAGCTTAGTATCCGGGACCAACACGCTTTGCTTTGTCGTGTAAAGCCGTCTAAGAAGTATGTTGGTGTTTCCATCAAGAGAGATGGCGCGGGTGACTTTTGCATCCTGGAAGCGTTCGTAGCGACGCAGCGCTCTAATGATGAACGTACCGTCTGGCTCACAGAGCATGACGTTCGCGCTGTCATACGGGACGAGTTTTCGCAGGCAGTCGAGCAGTGTCTCGAGCACCGTGTCCAGGGTAAGATCCTGCGTCAAAGCAAAGTCGGCGTCGCGAAATATCTCGGTTTCATGTCGCACCGTCTGTTCCTGCGCCAGCAGCCTGATGAGCTCTCGAGTTTCAAGCTTGCTCCGAGTAACGTCTCGACTGGTTCCTTCATAATACAGCAACTCTCCGCTCCGATTTTTTCGGCTGCGCACACTATCTGAGAGCCAGATCGTGCTGCCGTTTTTGCGGTAGGCTTCGTAATCGAAACCGCGCACAAAACCGTGCGCCGTCAACAGTCGCTGATATTCGTTATAGCTACGTGGTTCGACGAAATGCTGTCGCGAAAGGTCGGTGCGATCGGTGATTAACTCATCGGCAGATTCGAAACCCAACATGCGAGCGAGAGCTGTATTTGCTTTAATAAAACGTCCGTCGGCCGTCATTAGGAACATGCCCTCTATCGCATCTTCAAAGATGTCGCGATAATCGAGTTGTTCTAATTTGGCGACCATGCTGATAACTTAATCGTGAGACGTTCGCGGCGTGTAGAATCTTACGCCGAACGCTTTCAGGAATGCCAGCCCAATAACTGCGGCCCTGCCGCTCCCCGTGCGGTGAGGCTTGCCTCACCGGGTCCGATCTGTTTTAAGTTTAATCGCGAGGCTCAGCCTCGCGGTTAGGAAAATGGAGACCGCGGTCCCGGTAAGCCATAGGCTTACCGCACTGGCAGCGGCAAAGCCGCAATCTGGAGGAAAAGTGATCGTTCGATCAGCAACATTGATACTTTGCCTTACGACTTTTGGCGCCTTCAATCTGACGGACCAATCTCCTTCTCCACTTACAAATGCGATTACTACCACGGCCTCGCGAAACCAACGCATTGTTATAGCGGCGGACTTCATACTCGACGGGCGCGGTCAGGTGTTACGCAACACTCGCATCGTGATCGAAGGCTCAAAAATTGTCGCAATCGATCCAAAAGCCTCGCCTATCGACTACGACCTTCGCGGCCTAACCGTGCTGCCGGGCTGGATTGATGCTCACGTCCACATGGGCTGGAGTTTTGGTAAGGACGGCAAGAACGGCAGCGGAGGCTGGACTCCGGAAGAAGCCGCTTATCAAACAGCCTCAAATGCATGGGCGACTCTAATGGCCGGCTTCACAACCGTTCAAAACGTGGCCGGCACTCCCGATACGATCGCGTTACGTGATGCCATCTCGAAGGGCAGCCTTCCCGGCCCTCGTATCCTCACAACTTTCGAATCCCTAACAGGCAGAGGTGAACAGACTGGCACGCCCGACGAAATTCGCGCGTTTGTGCGCAAGCAGAAGGCAGCCGGTGCCGACTTACTCAAGATCTACGCTGCCGGCGGGATGCTTCAGGGAACAATGACGATGTCACAGGAGCAACTCAATGCCGCTTGTGATGAAGCCAACAAGCAAGGACTGCGCACACTTGTTCACGCTTATAGAGACGCGGTACGTGCTGTTGCCATTGCCGGCTGCACGCAGGTCGAGCACGGATTGGGGGCGACTGACGACGACTTAAAGTTATTAGCTGAGAAAGGAACGTATTTTGATCCACAAGCAGGATTGCTGCTCGAGACTTACCTTGCTCACAGAGACAAGTACGTAGGCACGCCTTTCTATCCTAAAACTGAGGAAGCTTTCAAATCGAATTTCGACAAGATTGTGCCGATGAATCTTGATTTGATCAGACGCGCTGTCAAAGTTCCTGGTCTCAAGATTGTGTACGGCACGGATGCAGTAGCCGGCTCGCACGGCCGTAATGCTGAGGATTTTATCTACCGCGTACGTGACGGTGGCGTAGAACCAATGGCTGTGATGGTATCGGCCAATTCACGTGCTGCGGAAGCGCTCGCTATGGCTAATCAAATCGGCTCAATCGCTCCAGGTTTGGAAGCAGACATTATTGCTCTTGATGGCAATCCTTTGAAAGACATCACTGCCGTGCGCCGCGTCGTGTTCGTGATGAAAGGCGGCAGGGTTTACAAATCCAACAGGATCAAAATTTCCGATCATTGAGATCTCTAGATTTGAAAATCTGAGATCTCAGAGGCAAAGCCTTGAATAGATGGACCATAAGCCGTAGGCTGACGTCATGGGCCAGAGCATAATTCTACTTGCGGTGGAAGGGCAGACGAAGATTCTGCTCGCGCTCTTTCTCATGCTGGCGGCCGCCAAATTATTCGCAGAGCTATTCGAGCGCCTCCGCCAACCCTCCGTCGTGGGCGAAATACTTGCCGGCATAATTATTGGCCCGAGTGTACTCGGCTTGGTCCAACGCAGTGAGATCATCGACACACTCGCCGAGGTCGGTGTCATCTTCTTACTCTTCACGGTAGGTCTCGAGACTAAACCCGCATCTATTTTTCACGTCGGTAAACGAGCTGTACTGGTCGCGGTACTCGGAGTAGTCACTCCATTTGTCGCAGGTTGGGTCCTGATGAAGGCATGGGGAGGCTCGGGACTCGAGGCGCTGTTTCTCGGCACAGCGCTGGTCGCGACCTCCGTCGGCATCACAGCACGTGTGCTTTCCTCGATGGGTGTGCTGGATGCGCTGACTAGCCGGATCATACTTGGCGCCGCAGTCATAGATGACATACTGGGACTAATGATCCTGGCCGTCGTTTCAAGCCTGGCGCTTGGCCCAATCAACTATTTATCAATAATAATCACTGCCGCTCTCGCGATTGTTTTCACTGCTTTCGTGATCTTAGTCGGCGCTCCTGTAGTCAAACGCGTAGCACCAAGAATTGAGAATCTCAGGGTCAGCCACTCGCTGTTTATTAGTGCGCTGCTACTATGTTTAGGGATTTCAATTGCCGCCAGCTACATTGGCGTCGCAGCGATTGTCGGTGCTTTCCTTGCAGGCATGGCATTCGCAGAGGTGGCAGAAGAACGGCCGACGATGCACAAAGAAATGGCCGGCGTGACGGAATTCTTAGTGCCGTTCTTCCTGGTGAATATCGGATTACAACTGAGACTCGATGTGTTTCGCGATCTATGGTTGGTTGCGTTCGCGTTTCTCGTAACACTGATCGCTGTGATTACAAAACTCGGCGGGTGCGGCATTGGCGCAAAGGGTCTCGGTTGGAGGAAGATGTGTCAGGTCGGGATGGGAATGGTTCCGCGCGGAGAGGTCGGAATTGTTGTGGCGCAAATCGGTTTGGGACTGGCTGTCATCAATGACTCTTTATATGGCGTTGTCTTAATGATGGCCGTCGCTACTACTCTGATTGCCCCTCCCTTTTTGAGAATCCTGTACGCTCCCAAGACTCGGACCTGAGTCCCCCTGTATTCGTTTCAGGACTTGCAGCAGGGCGTTTATGTCGAAGGGCTTAGTCACATGAGAGAAAAACCCCTCGCGCTGCGCTCGTTCGATATCTTCCGGACGTCCATACCCTGTGAGTGCCAAAACTGGCACCTCCGCTCTGCCTGGCAACTGGCGGAGGCGACGCAGAAACTCAAAACCGTCCATCTCAGGCATGGAAATATCCGATAGCACGACGTCGAACTCTTTTTCTGCGATGATTCGCAACGCTGTCTGACCACTCGTGGCAGACGTAACAGTAGCGCCAGTGACCTTCAGCAGTTGTGAGAGCATTTCAGTTGTGTCTTCCGAGTCGTCAACGACGAGTATCGAGAACTTATCCAGGACAGTTGTGATATCGGAAACCGGCTCCAATTGTGGCTTGATTTCATCACTGAGGGGGAGTCGTACTGTAAAAGTACTGCCCTTCCCTAAACCTTCCGAATGAGCCGTAATCGATCCGTTGTGCAGATCTACTAACTGCTTTACTACTGCCAGGCCAATTCCCATTCCGGGCTGGCTGCGGCTAGTTGTGGCGTCGGCCTGTCTAAACAGTTCAAAAACGTGAGGGAGAAACGACGCGTGGATACCTTGACCGTTGTCTTCGACCTCAAGCACAACTTGATCGTCTTCCTTAACCATTCGTATTGCGATATGCCCGCCAGCCGGCGTGAACTTCACGGCATTGTTAAGCAGGTTCCAAATTACTTGCTCCAGGCGCACTGGATCGGCTTCAACAAATAACGATTCGTCGGGAGGACTGAATGTCATCACGATTTGCTTGACTTCAGCGTCTGAATGGACCGTGTCAATTGCATTGTTAGCAGATGCGACGAGAGAGACTGTCTGCTGATTCAGTTCCAGCTTGCCACTGCGGAGTCGTGATAAATCGAGCAGATCGGAAATCAATTTCGATTGCGCCTTCGCGTTGCGTTTGATTGCTTCGGCCATGCGCCGCAGCTGAGACGACTGACCAACCTGATCGCTTCGCACTAGTATTTCTGAGTAACCCAGGACGACGTTCAGAGGATTGCGCAGCTCGTGTGACATGATTGCCAGAAATTCATCTTTCAACCGGTTTGCTTCTTCGGCAACCTGACGCAGCTCCTGCTCGCGTGCAAGCAGTTCTTCACGGTGTTTTTCTACTCGTTTGCGGTCTGTGATATCTACAATTGAAGCAATCCATCCGATTACGTTTCCCTCCTGGTCACGGTCAGGCGTATAAAAAACTCGTAAGTATGGTTTGCCTCCGTCCTTAAAGGAAACTTCGCTTTCATATTCGACCTGTTCGCCACTCAGCACGCGTTCGATGTGAGGCGCGATAGTATCCAGACCATCCTGACCCATGATTTCAACGATTGGCTTACCGGCAATGTCCTCAGGCCGAAGACCAAGCATTTCGGCGTATGTCCGGCTGACGAATTGATATTGCAGATCGCGACTGCATCGAGTCAGCATGAAAGGAGTTCGGTGGATGATGGCCTCGAGCTCTGCTTCTTTCTGACGGAGTTTTTCTTCCGCCAATTTTCGGTCACTAAAGTCACGGAAAACCAGGACTATTCCAAAAAGCGGTCCATCGCTTTGTCGAATTGGAGCTGCGCTATCATCAATTGGAATCTCTCGGCCATCTCTTGTTATTAGAATGGTATGGTTGGCCAGACCCACTACACCGCCGAACCGCATGACCTTATCAACCGGATTTTCGACTGGCTGCCGGGTTTGCTCGTTGATGATCTGGAACACCTCGTTCAAGGCTCGGCCGTTTGCTTCAGCATTAGTCCATCCTGTCAATCGTTCAGCTTCTTTGTTGAGGAAAGTGACTCGACCTGCTGCATCAGTGAGAATCACAGCATCACCAATACTCGCGAGGGTCGTTGCGAGAAGCTCTTTCTCGCGTGTTAACTGCTCGCGCGCCGCCACTATTTCGGTGACGTCCTGAATGATTTTTGAAGCGCCGGTGACTTTCCCTTGCGGGTCCTTCATTGGAGATACGCTGACGTAAACGGGTATTCGCCTGCCGTCTTTGGTCAGTCGTACTGTTTCGAGGTGCGCAGAAGCCTCGCCCTGCCGCAGGCGTTCGAGAATGGCGTCCTCTTCATGAAGGCGATCTGTAGGGAACAGAACAGTAACCGGCTTGCCAATCATTTCTTTAGCTTCGAAACCAAAAAGCCGTTGGGCACTGTCATTCCAGCTTGTAATGTTGCCAGTCAGGTCCTTGGTAATGATCGCATCGCCTGAGAACGCGACGATCGCGTTGAGCAGCTGAGCCTGTTGTTCCGCGCGCTGCCGCGCTCGATGCATTGTCTCGCCCATGTAGATGATGAAGCCGCACGAAAGTAAGTACCCTATGAATCCGGCCCATACTGTAGTTTCAGTGAACGCGAACGCGAGGCGCGGTTCGACAAAGAAGTAAACTGTGAGAAGGAAACCAATTAATGTCGCAAGCAGCGCAGGACGCCATCCGCCAAACCACACCGCTACGGCGATGCCCCCGTACAGCGTCAGGAAAGCGAAGTGATCGCCGAGTAATGGATCGAGAGCCAGCCTTATGAAGAATGCCGCAGCTACACATAATAAGGCGACGCCATATCTGGCAAACGTTGACTCGACAACGTGATTGCGGACAATCGATGTATCGGATTTCCCGAAATGGTCGGGCATTAGTGATGACTAAAGAATGGTTTGTTAGTTAGAAATTAAACAGGACCGCCGTGAAGGTTACTTATATCACAGAACTTTTGATACCAAAGACGAGAGAGGAGTTAATTTAGATTTGTACGGTAGCGCACACTGGGGTGGTGGTCCTTATTGCTGAAGATGATAAGGGACGCTGGTGACGATCACGCCTTTCTTGAAGAGTAGCGAACCTTTTAGAAGGAGAGAGCTTTGATTATGAAGGATGTGTTGCCACCATTTGGCAGGAATAAATTCAGGCAGCACGACGGTGATGATATCGTCGTCATTTTCGCGTTCTATCCGATGGATGTAGCGAAGCAGCGGACGCGTCAGTTCTCGATAAGGTGACGGCAGGACGACGAGTTGAACGCCTGCGCCCCAGCGTTCCCACTTCCCTTTCAAGTTCGCTGTCGTCTCCTCCTCGAAATCCACATACACGGCTCGTACCTGGTCGGTGGCAATTGATTTTGCATACTGCAGAGCACAGACAACGCCGCGGTGTATGCCTGAGATGGGCACGATCACCGTATGTTTGATTGGTCTCAACGGTCCCAAGCCGTCCGTAGAGAGTTGCTTCGCCACCATGAGGTAGTGCCGGTGAATCGCGCGAAATAGAAAAACGAGGAGCGGGATGACAACAACAACTATCCAGGCGCCGTGCATGAACTTTGTAGCTACAAAAACGCACAAGACAACAAACGTTGCAAAGGCGCCAGTGGCATTAATAGTCAGCGACTTCTTCCAATTTGAGGGAGACGTAACTTCGTCAGTGACAAAATACGACCGGTGGATTTCCTCATCTTCCAATTCAATGTCTGGTAATGGCTGAGCAACTTTCGCATCGTCATGGACCTGAGCTTCCGTTACCGGTCCATTCTGTCTTGCCCCAGCGCGAACGTTACGACGTTCTCTCAGCCAGTGAACGACCATTCCTGATTGCGATAACGTAAATGAAAGGAACACGCCTACGGCGTATAGCGGGATCAATCGAGACGTGTCGCCGCCGAACAGGATGACCAGCACTCCAGAGAAGATTGCCAGTATGACAATGCCGTTTGAGAAAACGAGACGATCGCCGCGATTCGCAAACTGCCGCGGCAGGAATCGATCACGCGCAAGTAAACTGGACAAACGAGGAAAGTCCGCAAAAGCGGTGTTAGCTGCGAGTACCAGAATCGCAGCCGTCGCGGCTTGCACAATATAGTAGAACCAGCCGAATGATCCGGTGAATATGATCCGCGCAAATTGAGAAATGACAGTTTCACTCGCTTTCGGATGCACGTGGTACAGGTAAGCCATGACGCTTGTTCCGAGGAACATCGTCGTCAAGAGTGCCGCCATCCATACCAAAGTCGTCGCTGCATTTCGTGCTTCAGGTTTTTTGAATGCCTGCACGCCATTCGAGATTGCTTCGATCCCGGTCAAAGCGGCGCAGCCGTTCGAGAATGCGCCGAGCAAAAGAAACAAAGTCAAAGGTTGTAAGCTGTAGCCTTCCGCTGTCTTCAATTCCTCATCCGTCGGGATCGGAGCTGCGCCGCCGTAGGTGAAATAGTGAAAGAATCCGAACGCAATCATGAAGAAGAAGCTGACTACGAAAACGTAGGTGGGCGTCGCGAAGAGTGCTCCGGATTCGCGCACGCCGCGCAGATTGGCGATGGCGATGAACGCGATGAAGATAAGACACAGAATAACTCTGTGTTCGTCCAGCCACGCATAACGCGTACCTTGCACGGCTGAGGTGATCGCTGCTACGCCCGCAGCAATCGACACCGACACCGTAAGTACGTAATCAACCAGGAGCGATGCACCCGCGATTAAACCGGGCGTAGTGCCGAGGTTTTCTTTTGCGACAATGTACGCGCCGCCGCCTGAAGGATAGGCATGGATTGTTTGGCGATAACTCGTGGCGACGATTGCCAGGAGTATGGCAATTCCGATTGAGATCGGAAGAACATAACTAAAAGATGCACTTGCCGTAATCGCAGCAGCTACCGCAAGTACGAGCAAGATTTCTTCAGTAGCGTAGGCAGTCGAGGAAAGAGCGTCTGAAGAGAAAACAGCGAGTGCGGTTTTCTTTGTGAGGCGCTCGTGGACCGCCTGCTCTGTTCTCAGTGCTCTACCGACAAGTAACCGCTTGATCGCAGTCGCCATGAGTCATTAGTGCGCCGGTTTGTTTTTGAGGGTCCTCGGATGGGAATTCTTCTGCCGGTCCATCAAATCGAGACAATGGCCGCCAAGAAGAAGGATGGGAATTGCGAGAATGAGCAGCGTTAACCCAACTGCGTGCAGCCATGGGTGCAGTTGCGCATTTAACAACCAGTCAGTCGTGAGCAGAGTTCCGAATGGCATACTGAGAACAGCAACCGTAAAGCAAGCTAGGGCCACGCTGGCCTGCCAAGGACCTTTTGTGCGCCGAATCCATATTTTTAGCATCAATAAAACGTACGCTGGGGCTCATAAAAGAGGCGTAAAGGGTCCATAAAAAGTTTGTAAAGATTGGGCGCCTCGTAGATCGAGAAGTTGCAAAGATTTGGCCCCGTAGGGGCCAGATGTTTATAGACCGATGGGGATTTCTGTCGCTATGAAGCTCCGTGAGTAGCGCGATGTTCACATCGCGCTACTCACGGAGTGTTTGTTGATTGTTGGTGCTTGCTATAAACATTTCGCTCCTAACGGAGCGAATACAGAGGAGCTATCATCAGCGCCGCGGACGCAGCAGTCAATTCAGTTAAGTTTCGGGAGAGTTGGCGGTTATTGCCCAGGATCGAAGCGGTAGCCTATCCAGGGTTCGGTGAGGATATAACGCGGCGTCGCGGGGTCGGGCTCTATCTTCTTGCGCAAGTTTCCGACGAACACTCGCAGATACTCATTCTGTTCGACGTAGTTGCCGCCCCAGATGGCGGCGAGCAGATTGCGATGCGTTAACACTTTTCCAGAGTGCTTGATGAAATACACAAGCAGATCAAATTCCTTCGGGGTCAAATGAATCTGTTTGCCTCGCACTGTAATCTCGCGCGACTCGAGGTCGATATGAAAGTCTCCGGAGTCCAAGACAGTTGGAGTAGTCTCGTTAACAGCCGGAGCACTGGCCCGTCGTAGTGAAGCACGTACGCGTGCCAAAAGCTCGTCAATTCCGAACGGCTTTGTGACAAAATCATCGGCGCCGATGTCCAACGCTTCAACTTTGATCTTCTCTTCACCTTTTGCCGACAGCACAATGATGGGAACCTGCGAAATGGCTCGCAGTCGTCGGCATAGTTCCAGACCGTCGACGTTTGGCATCGCCAGATCGGTGATTACGAGATCCGGATGCCAATCGGTGAATGTCTCTAGACCTGCCAGTCCGTCTGCGGCAGCACGCACGTCATAACCTCGCGAGCTGAGCCCAGTGCGCAAAACACGCGTGAGCTGAGGTTCGTCATCTACAACAAGAATGCGAGGCTTGTTAGTCATCTCTTCTCAATGGTGCCAGCGAAACCCACCCGCTACCCCGGGTGGTACTGACTACATGTTCAACGGGTTCTTCTTCGTCACCGATCGGCAACGTGAACACTACTCGCGTTCCCTTCCCACATGCACCCGATTCGATCCAGATTTTGCCTTCGTGTGCTTCCACAATCCCTTTCGCTATCGCTAAACCCATCCCGGTTCCAGACGGTTGATGAGTGCTGACGTCCCCATTACGAGTAGCCCGAAAGAATTTATCAAACACGCGCTCACGCATCCCGGGCGTCACGCCCTGGCCCTCGTCCTCAACTGCCATCGTAATCATTTCTTCAGATTCACGTTGCGCCTCTATTCTGATTCGTGTTCCCGCTGGCGAATACTTCGCCGCGTTATCGACCAACGTAAAAACGACTTCGCTTACTGCATTTGCATCAACACGGACGACCGGCAGTTCTTTTTCAATCGTGACCTCCACGCGATGCCTTTCCGTCAAAGCCTTTGCACGCGCGAGTGCTGTCGAAATAATTTCGTCGACGGCGCCCCACCGCCGTCGCAGCCGCAGTTCTCCGGCCTCAATGCGAGCGAGCTCAATCAAGCCACCGATAAAGCGGTTGAGCCTGTCACTCTCTTCATCGATCACTTCGAGCATTTCAAGCCGAGACTCGTTATCGAGGCTTACCGGCTGATCTTGATCCTTTTGTCCTCGGGCTTCGTCAATCAACGTTGTGATAGACGCCTTGATAGAAGTAAGTGGAGTACGTAGGTCGTGGGTAACGGCGTCGAGCAGTGCCGACTTTAACTTTTCGCTTTGTCTGAGGGCTTCGGTGTGACTCGCTTGTTCGAAAGCTGCTTGGAGTTGCTTGTACAGTCGCTCGATCTCTCGCTTACCGCTTTCCGCTTCCTCGGCTCGCTTTTTCGCCCGCCCAGACAACTGTCCGACAGCCAAAGCTGTGGTGAAAAACGCTACTAATGCAATCCAATTCTCCGCGTGAGCGACGTTGAATGTATAGAGTGGAGGAAGAAAGAAAAAGTTGAATGACAGCATTCCGAGCACTGAACCCAGGAGCGCAGGCCTGCTGCCCCAGAACAACGCGACGAACAGTACGATTAGAAGAAAACTGAGCGCGACGGTGGTCGGATCGACCTGATCGCGAACGGGCGCCAGCAGAGACGTTATCACCGCCGTACCAACGATAGCGCCAAGATACCCGGCCCATCTCACGTTAAGCATCTTCCGCCTCACGATCTCATTTTAAGCCACATCGGGTTTAATGCCGCACAAGGAGGCGTCTTTATAACTCTAAGGCCGAAGTATAAACTCTACCAATGCTGACGGTGGTTTACATCGTTATCGTCTTCTTTCTTGTCTTTGCCAACGGGTTTTTTGTTGCCTCGGAATTCGCACTGGTCGGTGTGCGTCGGTCTCGCATCGAAACGCTCGCAGCTGCAGGAAGTAACAACGCACGCAGGTTGTTGCGACTTCTCGACCATCTGAATGCGTACATCTCAGCGACCCAACTCGGAATTACCATGGCGTCACTGGCGCTCGGCTGGATTGGCGAGCCTGTGTTCGCTCACATTCTCGAAATACCGCTGAAGGGCCGAGTCTCTGAGGTAACACTCCACACGCTGGCTTTCGCCGTAGCTTTTACCATCATCACCTTTCTACACATCGTTCTTGGAGAACTGGCCCCGAAGACACTTGCGTTGGAACGAGCTGAAAAAGTAGCGCTCGCGATCTCCTGGCCAATGGAGACGTTCTACAAGATCTTTCGGTGGCCCATACGAGTTTTGGATTGGGCGGGGATTCGAACTGTGCGATTACTTGGCTTAACGCCGTCTGGAGAACACGCCTCAGTCTACACGGAAGAGGAATTGCGCCGCTTAATCGATATCTCGCAACAGAGCGGTCACGTCAAACCCGAAGAGCGGCAACTGATCAATCGCGTCTTCGAATTCTCAGATGTTAACGTGCAAGAGGCCATGGTACCGCGGACGCAAATGGAAGGTTTGCCAATAACGGCAACACTCGAACAAACGAGGGAAGCATTTCGAGCGACTGGTTATTCGCGGCTGCCTGTGTACGGTGATGCCGTGGACCAGGTCGAAGGTGTTGTATATCGCAAAGACTTGGATATGGGACGAGCGCAAGCTGACGCGTTTGACTTGATCAAATACGTGCGGCCACCTGTTTTTATTCCGGAGACGGCGTCCGCCGGTGAGGCACTAAGAAAGATGCAAACGACGAGAGTGCATTTTCTCTTTGTCATAAATGAATATGGTGGCATCGAGGGAATTCTGACTCTTGAAGACCTGTTAGAAGAGATTGTCGGTGAGATCGACGACGAGTTCGACGAGGAAACGAAACAGCAGATCAAAAGAGACGGCGGAAGCTTTATACTCGACGGAATGTTGGCCGTTCGCGCGGCAAATCAGCAGCTGAATTTGGCGCTTCCAGAACGGGATGGTTACACCACGATTGCCGGATTCCTGATGGCTGAGGCAGGACGCGTTTTGAACGTTGGGGACGAGGTTAAACATGAGAGTGGCACTTTCCATGTAGAGAAAGTGGATGGGCGGCGCATCCTCCGCGTCCGCTTCTCACCGGCATTTGCCTAATGAATAAATGTAGTAAAATGCGGATCCATGACACGACGAGTTCTTCTATATCCGGGCGAAGACGGTTTTATCATTGCCGAAGTACCAAGCCTTCCGGGCTGTATCAGCCAGGGCCAAACCCGCGACGAAGCTCTTTCAAATGTGCGTGAAGCTATATCTCTGCATGAAGAAGCTTTGCGTGAACGTGGCGAGCCAGTTCCAGATGATCGCGTAGAGTTGGTTGAGGTCGCTGCGTGAGCAAACTGCCGGTTATTCCGGCGCGGAGTGTGTAAAGGCTCTTGGCAGATCGGATTTGTCGTGTATCGACAACGCGGCAGCCATATCGTACTGGTTCGTTAGTCACCTCCGGCGCAAACCACAATTCCCAACCATAAAGAGCTCGATCGTGGCACTCTCCGCGCCATCATCCGCCAGACTGGCCTGACTGTTGAGGAGTTTCTGGCGTTGCTTTGAAATTCAGGTTCGTTAGACGCTAGCTATGACCACAGGAGCATTGCGACAAATTGATCGCCGCAGATTTCTGCGGGGTGCATTGACCGTAAGTAGCGTCGCGATCGCGATGCGTTCGACTCCGGTCAGCCTACTTGCGGCGGCGGCGCAACGACGGTTTGCGCCGGTGAAGGTGGATCGAAACCGCATAATTCGCGAAGTTGTTGGACTCAGACCGTATCGGCCGTCAGGATTTGTAGTTAGCGCCGAACGCGTCGGCAGGAAACTGATAGTTCATAACTACGGGCACGGAGGCGCTGGTGTTACCCTCTCATGGGGAACGGCCTCGTTAGCTCTCGATCTCGCACGAGACTTTGTCATAGGCGAGACTGCGAGCTCCACAGGTTCACGACGAAGGATCGCAAAGGAGCGATCGCGCCGCTTTGCCGTGCTCGGTTGCGGCGTGAGTGGCCTGTCTACCGCAATATTGCTACAACGGCGATTCCAGGATGGCCCAGGCACAGTAACCATCTACGCGAAAGACCTGCCACCCGAAACTACTTCCAACATCTCCGGAGCCTTCTGGTATCCCACGTCCGTCTACGATTCACAACAAGTGACTGCGCAGTTTACCGACCAGTATCTCGAGGCCTGCCAGATATCACATAAAGCTTTTCAACTGCTTGTTGGCGCCGACTACGGAGTGCGCTGGATAGAGGCATTTGAGCTTATACAAAACGAGGCATCACTCGCGCGCGAACTTCTCGGCGGCGCCTCGTTGTATCCGCAAATCGAAATACATCGAGATCCAAGTCACTATTTCGGTTTTCCTTACACGCGGCAATTCACCACGCTAATGATCGAGCCTTCAATCTATCTCAGTGCGCTGTTGCGAGATTTTTATGTTGCAGGTGGCAAGTTGGTCGTGAAGGAATTTCGTAGTCGAGATGAGATTGCACGACTGGCCGAGCCTGTCATGTTTAACTGTACAGGTCTCGGCGCCCGAGAGCTCTTTGAAGACGACGAGTTGATTCCGGTGCGCGGCCAACTCGAAGTGCTGCTGCCGCAACCGGAAATTGACTACTGTTATATAAGTGGGCTGGGATATATGTTTCCTCGCCGCGACGGCATCATACTTGGCGGCACGTGGGATCATGGAAATTGGTCCCTGAACCCTAATCCCGAACAAACCAATCAGATTCTCGCGGGACATACGGAAGTAATGAGTCGTCTCAAGAAGTAAACTGTAACCGAAATGTTAATTAGTCCGCGGAGCGGACGGTTGAAAAAGCCCGAATTAGTCCGCGGAGCGGACGCTTGAAAATAGCCCAGCACTTTAGTGCTGGGTTAGCAAACGTCGAGACCCAGAGCCCGTGAAACGGGCGACTGAAGTCATACCTGTCCGCCAATCGGATCATCAGCCGTCCGCTACACGGACTGCGAGATTCTCGGACGTTTTTTGACCCAGCGCTGAAGGGCTGGGCTACTGTCACACCGTCCGCTTCGCGGACGGATTCGGGCTCTTGCATGTTGACCCTGCACTTTTAGTACTGGGCTACTGGTCACACCGTCCCGCTTGCATGTTGGCCCAGCGCATGCAAATCTCACCTCGCATGCTCACGCCAGCCGCGACATTAGAACGTGTCTTTCATGAAGAACACGGACGGATCATCGCCACTTTGATCCGAATGTCCGGTTCATTTGACTTAGCCGAAGAGTCGCTCCAGGAAGCGTTCGCTTCAGCCGCAGCCAGCTGGGAGCGTGACGGAACTCCGCGCAATCCTGGCGCGTGGCTGACGACCGTGGCCCACCGCAAACTTCTCGACTCTCTGCGACGCGAAAAAACGAAAACTGATAAGCAACCGGAACTGGAATATGAAACAGAACGGTTGTTACCGGAAAATGACCCTACGCTATGGGACGAAAGCGTAGAGTATCCAGACGATCGGCTGCGCTTGATCTTCACGTGCTGCCACCCCGCGTTGAGTCAGGAAGCCCAGATCGCTCTCACTCTGAGAACTCTGGGCGGCCTTACAACCACCGAGATTGCCCGCGCTTTTGTAGTACCCGAGCCGACGCTGGCACAAAGACTGGTCAGAGCCAAAAACAAAATTCGTGTTGCTCAAATTCCGTACGAAGTACCTTCCCTCGAAGTATTGCCACAGCGGCTCGCAGCCGTGCAGGCAGTCGTCTATCTCATTTTCAATGAAGGCTATTCCGCAACCGCCGGCGAGAGTTTGATTAGGCGCGATCTATGCGCAGAAGCCATTCGCCTGGGCCGGGTGCTGTGTGAGCTTCTGCCAAATGATCCAGAGACTCTGGGTTTACTCGCACTGATGCTTGTGCAGGACTCGAGGCGAAACGCGAGAACGGATAACGAAGGCGGCTTGGTCACCTTAGAAGAACAGGACCGTTCGCTTTGGGATGTTGAGGAAATCAACGACGGGTTGGACGTGCTCAGACAAGCGCTGCGCATGAGGAGAGTAGGAAGTTATCAACTCCAGGCGGCTATCGCTGCGGTTCACGCGGAAGCAAAGACTGCGGAAGAAACTGACTGGCCTCAAGTCGTGGCTCTCTATAACGAACTGATGCGCATCAATCCTTCACCGATTGTCGCCTTGAATCATGCAGCGGCTGTGGCTATGAGCGAAGGCTTGGAAAAAGGATTGGCATTGTTTGATGCTGTTGGCGCATCCGGAAGACTCGAGAGCTACTATGTTTTTCACGCAGCGCGAGCGGATCTTTTGAGACGATTGAACCGGACTCAGGAAGCCACAGCCGCTTACTCGCGAGCATTGGAACTCACGACAAATGAAGTCGAGCAAAAGTACGTCCGCAAGCGCATTCGAGATCTGAATAGTGCTGCCGATTAATGTCCGACAAGCTTAGCTTGTCGAAATCAAACGACAAACTAAAGTTTGTCGGACATTGCCAATTCCGAAATCAGAGTGCTCGTCAAGAGAGATTCTGAAGTCTGCAAGTAAAAGTGATCACCGGAAAAAATTTCCAAAGTAAAAATACTCGCCGTGTGCTCGCGCCACGCGTCCAATGACTCCTCGGGAATCTCTTCATCTTCACTGCCGCCGTAAGCGCTAATTGGACACGACAGCGGAGCCTCCGGCACATAGTCATAGGTTTGGACGGCTTCAAAATCAGCTCGAAGCATCGGCATAAGCAGTTCCATGAGCTCAGGATGTTCGAGCACCTCGGCTGGAGTGCCTTTCAACAGCCGTAGCTCGTGAATAAACTCAGGCTCAGGCAGGTTGTAGAACACCTCTTCTTTAGGCAAATGAGGAGCGTTACAACCCGAAACAAAAAGATGAATAGGAAGGGTTTTGTTTGTTCGCCGCAATTCGCGCGCGACCTCAAATGCTACGGTCGCACCCATGCTGTGACCAAAGAAAGCGAATGGTATGTCGAAGAGCGGCAGTATTGATTCAGTAACATCCGCTGCAAGCGCGGTGATGCTGTTGAATGGCGGCTCTCGCAACCGGTTCCCACGACCAGGATATTGAAGAGGACAGACCTCAATGCTGTCCGGAAAGAGCTTCGGCCACTTCTGAAATATCCGGCTGCTGCCACCAGCATACGGAAAGCAAAAGAGCCGAAGGCGCGGGTTAGTCTTGCTCATTGGGTAAGTCAAATACGAGTTGTTTTGCGCCTTCGTCATACTTTTTGGCTGCACAGTCTAACTAGATCAATTTCCTGCCACAAATTCGGCTCGGCGGTGTTCCCACATTAAGACGGCCAATTACTGTTTGGAGGGAGAACTTTGTCATGTCCAGGAAGCTCTTGATTTTCGCGATTAGTGCGGCTTTTGTTGCCTTTGGTGCGCTGCGTTTTACCGGCGGCTCCAGTGTCGCAGCTCAGTCCACAATGACGGGCGAATGGACCGCCTCGGTAGATAACGATAAGTCAAACAGGATTAATTTAAAGTTTCAGCGGCGAACCGATAAAGGCAGCAAGAACCACATGGGCCACACCTTTGAGTTAAGCGACTTTCAAGGGCTAAGCCGGGAACAGGTTGTGAATGGCGGGCCTGTAAGGTTCAGCCTCGTCCGCGAGGCCGGAACAATCGAACTTGAGGGAAGTTTTCAGAATGGGAAGGGCTCAGGGACATATCGGTTCAGTGGGAACCAGAGCTTCGTATCGGCAATGAAGTCGCGCGGCTTCGACTTTGAAGAACAATCGAAGTTCCATGATGAGGATGATCGTGAAAACAGGCTCTTTGCGGCGACGACTTTGAATGTCACTACGGCTTTGGCTGACGACTTAGTGTCGGCAGGCTTCGGCAAGCTTCACGTCGACGACCTTTTCAAAGCCGCTATTTTCAAGATCGATTCCGCTTTCATGCGCGAAATGAAGGACACAGGTTACCCTGGCTTGACGATGGAAGATTTAGTCAAGGCGCGGATTTTCAAGGTTGACGCTAACTTCGTCCGAGAGGTTAGCCAGATGGGCTTTGAGAAGGAAGGTTTTGAGAGTCTGGTGAAGTTGCGGATATTCAAGGTTACGCCTGAGTTCATTTCTGAAGTGCGCAACGAAGGGCTGACGAATCTTTCCATTGAAGACGCAGTGAAGATGCGCATCTTTAAGATTGACGCTGAATTTATTCGACAGGCAAAGGCGGAAGGCGTGCCGCTGGATGTTGAGCGTTTAGTGCAGAAGAAGATAGGGGTCCACGCCCGCGTTCAGTAAAACTGGTTTCAGCGACTAAATTGGGTAGTGTCCTGAAGATGAGGACACTACCCTAAATTGTGCCGATTGACGGGCCGATATGGCGAATGCTATTACTTGGATGTGAGCGTCGCAAAGGTAACTATATCGATTGAATCACGCCTACTGAGAAAAGTTGACCACCTCGTAAAAGCGCGAGTTTTCTCTAATCGCAGTCAAGCAATCCAGACTGCGATCGAAGAGAAGGTTTCTCGTTTGGACAACCGTCGACTAGCGAAGGAGTGCGCCAAGCTTGATATGGCGCAGGAACAAGCGCTAGCTGACGAGGGGTTAGCATCTGAGGTGGCTGAATGGCTCGAGTATTAAGAGGCGACATTCTCTGGGCCAACCTTGATCCGACGTTAGGGCACGAACAGTCTGGTTCGCGCCCTGTTTTAGTGTTAAGCCAAAATGTCTTCAACGATCGCTCGGGTACGGTCATCGCCGTGGCTCTCACAAGCCAGCGACCACGTGCAGGTTTTCCACTCACGCTTGCGCTGTCAGACCCGAGCTTGCCAAAGAAATCTTGGGTAAAGATAAGTCAGATCCGAACTTTGTCCGTACAACGCCTTGGTAAAAGATTAGGCAAGGCGACGGGTGAGGAATTAGCAGACATTATCAAAGGATTACATGAAATCCTGGGAGCAGAGGTTGCGTGCGTAAGGCTTTGTCTTACCGATTGATTGAGGTTAGCAGCTCAGCCGCTTTCCTTGCGGTAAGGCTCTGCCTTACCGGACATGATGTATCCTTTGATCTTGCGCGAGGCTGAGTCTCGCGCAAGACACTGATACCCTAAGCTCGTCTCACTTTTCTAATTACTACGATCAGCAACCCAACGCTCACCAGCGCGATGAGGGCGGCTAGCGGTAGTAGCCAACGTGGAATGGTCGTTGACTGTGCTGCTAACAGTGGTTCTGTCGTCGACGGACCTCGCGCGGTCTGCTGATCTCCTGCGGCCGGCGCCTGGCTGCCATCACCTGAAGATGACCCTTCCGCGCTCTGCGTGCGTGAAGAAGATGACCCTTCCGCGCTCTGCACCCGAGCAGAAGATGATCCTTGCGCGCTTTGTTGATAAGCGGCTGCGTCAGCCTTTAAAACTGCCGACTCCAACCGAGCTCGACGTTGCGCCAACAGTTCGAGTTGCCTTTGGATACTTGATTTCTCTCTCTCGAGCTGGCTCTTGCGCAATGCTCGCAAGTCTTCAGGACGGGTTGAGCCCACTCCTGCAAAATAGCGCTCGATGTTCTCTGGCTTGAGGTCTTCTTCAAGCTGCTTTACTCGCGCCTGTAGCTCGGCTTCTTTCGCTTGAACTTCGTTGAGCTGCGTGCGCAAATCGTCAGCCGCCTCCGCCGAACTCTTCCTGTCCTGAGCGCTTCCCGAAATCACGAAGACTAAAGTGACCAATAGAATTAAAGCTGTCGTTATCTTCATGGTGGGGAATGTTAGATCGTCATAAGCTGCTTGTCTACGTAACGCAATGGCATGCTCTGAGTGATTCGTTTATTCCTCGCGAAATATCCTGCCCGTTTCAGTCATAAACAATAAAGGACTGCCAAAATCCGAATGGATTCTGGCGTCTCTGTCAATTCGTCCGTCTGTACGCTTTTCACATCTGCGAGAACACCGGAGGTTAGCCGTGAGAACAACACTGACACTAGTTCTAAGCTTGATTGTCACTTTCGCTCTGTCAACGGGAGTCGCAAGGGGACAAGAAACCCGAAAAGAGAAAGGCGGTGTTCGAGTAGTAGCCACGCATGAAATTGCTGCGACAGTTGCGGTGGGCAATTCGAAGGAACGTATAACCGGACGGTTCAGCTTCAATCTGGTTGCGAATGTCGAGGGCGGGAGAAGAAATGAGGTCGCCGTACAAGACTTTAATATTGTCTTTTTTGGCGTCCCGCAAAAGCTCATTGCCGGTGGGGCACCCGTTTCAGAACCCTTAGGTGTGCTGGGATTCGCTGTGGTGTCGGGGAAGAAACAATCGTTGCGCTACGACGCCCAAAAGCGGCAAGTCACTGGTCAGTTACAGATGTTTGCAGATGCATCTTTCTTAAACGCCTTCGCTGAACCCGCGCGCGATGCCAGGAATGATCTCTTCATTACTCCTACGTTCCCCGTGGCTGCTACAATTCGCGTTGACCTTGATAAGCCGCTCGGCGATCCGGCTGACGAACCAAGGCATCTCGCCGCTACTTTAGACTTTCAACTACAAGCGAGAGGCTTCAGAGTCAAGGAATTCAATTTGCCGAGCTTCGAAATTCGGCTAAATGAACTTGTCAAGTTCCCTATTGAGCTTGCACCGATCCTCATTTTTGAAGTAGCGCGGAAACTTTGCATTCAACCGGTGCGCTTCGTCCGCTTAGATTTTGGAGGATTCCCACCTGTGTTTCCTTTCATTCAGTTCACCGGCGCGGGGCTTCCCTTCGGCGAGCCAGGAGCCCGGAGGGAGTGGAGGAAAGCAGACATCGTCTTTGAGATCCGTGATTGGAAAACCTTTTTTCGTCCTGAATTCTTTGTAATGGCCGCTTCAGAGAGATTTGCAATTCGAGAGCTCGTTGAAGACGACGATTGCATCGAGGTCTACTTCCCACGCGAATTCTCTCCAGAGGACCTTTTCGGCGGCGGTGTTACGGCTGGTCCTGGTACGGCTGGCGCGAACATTATTTCCAGCGACGGCAACGCTAGTGGCGGCATCGACTTAACACATCTCGCCCACGAACTGGGCCACGTTCTCGGATTGCTCCATCCGGGTGACACACCTACAGCCACCGCTCAACCCGGAAGTACTGGCACACTCATGTGCCCAAGCGGATTCCTTCGTGATAACCCAGCGAGAAACAGTCAGGAGAATAAGGACCTTGTATCCAATCCATTATTGGTATTCGCTATTAAGCTCCGCTCACCCGGGCCAGATTGCTTGAATAGCGCCGACTGTGGCCGCTGTCCATGAACGCGCTGAATAGTGTGGTATCTCCACCATAAATGAGATAGATATGTATCGCCCAGTATTTGGAGGTAAATTCTTATGACTAGCAAAGCAATGATCACCCTGCGCCGAACACCAGGCGCAGAGTTCGAGAGTAGAAACACGGGCGACGAAGCCAGAGCAAGGGGCTTCGCCGTCGAACAAGATCTAAGTACCGGCTCAATAGTAAGCCTGCAAGATGACGCCCAGATCGGAGAGTTGGAAGCTAGCGGCTTCCGTGTGAAAGTCCTGCCGGACACCAATCTTCTGAATATCGGGAATTACCAGGTTGATACTGAGGCCGCATCAGGCTTCGCGGAGACCGCACCATCCCCAGCGGTACCTCAAGCATTAGAAGTTCCCCCAGAGAGCGCTCCCACGTGGCCTCACCACCTTGTGCAGCTCATCGGGCCTCCGACTGAAGAGTGGACCCGCCAGATCGAGGAGCGGGGCGTGGAAGTCGTCGAGCCCGTCTCTCGTTACGGGCTCTTTGTGTGTGGAACTCCGCAGGTTGTGAACGGACTGAAAGATCTGCCCTTCGTTTCCTGGGTCGGGCCGCTCAAACCCGCATACCGCATTGCTCCAAACCTGTCCGAGGCGTCAGGCCGGGTGCGTTACGTCAACGTCGGCATCTATCCGGAAAATGCGGTGAACAAGGTGCGGGCAGTGATCGAAGAACTCAATGGTGTGATTGTTGACGATTGGGAGACTGACGGCAACCACCGTGCAGGCTACCGCACGCTTATCATCGAGATCGATTCGTCTAAGCTGAACGCACTTGCTCGCGTGCCTGACGTTCGTTGGCTGGAGTATCAGTCGCCGAAGTTAACGGCCGATGACGAGCAGTCCTGTCAAATCCTGGCGGAAAACCTGAACACTGCACCCGCGCCAAACACCGCACCTGTCGCCGGCTATGCAGCAGCCATTGGGCAACTCGGGCTGAGCGGCAACGGCGTGGTCGTAGGCATTTGTGACTCGGGCGTATGCCTGAACAATGATGGCACGATGCACCCAGATCTGCGCGGGCGGATGGCTTTCTTCGTAGACACGACTGGTGGCGTGACGCTCACAGACATTAACGGACATGGCTCCCATGTCGCAGGCATCGCGGTCGGCAACGCATCAACCGGCCTCACCGACCCCAATGGTTTCCTGTTAGGACAAGGTGTGGCTCCTGGAGCTCGTTTCGGAGTCCTCAATCCGGTAGACACGGCTGGCAGTCCTGGCACTGGACCTGTAGCCCGCTTCACAACCGATATGGTTGCCCGCGGCGCTCACGTAATGAACAACAGTTGGAAGCAGCAGGGGAGTGGCGGCTACACTTCAAACGCAGCGCTAGTGGACAGGTTGGTGCGTGACCCCAACAACGATAACCAGTCGGACCCGGAGCGTGACTATCTGATTATCGTCTTTTCGGCTGGGAATGCGGGTTCGAATGGGCTGACGCCACCAAAAGAGGCAAAGAATCCGATCACTGTCGGGAACACGATCAACTTCCGGCCCCAGGAGGGACCCAGTGATATCCGAGGTGTCTCGCAGACTTCAAGTCGCGGGCCGGCAAGGGACGGGCGGATCCTACCCAACATCGTCGCCCCAGGGACGCGCATCGTGTCGGCCCGTTCTAACGCCGAGATAGAGCCGGGACAACGCCCGCTTGATCCGTTCACTGATTCGAGCGGCGTTCAACATGAGGACTACGCGATGCTGAGCGGTACATCCATGGCAGCGCCACATGTGGCAGGCCTCTGTGCGCTGCTAATCGAATGGTGGCGTAATAATCATGACAATCGAAATCCGAGTCCTGCCATGGTGAAGGCCTTGCTCATCAATGGTGCGGAAGATCTCGCAGGTGGGCCAGACGGCAACGGTGGTAAACTCAAAAATATTCCCAATAACATTCAGGGCTGGGGTCGCGTCAGCCTCGAGAATATCGTGCGCGACGCGCCTGCTTCAGACAGAGGGCCGAAACTTCTCTTCGATCAGGAGACGGAAATGACTGAAGTCGGCCAGGAGAGTGTTGTACGGGTCAGAGTCAGCGACGCGTCTCGACCGATGCGCGTTACTTTGGTCTGGACGGATGCGCCGGGCAGCCCCGAAACACCCCCAGCACTGCGGAACGATCTCGATTTGGAAGTCGTTGAGACGGGGGGGCAGGGCAGAGTATTCAAAGGAAATGTTTTCAAGAACGGCTTCTCTAAGACTGGCGGCCAGTTCGACACTCTGAACAACATCGAGTGCGTTTACGTCGAGGACCCCCAAGGAACTTATGAAGTCCGAGTAATTGCTTCCGCTCTCAGGGCCAACGCCAGGCCGCCTTTCAACAATACGGCGTTTCAAGACTTTGCGCTTGTAATTGACAATGCGACGCAGGCATAGCGCTGTCGCACGAACTGAGCAGTAGGCAGGTGCAGGAGGCCGGAGTTACGCGTCCCGCCTGCCACCTGCTCCTGCTTACTGCCGCAGTTATAGACCATCAAGCAAGGGAGCGAGGAATTTGTATGGCGTTCGAGAATCGTTTTTTCGAGAACTACCTCGACCCCTTGCAGGTCGAGATACAGGTATCAGAGTTAGCAAATCGCTTCCCGAATCTCTGTCGCATCGAGGAGCTGCCTTTTCTCAGTCACGGTTATGAGGGGGAAAAGGTCGAAGCTAGAGGGCGGCATAAAGTCAGGATGCTGCGTATCACAGCGCCCGGGACAGCAACGCCTAAACCTGCTGTACTAGTTAACCGCTCTACACATGCTCGAGAGTGGATAAATCCTATAGCAGTGTTAGAGACGGCTTTGCAATTGATGACCAACTTCAGACCCGACGATCCGGACCCACAGGTCCAAGAGGTTGTAAGGATTCTTAATAAGGTAGAATTCCTCATAATCGCAGAGAGCAATCCTGATGGCGCTCGTCTGAGCTTCTTCGACGAGGGTCGCCGGTTGTGGCGCAAGAACCTTCGCCCGCCTAACAATGCAGACGGATGCGCTGGGGTTGACTGCAACCGAAACTTTTCGCGCTTCTGGGGACAGACTGGATCTTCACCGCTACCGTGCGCCGAGATATATCGTGGCCCCGGCCCAATCTCGGAGCCAGAGACTGCAAACATCGCTCACGTCAGTACAAGCGAACGCACGCTTCTCTTCGCGATCGATAGTCATTCGTTCGGGCAGGCGCTCTTCCGTCCGCATCAACCGCAAGGGATTTCTTCATCAGATGATGCTGTCTACCGCCGGCTCGAAGAGACGATGAACAATCGCATTCGGCAGATTCAAGGTGTCACATACGCGACAGGTACGACGAATATGTTCGCGGGGACGTGTGACGACTATCTGTTCCTTGAGCACCATATATTCGGGTTCACAGTCGAATGTGGAGAGGATTTTCAGCCTCCATTTGCGGAAGCGATGAACGCGGCGTTGGAAGTTGCCGAGGCAGCCAAGGCGCTTGGGTTATGCGCCGCAGGCGAGGTTCCGGGTGTTGATGTTGACTTACTTTTGCAGCAACGAACGCCGGTTCCTGACGTTGAGTCTGTAACTGCTGCTTTCGAGGCTCAGCCCGTAGCTCCCTGGAAGGTTGAGCCGCTATCGCCTGAAAAATGGCCACGATACTTGGCCGGAGTTGCTCCTAAACGTGACGGCGACGCACGACAAGAGTTTGAGGCGCTGGTGGCTGAGGGTTTTGACGCACGGTACGACGAACAAAAGGGGATCGAAGTTGTGGCCAGCGCTTCGAATCTGACGGCGCTTCTAAACCGGGGCTACGAATTGTTAGTGAAGCGAGACCTGCTATCAGGTGCGGATGGCGATTAAAAATTCCCATTAATCCCCAGCAACTTGGATCGCTTGGGCAAGGGTGAAGTGGCGTTCATAGAGAGCCTTGCCAACGATCACGCTGTCGATACCGGAACTGCGCGCGGCGGCAAGGCGCGCGATGTCCTCCAATGAAGAGACGCCACCCGACGCAGTCACTTTCAACCCTGACTCCTCGGCAATTCTGCAAGTCTGTTCGATGTTTACGCCTGTCAACATGCCATCGCGCCCAACGTCGGTATAAATAATCCGCTCGACACCGGCATCGGCCACGCGACGACTGAGCTCGAACGCATCAACAGACTGAGAAGTCTCCCAACCATGAGTGACCGCGCGGCCTTGTCTAGCGTCTATTCCAACCACCACACGTTCAGGACCGAACATTCGCAACATTTCGTCGAGAATTTCCGCTGACTCGACGGCAATCGTTCCAATCACGACTCTGTAAACACCCAACTCAAGTAGCTGCTCAATATCTTTGACGCTACGTACGCCGCCACCAAACTGAACGGGAATCTTCGACGCGCGTACAATGTCACAGAACACGGTACGATTAGGGGAGCTTGTTTCCGAAAACGCCGCATCCAAATCGACGACGTGAAGGAGTCGCGCGCCCTCGCGCACAA
>DATEDU010000336.1:0-10689 GCA_035281525.1 Pyrinomonadaceae bacterium | reverse complement strand
AGCCTTAGAACTTCGGCAGACAAATTTGAAACGAACTTCTGTGGAAAACTAACCGATGAGCCCTTCTAATTAGCAATCCTCGGGCCAAACGATGTGGACGCAGATGATCTTCGTAATTTGTAGGAAAGTTTACTGGACGGTCATTCGAGATGCAGTTGAGATTCCAGAAATGAGACTTGTTTCTGGAATTCGGACGAATGCAAGGTATGTAGCTGATTGGACCAGTGCCGACGGTAATTGAATTGCCGTAAGGCTTTGCCGTACTGTGGAACCACTAAAACAAGTGCGCGAGGCTGAGCCTCGCGCACTTGTCATTAAGGTGCCATGGAAAGCCAAGGCTTTCGGCAGGAGGAGGATTTACATCCCCATGCCGCTCATGCCGCCCATACCGCCGGGCATCGGAGCGGATTTGTCCTCTTCCGGAAGCTCAGAAACCATTGCTTCCGTGGTCAACATCAGACCGGCAATCGATGCCGCGTTTTGCAGAGCAGTACGCGTTACCTTTGCGGGGTCGATGACACCAGCCTTCACCAGGTCTTCGTACCGTTCGGTCTGAGCGTTGAAGCCGAAGTTCTCGTTCTTCTCGCCTCGAACGCGCTCTACGACCACGGCGCCTTCCTTGCCGGCGTTCTGAACGATCTGTCGTAGCGGCTCTTCAAGTGCTCGACGAACGATGTTGACGCCGATTTGCTCATCCGGATCGCCTTCACCATCCTTGCTAGTTTCGTACTTCTCAAGAGCTTTAGCAGCTCTGACTAGCGAAACGCCGCCACCAGCGACGATGCCTTCCTCGACGGCAGCACGAGTCGCATGCATGGCGTCCTCAACGCGCGCCTTCTTTTCTTTCATCTCGGTCTCGGTCGCCGCACCGACCTTGATAACGGCAACTCCGCCAACGAGCTTTGCGAGACGCTCTTGTAACTTCTCGCGGTCGTAATCGGAGGTAGTTTCGTCAATCTGGGCGCGAAGAGTCCTTACCCTGCCTTCGATGTCAGCCTGTTTGCCAACACCTTCGACTATGGTGGTGTTGTCCTTGTCGATTGTGACCTTCTTGGCGCGACCGAGATCTTCGAGTTTTACGTTCTCGAGCTTGATGCCGAGGTCTTCACTGATCACCTTGCCGCCGGTCAAAATCGCGATGTCTTCCAACATGGCTTTCCGTCGATCACCAAAGCCAGGCGCCTTAACGGCAGCAATGTTGAGTGTGCCGCGGAGTTTGTTAACGACGAGCGTCGCCAGAGCCTCGCCCTCTACGTCCTCGGCGATGATCAGCATTGGTTTGCCCATCTTGGCGACCTGCTCGAGCAAAGGCAGCAAATCCTTCATTGAGCTGATCTTCTTCTCATGAATCAGAATCACGGGGTTGTCGAGCACAACTTCCATGCGTTCCGGATCGGTTACGAAATACGGACTGAGATACCCGCGGTCGAACTGCATACCCTCAACAACCTCGAGCGCAGTTTCCATGGTCTTGGATTCTTCGACGGTAATAACTCCGTCCTTGCCGACCTTGTTCATCGCTTCGGCAATGATGTTGCCGATGGTCTGATCGCCGTTAGCAGAAACAGTCCCGACCTGAGCAATCGCGTCACCCTTCACGGGTTTCGATAGACGCTCGATCTCGGCGACTGCGCGCTCCACTGCCTTGTCAATGCCGCGCTTGAGAGCCATGGGGTTGGCACCTGCGGCTACAGTCTTCACGCCTTCGCGGAAGATCGCCTGCGCCAGCACAGTGGCGGTCGTCGTGCCGTCGCCGGCTACGTCGGAAGTCTTCGAAGCGACCTCACGAACCATCTGCGCGCCCATATTCTCGAGTGCGTCCTTGAGTTCAATTTCCTTTGCGACGGTGACGCCGTCCTTGGTGATGGTGGGCGAACCAAACTTCTTGTCGATTACTACGTTGCGACCTTTGGGGCCAAGGGTGATTTTCACAGCGTCTGCGAGCTGGTTGATTCCTCGCAAAATCGCTGCGCGCGAGTCCTCACCATGAACTACTTGCTTTGCCATTTCTTTCCTTTCTCCTGAAATTGAAATGTTTGTTTAATTAAAAAGCGGACCGTCCCGAAGCAGCGTTACTTGCCGCCCTTTTTGCCGGATCCGCTCGCCGCTCCAGCGCGCTGGATAATCCCGAGGATCTCGTCCTCACGCATGATCAGGAGTTCTTCTCCATCGATCTTGATTTCTGAGCCGCTGTATTTACCGAACAGCACGCGATCGCCCTTTTTCACATCGAGGGACTGGCGCGTACCGTCGTCCTTGTATTTCCCGTCACCCACCGCCACGACTTCGCCTTCCTGGGGTTTTTCTTTAGCCGTATCGGGGATGATGATGCCTCCACGCATCTGTTCACCCTCTTCAATTCGACGCACAATAACGCGGTCGTGAAGAGGTTTAATCTCAGTAGCCATTGCCTAAGAGTCTCCTTTCGAAATCCCTGTCAAATTTAGGTATTTAGGGCGCAGTTTGAGTATTAACTTAGCAGTCATTGCGGACGAGTGCCAGAATATAGCGTCTTGAATGTGCTTGTCAACCGCGGCTTGGGCGTTTGGCCGTGCGGTATGAGCTACGCGAGCTCCGGTGATATTCGGCGACTCGTTTGGAGAGGGTATTGCGGTGAATTCCGAGAATTTTGGCGGTCTTGGAGAGGTGTTTCTTGTGGCGGGAGAGTGCTTTCTCTATGTACACCCGCTCGAACTCGGCCACGGCTTCGTCCAATAAGATCTGGCCGTCGAGCATCTCTTCGATTAGTGCTTCAAGTCGAGCGCGCATCCGGACGTTTCGAAACGGTATTAGTGAGCTATAGATCTGTGCCGATAAGTAGTTTGTAAGCCTCCAGATAACGAGCCGTCGTCGCTTCGGCAATTTCGGCCGGGATTTCAGGAGCTGGAGGCTGCTTATCCCAATCAAGAGTTTCCAGGAAGTCGCGAACGAACTGTTTGTCGAATGACGGCTGAGATTTGCCGGGGCCGTAAGATTCCTGAGGCCAGAAGCGAGATGAATCGGGAGTAAGAACTTCGTCCACCAGAATTATCTGCCCTTGCTGGTCTCGTCCGAACTCAAACTTAGTATCTGCGATTATGATCCCGCGACCTTGAGCGTAGTCCTTTGCTTCCCGGTAAAGACGTAACGAAGTGTCGCGCAGGAACTCTGTAGTCTCGTCACCGAGAATCTCTCGCACTTGTGCTTCGCTTATATTTTCATCATGGCCTTCTTCGGCCTTCGTAGCCGGAGTAAAAATAGGCTCAGGCAATTCAGCAGATTCAGTCAAACCTTCCGGAAGCTTGTGCCCACAAACTTCGCCCGTACGCAAATAATCTTTCCAACCTGATCCAGACAGATAACCTCTAACTACGCACTCGACGGGAAACACATCTGCTCTGCGCACCAACATCGAACGGCCGTTCAATTCATCAGACGCCTGGCGAACGACTGGTGGCATTTGCTGCACGTCGGTTGTGACCATGTGATTCGGTACAACATGCGCGAGTTTTTCAAACCAAAAACGGGAGAGTGCAGTCAGCACTTCCCCTTTGCGTCGAATAGGAGTTGGCAGAACGCAATCGAATGCAGAGATTCGATCGGTCGCAACGATGAGTAAGTGATCTTCAACCGCATAGACGTCGCGCACTTTTCCACGACGCACCAATTGCAGATCAGGAAAAGAGGTCTGAAGCAGAGTCGCAGCGCCCATCACTGTTTATTGATTCGAGTCATGAGAGAGTGAAATTAAGTTTGCGTTGGAGCGAGCCGGATTGTGCTCGCGACAAAAAGCTTTGTCAAGCAAATGAGAGATTTATGTTTGTAGATCATGCATCGATTGCAGAGCGCAGCTTTCTTATCTGCGCTGCATGGTCATGAGCATGCACTGCATATACGCGAAGCCACTCTTGCACTCCGAATTTTCCGCTTTCGGTGTGATGTCCTTCACGTTTCCAGTCGTCCTCCGACATGAAGGCAAATAACTGCGATGTCGTTGCTCGCGCAGCGCGAAATGCTTCCAGTGCCGGCTCGATGTCACGCTCGTTGTAGTTTAAACGAGTCGCGAATTCTGCCTGATCGTATCCCTGAATTGTAGGCGCGTCTTCGACCAGCAGTTTTCTTAGTCTGATAGCCGAGGTGCTTTCACTATCGGCAAGGTGATGAACTATCTCGCGGGCGCTCCACTTTCCGGGCAGAGGATGAGCGGTCATTTTGTCAGCCGGAAAGTCTTTCAATGCGCTGACCACTTCGTCGTATCCAGTATTGTATTGCGCGATTAGTTTCGCTCGTTCTTCGGGGGTCATGTTAGGTTTCCTTTCTTTCTGCGGTATGTGGCCATTGTAATACTTCGTCGCCATAATGCAGTCAGTACCGGGAGCGATAGCGACCGGGTCCGTATCTCGAGTGCAGCGCCGCTTGAGACCGGGTCGCTATCGCTCCCCGTACTGACGTCACTGCATTAGATTCGTTGATCCTTTTAAGGCTTGAGTTTAATTGATTTGTCTTGTAGTATTCGGGAGCGCAATCTAGTTTTGGCGCGTCCCCTTGAGCCTCCTGCTTGTCAGTTTCAGACTGGATCACTCTGATGGGAACAGCTACTGACAGACAGAAATCTGCCAAAAACAATCACACTGACACCGAACCAGGCGAGCGAAAAGTGTCTCTGCTCGTTGTCGAGGACGACGAAAACATCTCGACAGCGATTAGCGAATATTTCTCGCGAGCCGGCTACAACGTCAAGACCGTCGAAGATGGTCTATCGGCGGTAAAGACTGCCCTGGAAGAGCCGCCTGACGCAGTCGTCCTGGACTTGATGTTGCCTAAAATGGACGGCCTCGCTGTCTGCAAAGAGCTAAAGGAGAAAGTCAATTACCTTCCTATCCTGATGCTCACCGCCAAGGACGATGTCGTCGATAAGGTCCTTGGGCTGGAAATGGGCGCTGATGATTACATCACGAAGCCGTTTAGCCTGCGTGAGTTGGAAGCACGAATCAAATCCGTGCTCCGCAGAGCTCGGACGACCATGGGATCAGATGGCGATCGAGATGAAGCTCCAATTGTTCGCGGCAAGCTGCGTATCGACCCGGCTCGGCGTGAAGTGACTATTGGTGATCGGCAGGTTGAGTTGACTCCGAAGGAATTTGATCTGCTTCGGCTTTTTGCTTCCAACCCTGGGAGGGTTTTCGCTCGCAAGTACTTGCTCGAGAAGATCTGGGATTACTCGTATGAAGGTTACGATCGGACGATAGACTCGCACATCAATAGGTTGAGGGCGAAGATCGAGGATAATCCTGAGAATCCGCAGATGGTCCTCACCGTCTGGGGTATCGGCTACAAATTCACCGACGAACACTAAAACTCAAACCCGTTCCTCTCCTAACAGGCGTACGGTGGCCAAACGGTTATAACACCGGCTAATGCCTGCTAAGTTTGCAACAATTTTGCTGGAAATTTGTAACAAGTCGTTGTATGCTTCGCCGCAGTTTGCACAAGATGTGGGCGGGGGGGCCAACCGCGTCGGTAGCATATAAGCTCGGCTAGTAAATTTGCCGCAGCCTTTCTCGGAAGTCAGGTCGCAAAATGTTGCGAGTCTTCTTCTAGAGCGAGGTCGCAAATGAAAGTGAATTGCGAGTAGTGAAGTCAGTACCGCCCGCGGTAGCGGGTGGGTGTAGCGTTCATTGTCATATCGATTAATTGCACCCAAACCAGCCGCTGGATGGTACTGACCAAAACCAACTCCTAAAACTCCACCGCTACGCGTTTTTCCAGGCCTTCCCCGTCATGAGTGCGTGTTGTTCTGTCAACTCTAACGCGGGAGCCGGCCGATGTTCTTCAAATCAAGCAAAACCAAACCGTTTTTTGGGATTTTGTGTGCACTCCTCCTCTGCCAACTAGCTATCAATGCTCAGGAAAATGGCACGCCGCAGTCAGAAACTGCCGTAACCCTGCTTGACAGCACTCGCGAACGAGATGGTCTGTCAGGTTCGGTGCGCAGAGTTAAAGTCCAATCAGCCAAACTCGAGATGAAAGGCGGCCGGCCTGTGGAGGGGCCGCTGCAACTGCTCGAGATCACCACGTACAGTGTGAATGGCGAGAGGATCGAAAACATCTCCTACCCCCTTCCTACTACTGCCGTTGGCAAAGAGGAATACAAGTACGACGACAAGGGCCACATCGTCGAAATGACTCTGCGTGGAGATGATGGCTCCATCTTAAGCAGAGAAAAATACAACTATGAGCTCGATGCGTTCGGCAACTGGACCAAGATGGTCACCAGCCTGATCGTATTTGAAGACGGTCAACTGAAGGTGGAACCAGTCGAAGTTACCTATCGCACGCTCGCCTATTACTTCAATGACACAGTAGCCCAGATCGTCGAGCCAGATGCCCGCGCCGTGCCGACGACACCGAAAGGTGTGGCGATTTCAAACGCCGTTGCGGAAACGCGCTCAAACCAACCAAGGGTAACTGACCGCGCCGTAGCTCCCGTCGACGCTGCACGAAACAATCCTGACGCAGCACGAAATAATTCTACTGACACAACCAGTTCCGAAACTTTTGTGGGCGCACGCCGCGTTGGGAAAAAAGCAGTCGGCAGCACGGATGAAGCAGCACCTGTCGAAAACGCCTCAAACACAGCCACGAAAAGCCCAATGCCCGTCGTGAAAAGCGAAATTCCGCCGGTCAGCTCAAATACTGGCAACCGGAAAGTCGACACGAAAAGTGCGAGCCCAACAGCCGACGCTAAAACAGCCGACTCAAAAACTACCAGCCCCACAACCGACGCTAAGCCGTCCACTCCGGCCGTCTCCGCTGAAATGAAAGCGGCGTTCGAGCACTACAAGGCGGGCCGCGAGCGTTTCGACTCGGGCTTTGTCAACGACGCAATTGAGGCATACGAAAAAGCAATCAAGCTCGAGCCAAACTCTGCTGAAGTTCATCTGAGTCTCGGGCACGCCTACATCAAGCTCAAAGAACATCAAAAAGCTCTGAAGAGTTTCAAGCGAGCAACCGACCTCAATCCTGACATGGCCGAGGCGTTTTACGGCCTGGGGCTCACGAACTTCAACTTACGACGACATAAAGATGCCGCGAAGGCTTTCAAGCAGGCCACGGTTGTTAACCCGAATCTCGCGAAGGCTCATTATGGTTTGGCGCTCGCATATCAAGAGATAGGAGAGGAAAACGGTGTCATAACTGAATACCGGATTTTGCAAACTCTTGATCGCACGCTGGCCAAAAAGTTAGCCGATACATTTCCCGACTTTAACCTGCCGTGCCGCGTGCCTCCGTTTTGTAAGTGAACGCGCGAGCACGCATCGGATAGAAAGTAGGAGTTATGGAACCCCAGATGCACAATAGCCGCTTCCTGGTCTTGACGGGTCACCTGAACGACTATCCGCTGTCGGATCTCGTCGGCATTCTTCGGCACCAGCACAAGACGGGACGGTTACTGATTGAATATCCGAATGGTCCTGCGAGTTTTTTCTTTAACGACGGGGAGTTAATCGATGCGCAGATTGATAAACTCAGCGGTCTCCAAGCATTGTGCGTTGCTCTGGCCCAGCCCGCTTCGTCGTTCAACTTTAATCCTTTAATTCGCCCCACTCGACGGTCGATCGAGAACTCGCTGCAAAAAGCAGTCTCTGAGTTGCTGGGCTGTTGGAGCGAGAACGACGCCGAGACATACGAGTTGCCGCCGGCTCGTACGACGCCCGCTCAGCTTCCAGGGGCGAGTTCGGCAAGTGTCGAGCCGTCAGCGGTCAAGCCTGACGCTTTGATGATGTCGGCTCTTGTTGCCGAGCCTCAGGCAAAAGGGGTTAACCAACCACTTTTCGCTATCGGCGCAATTGGCTTGCTCTTGTTGGGGATTTCCACGGTGATCGCCGTCACCGCAGGGCTGGGAAAGAATCAACCTGCTGTCGTCTCGAGTGCCCCGCCCGCGAGTGAAAAAGTTGCAGGTGGGAATAACCTGCCGGCAGCTCAACCGATCGAGCCGGAACCCAAAAACGAGCCGAAAGTTGGACGTGTTGTTAGCAAAGCAGCACATGTTGGGCGAACAATAGACCTGCCTGCTCGGCAGTCGAACGATAACGCCTCCGAGAGCAAAGAAGCAGCTTCCAGTTCAACTTCGATAGCATCGCCATCAACGGCGAAACCGGCTCAAGAGCCACACCGCGGTGACACTGATCGGCAATCGGTGAAAGTAGTTTTGCAGATTGAAAGCGGCCGAGTGGCGAAAGCATCCATTGCGAATCATCGGGCTGGAATGGAGGCATACGAAGCAATGGCGCTGCGAATCGCTCGTCAGCGCCGTTACCCGGCAAGTGGATCGAGCCAGGAAACAGTCACGATAAAGGTCAGTCAGCCGAAGTAAACCATCACTGCTCGGCAAAAGATTTCAGATCTCAAATCTGAGATCTAAGAATGGAGTGGGAGGCAGATCATGTTATTCGTTGAGGGCAAGACCCTTAATCTCAAAGTCGACGTGCTCGGCCGTATTCGCTTGCTCGATGGCCTGCGCGATAAGAATTTAATTCCACTGATTCGATCCGCCAGACTCAATCTCTTCGAGAACGCGTTCTCAAACTCTGCCCTTATGGAGGAGTTGGAATCCTCCGTAGCCGTGACGACTGAGGCTGAACGCGGAGAGCCCTACGTCCGTGGCGATCTGTTCTGCCTCTCCGACCACGTCTTTTATATCGTCTTTGACGACAACGACAAGATCCGAACTGGAATGGTCTACGAAGCGCGGACTACCGAGCCTTATCGGAAACTGGACGCGTTCTGCCGAGAAGTACGCGATCTGCTTGCCGCGCAGCAATCGTCGTTGTTTGAAGGTTCGAACGGCGACGCTTCGTTCCCAGAGTGGCAACACGGAAAACCGGTTGTGCCCGAGGGTTTCCGCCGCTTTATCTCCAAGCAGGATACTGACTCGCTCTACACCAGTCTGCGCAAAGAAACGATGAGCGATCGGATCCGCGCGGCTACCATCCTCGAGGATGCCCATACCAGGGTCTTTTTGCGTCGAGCCAAAGAGGCCCATGTCGAAGGGTATGCAGCAAAACTGCTCGTGGGTGACACGGTTTCCTCTGTTGCGTCTTCTATAGATAGGCTGGCCGACGCAGGATTAGTGGGCCGGGAAGTTCAGGTTAGTTGTCGTAAGACCGGGCATGCCTTATTCAAACTGCCGACTGCTCATGCGCTGGCCGTGGTGACCGTGAGTGATGCGACTTGCAGCGAATGTGGATCTCCGGTAGCTGACGAGAAAGTCGAAGAGGTGATTGCTCCCACGCGTTTAGCTTCATCTTTATTGGAAGATGGTTCGTGGTTAGTGAGCCGGATGCATTCGTTGTTGCGAGAACAGGGCGTTCCCGAGAGCGAGATTGCGGTTGGACCCTCGTCTGGAGAAGGCTACGGCCAGATGATGGCGAACATCAGCGGCGAGTCGTTCCTGCTTCTTGCGCGTGACGGAGATCTGACTCCGGCATTTGCGCGTTGGGCCATTGACCTCGAACTCGAGACTGAAGCTTCTCATCTCGTCATTGTTGCAACCGGCAGAATTCACAATCAAGCAGGCGTGCTCCTCAACAATCACGCGCGACATCGAGTTCGAGCCGGTCGTGACTTTGAGTTGGTGCTCGCCGATGATGTCGATACGGCGGGGAAGGAGTTGCGCGAGGCGTTCGATAGGGTTTCGCAAAGAATTGTTGCCGAGCAATTGTGCGATCTCGACACGAGCATCGGTCTGAATTTAAGCAATCTCGTCCTCACTAAATTCAAACTGCTCAACAAATCAGACCAGGCTACTGAAACACATGTGGATAGCGAGTTTTTCTCTTCCCCTCTACCGCTGACGCTCGCGGCGGCCGCTCCCACAAACGGTGGAAACGTGCCGTCACCCGAATCCCCGACAAACGGTGGACATGTGCCGCCGCGGGAAGAGCCAATTATTCCGGAGGTGATGGACACCTTTGCCGGCTGAAGGCGAACGCGTCAGATCTCAGATCTCAGATTTGACCTCTCAGAACTCAGATTTGAGCTCTCAGAATGAAGATCGTTGGCGTCAGGAGCAACAAGTCCTGAGACAGGCGGCGGCGGAGCTTGCTCACAGCAAGGCTGTCGCTGCCGCTGCAACAATATCCGATCTCTCTCGACTTGGGCCCGGCGATTCATTTGAACTCATCACGAAGGCTCTCGATGACCCTTCTGCGGAAGTACGCACGGCCGCCGTCCGCACCCTTTACGATCTAAATGCGGACCTGGCGGCGTCTTGTCTCAACAATTCGTTACGCCAGGGTTCTCCTGCACAACGGCGCAGCCTCGGCGCCGCACTCAAGAGCTCTGGTTTGGTCAACGACGCTGTCAACAGTCTGCTGAATCCTCAGCATGAGAAGACTTACAGTGCGCTCTCGCTGCTGTTTCTCGTGGCAAAGGCTGGAGAGATTGAGCCGCTCATGCAGATCATCGAAGGCCATCCGAGCACCGAGCTGAGGCTGGCGTTGATTAAGCAGCTTGGGTTAAGTGGAGAGCCAAAAGTCCTGCCTGCGTTTTACCGACTAGCTCAGAGCAACTCACTTCCTCCGGAAGTTCGTTCGGCACTCAAAGAAGCGATTTACGAATTTAATCACCAATAAGCCTGTCGCTTTCATTCACACCCGGCTTTAGCCGGGTGTTACACATTCGAATCAAAGAGGGAACCGTTTTAAC
>DATEDU010000335.1:0-5595 GCA_035281525.1 Pyrinomonadaceae bacterium | reverse complement strand
CGTAAAGATTCTGGACTTCGGCGTGGCCAAGCTGACGCAGCTCGAAGCCAGTCAATCCCAAACAGAGATTCCGACCAGACGAGTGAACACGGATCCGGGAGTTGTCGTTGGGACTGTGGGATATATGTCTCCGGAGCAGGTTCGCGGCAAGCGTGTGGACCATCGCTCAGACATCTTTTCTTTAGGCGCAATCCTTTACGAAATGCTTTCCGGCCGGCGCGCGTTTCAGGGCGAGTCTGCGGCGGACACGATGAGCGCGATCCTGAAAGAAGATCCACCGCAGTTATCGGAATCAAACAAAACTGTTTCGCCCGCGCTGGAACGGTTGGTAAATCATTGTCTGGAGAAGACACCGGAAGCACGTTTTCATTCCGCATCGGACCTGGCGTTTGCGCTCGAAGCTCTTTCTGGCTCGCAGTTGAGCTCGCCCGAGATAACGACTGAGGTCACTTTGCCGCCTTCGCGCGCGAAGTGGGCCGCTCGCCTGCCGTGGATCATAGCCGGAGCCGCAGTCATGCTTGCCGTGGTAGCGTTCGCGATATCTTCCCGGCGCGCGCCGGCAGAGACACCCGCAACCGCACGCTTCTACATCTACCCGCCAGAGAAGACGTACTTCGGCGGCCCTTTCGCTGTTTCCCCGGACGGAAGGCGCGTGGTCTTGCGCGGCACCTCTGAAGGCAAGTCTCAGTTGTGGGTTCGCGCGCTCGACTCCCTGACGGCACAGCCGCTCGCCGGCACGGAAGATGCCGTTTATCCCTTCTGGTCGCCGGACAGCCGCTTTGTCGGTTTCTTCGCAGGCGGGAAGCTTAAAAAGATTGAGGTCGCGGGCGGGTCTCCGCAAACACTGTGCGATGCGGCAGACGGTCGCGGGGGCACATGGAATCGTGACGGCGTGATCATCTTCACGCCGAACGGCACAGACGCACTCTATACCGTGTCGGCCACGGGTGGCGTGCTCGTGCGCTTGACCGCGCTGGATGCATCTCGTAAAGAGACTTCCCACATACATCCCCAGTTCTTACCGGACGGCCGCCATTTCTTGTACCTCACCCGGGGTGGGCAGCAGGCAAACACCGGCGTTGTGGTCGGCTCGCTCGACTCGAAGGAGACAAAGCGGCTCGTGAACACAAACGCGCAGGTCGCCTACGCGCAGGGCCACCTGCTCTTCATGCAGGAGCGGACGCTAATGGCGCAGGGCTTCGATACCGACACGATCGAACTAAAGGGTGAGCCGTTTCCGGTCGCCCAACAGGTGGACCGTCTCCCAGGAGTGAGCTTCGGTCTCTTCTCCGTTTCGGAAACAGGTGTGCTGATGTACCGGAGCGGGACCGCCGCCAACACGCAGCTCGCCTGGTTTGATAGGACGGGCAAACAGCTGGGAACGGTTGGGCCTCCGGGCGGTTACGCCAGCCCCTGGCTCTCACCGGATGAAAGACGGGTCGCGGTCTCTGCCGTTGGGGTGCAGGGTTCGCTGGGACCGGCCGACATCTGGGTCGTTGAGGTGGCACGCGGCACCATGACACACTTCACATTCGATCCAGGGTTCGACAGCAGTCCCATCTGGTCGCCAGACGGAAGCCGCATTGTCTTCAGCACGTCTCGTGATGGCACCAGGAATCTGTACCAGAAAGCAGCGAGCGGCGCGGGCAATGACGAACTGCTTCTTAAATCAGAGAACGGTAAAGATCCCACCGATTGGTCCAGGGATGGGAGATTCATCCTTTATCAGGAGCAGAACGCAAAGACCAACTTCGATTTGTGGATCTTACCATTCTCGGGAGAACAGCAGCCGTTTTCATTCTTGCAAACGGATTTCGTCGAGGTTCAAGGTCAGTTCTCGCCGAACGGGAAATGGATCGCCTACACTTCGAATCAGTCTGGGACATGGCAGATTTATGTGCAGAGTTTTCCCGATTCAGGCGGCAAGTGGCAGGTCTCGAGCAGCGGCGGCGGGCATCCTAAGTGGCGCCGCGACGGAAAGGAGTTGTTCTACGTCTCGTCGGATAGGAAGCTAATGGCGGTAGACGTAAAGACTGACGGTCCGACGTTCGAGTCAGGCGTTCCCAAAGCGCTGTTTGAGTTGCCGGTCCCCGGCCTTCCCGGTCCGAGGAACTACTACGTCGTCTCCGGCGACGGCCAGCGCTTTTTAGTCGCCGCTTCGTTGGATGAGGCGATAGCGGCGCCGACGATAGTAGTCCTGAACTGGACAGCGGACTTGAAGCGATGACACTTACACACCAACCAGCTCGAATGGACAATTCACGATATGCTGATCACCATCCTCTTATCGTTTATCCTCGCATTCAATCCCGCTTTCACTACACAAAAAACCCGCTGACTCAAAGCCGAACTTTACGGGAACGTGGAATGCCAGGATCCTAAGACCGGATGACACGCCGGTTTCCGGTCTCAGGATTTCTTACCGCGATCCGAAGCTGGAGATCTTGAGAATGCGGAAGTCGCACCAACCAAGAATTGTGTTGGGCCAATCGTTGGGTAACCAGGTCAGCCGTTACCTGATTAATCAATTGCAAGGCGTCAGCGACCCGCAGCGCGACTCAGCACTGCTGGTCCTCACCATTTTCCAGGCGAGAACACTTAGATGCGGTTGAGTTACAACTTTGCTTTAAGCTTCGTGATCGCCTCGCGGATGCGTGGGGCGTTAGGAGCTTTCGGGGATTCTTTCAGATAAGCCTCCAACTCATCGATCGCCTTCTGATATTCCTTACGAATGTTGTAAATGGAAGCAAGATAGAGGTGTGCGGCACTCGCTTGCTTTGGTCCACCAATAGCGTAGGCGTCCTTCAACAACTTTTCTGCCTCGTCCAGTTTTCCAAGAGTAATAAATGACATTCCCAGAAAAAGATGGGCCCGAAAAAGTCGCGGATCGAGGGCGATCGCGGCATTCAACTCGGGTACCGCCTGCTTTAACCTGTCCAGATTGACATAAGCCATACCTAAACCCAGATGCGATTTCGCCGCTCTCGAATTAATTTGAATTGCTTTGGTTAATGGCTCAATAGCTTGCTCGTCTTCCTCTAACTCGATGTACAAAAGTCCAAGTTGTTCCAGGGCGACAAAATAGGTTGGAAATATCTGGAGAGCTTTTTTCAAAGTGGTGGTCGCGCCGTTCTTATCACCTTTGGAAATGGCCGACAGTGCCTCTTGATAGAGCTTTTCCGCGTCAGGCGGTACCGCCTGTGCAAACACACTCTCCGCGATTGCGGGGCGATTCCCGGCGCTTTTGAGTGAGAAATCAAATCTCTCCTTTGAAAAATTCGTGATACTCGCGCCGGAATTTATCAATTCAATTTTTTGCACCGTTGGTTGAATACGCGTCTCAGCGGGCTTGAGAGATAGGTAGTAAGTTCCAGCAACGACACCGGCAAATCTGTAACGGCCATCGCTGTTCGTTATGTCCTGGTCGATCTGAACGCCAGCGTGATTCTGAAGGCTCACAGTCACATTGGGGATCGCTTTGCCATCAGGTCCGTAGACGGTGCCTTCAACTTCGTAGACAGTTTGAGCTTTGCCCAGCCCGGCAGCCGCAAAAACAAGGCACGCAGCCGTAAAGAGTTGAAATACTCTTAATCTCATTTTCAGTGTCCCCACGTTAGGTCGCAGACTTCACTTCCCAGTTACGCCAAATTGTACTAAATTCTGGAAAGTCGCCATTTTTTTGGATCACTGGTGGGCCTAGATTTCCCATCAAGAACAAAACGAATAGAAAAAGCCGACTTCTTTAACCGCGATGGCAAGGGCATGGGAATTGCCCAACGTGTGCGCAGTCAGATCTAAATAGTTCATCCAAAAGGGCTACCTCCACACGGCCCTCTCAGGCCGCAAGACTGAGGCAGCCAAAGCGCAGAGCTTGGTTGTATTCAAGCACCCTCCACTCCGATGAGACCGATGAACCTATCACCGCAGGTAACAAAAAGGAGAAATCATGAAACCGTCAAAGCAGCAGCGCTCTCTCTTGTTCCTCGTGTTGGGACTTTTCTTGTTCAGCTTCGCTCCCACAGTATTGGCTCAACACATTCGTGGCGCGCTGGAAGGAACCGTCGTCGATCAGAATGAAGCGATCGTCCAAGGCGCATCAGTCACCCTGAAGAATAACGCCACAGGCGCCGAGACTAAAGCCACCACCGACGAACGCGGAAGATTCAATTATCAAAACCTGGAACCAGGTAGTTACTCAATCACGGTTGAGAAAACCGGATTCCGTAAATCAGTCACAAGCGACGTCATTGTCAAGGTTGGTGCCGTTACTCCGCTAAACATTAGTCTGGCGGTTGGCGATGCGAGAGAAGTCGTAGAAGTAACGGCCGGAGCCGAGGCGACAGTGGATACCACACGACCAACCGTCGATGGTGTCATTACTCCGCAACAGATTCAGAACCTTCCGCTCAATGGTCGCAACTTCCTCGACCTCGCGCAACAAGAGCCCGGAGTCCAGGTTCGAGATGGCGGTGACTTCGACCCAACCAAGAACCAGATGGTCGGTGTGTCAATGGGCGGGCGAAGTGGTCGTTCAACGCGCATTCAGGTCGACGGAGTCGACATCACTGATGAGACCGTAGGAACCACCACTACCAATATTTCAAATGAGACTATTCAAGAGTTTCAGGTAAGCCGCTCAACTCTGGATGCGAGTACTGACTTGACTTCCAGCGGAGCCATTAACATCGTGACGCGCAGTGGCAGCAATGAATTTCACGGCGCGGGTTTCGGCTTCTTCCGCGACGAGCGTTATTCTGCAGACCTACGCTTGAATAAGACTTCACCTACGACGGCAAAGCCGCCCTTCGATCGTCAGATCCTCGGCGGACGTGCCGGTGGTTACGTCGTCAAGAACAAATTATTCTGGCACGCTGAGTTTGAGAACAACAACCAGGACGGTCAGCAATTTACCGCCGTACCCAATTTCACTCAATTCACCCAAGCTTTTGCCGTGCCGCTCGACGAGCGACTTACCGGGGGCCGGCTCGATTGGAAAGTGAATGATCGGATCAGTACGTTCTACCGCTTCAACCACAATTACAATTTTGGCGTAACGGGTTTCGGTGGTCAGGACCTTAGCGCGTTCGGCAACCTCAACAACACAAACACTCACGTAGCAGGGCTTGACTATTCTGCTTCTCGCTGGACACATTCCGGCCGGTTTAGTTACCTCAACTTCAATAACTTCATTGTCGATGCTAACGCCGCGGCTGGAACACCGACAACGCTCGATCCCTCCGGCGATCCAATTCTCGTTCGCATCACCGGTGGTGTTCAGGACATTGGACCAGACCTGCTCGCGCCTCAGCAGACGTTTCAGGACAACCTCCAGGGAAAATACGATGGCAGCCTGAGTACGGGCAATCACACTTTCCGATTTGGCTTGTCTTACAACCATATCGAAGAAGCCGTGTTCGCGAACTTCTTTGGATTGGCGCCTCGAATCCGCGGCAACATCAGTGGCCGAACTTTCGCTAATGCGAATGGTGGAGCCGGAGATCCTTTGAACTTCCAGCTTAACCAGATTGTTCTCGGTAATGGTCTTGGCGCATTTAGCGAACGGCCAGCCCTGGGATTTCCCAACGGCGGTACGAC
>DATEDU010000334.1:0-2921 GCA_035281525.1 Pyrinomonadaceae bacterium | reverse complement strand
TAACACAGATTTCGGCTCTTCGAAGAATTGCGGAGTCGCCGAAGCAAGTGCAACAGTGCGTCTTCAAGGGCGGATTGAACTGAAGCTGCAAGCACCTCGTACTCGTCCTTTCGCGCCGGCCATCGTCCATCGTGTTTGAACTGGTGCGGAACAATGTTCTTAAAGTGAAACACGCTGTTCGAGCATTCAAAAAAGGCGCTGGTCGGAATGTGGGCTTCTCCATAAGGCGCCAACCCCATCACCTTTCCAGCGTCCATCGGATTGCCGAAGATTTGTTGCGCCATAGCAGAAAACATTCCACCCAAGCTGCCGAACTCAGGCATTCCACTGTCATACAGCGTTAGCCATGCACCACGTTCCACCACGTGTTTCTCCAGCGGCTCAATCGATGTGCCCGCAGCGGAATAGAGAGAGATAGTCTCCCACGCATCATCAGTATTTCCATGAATCACGTTGTTCTCATCGCTAGTGAAGTCTGCGATTGGTGACCCAGCGCCATCGACTACAAGAATCGCCGACTCGTCAAAGCCAGACGTCGCAAACACACTCACAGCGTGACCGTAATGATGCGGAACAACCAGGGTTGGAATTTGATTCGTTATGACATTCAGGAACGGATTGCGCCCGATATCATGTATGGCATCCCGCGATCTTCCCTGGATACAAAGAACTGCTAAACGCAGATCGCGGGGCTCAATTCCGGCATAACTAAGACAGTAAGCCAGAGCTAACGATCCATCGCTTGCGTGGATTCGGTGTCGCTTCACCCGCGAAAGCCGCTCTTCCTGAATGGCGACAACAATCTCATCACCTTTCAGTAAACAGACGGATCCGTTGTGTGACGCGCTGATGCCGAGAATCCATGGTCTTGTGTCTGAGGACATGACTTAAGGACTCGGAGAGTGGCTTGTGATGTCGTGCTTAGGCGAAAACGTTAAGCTTCATCAATAGAGGTCTCGAGGCGATTGAGTGCCTCGTTGACTTCGTCCAGCCATTGACGTGTGGTGTTAGCCAGTTGCCTCATCTCCTGTACGTCCCCACGTGCAATGGCCTCGCGAATCGCTACTCCATAAGGCGGCACTGGGCCACTTTCGATTGAGCGTGCACTAGTCTTGCGAGACGATTTACGAGCCCGACTCGCGCCCTTTTTTGATTTTGAACCTTTCCTGGCTTTTGAAGCTTTTTTGGCCTTTGCCATATCGCCCTCCCATGATGAATTGCTAAAACACCAACTTGACTGCTAACTGAATGTTGCGAGGCCCACCGCCTCCGAGAAACGGGTTTCCAATTCCAACGTCAGGTGTGACTGTGATGGGCAAGAACCCCTGACCGCGACCAGTTGCCGGGTCGATACCGTTGAAGCTGGCGTCGGCTGAAAAACCGGGAAGTAACGGCGATGAGAAGTTTGGGTGATTGAAGATGTTGAAGATCTCCGCTCGCAACTCGAGGCGTACGCTTTCGGTTAACGGAGTGCTTTTGAAAATTGAAAAGTCAAAGTTGCGATAACTTGGACCGATCAGCGAGTTTCTTCCCAGACTGCCGAAATGTTGAGTCCCCGGGACGCAGAACGCCGCACTCCCATCGTTATCTGCGTTTGAGGTATCGAGAGTACAAGGGACTGCAAACGCCGAGAGATTAAGGAAAAGTTCGTGACCACTGGTGCCGGCGTAGGGATCTCCTACCAGATCTGGTCGCGGGAAGAACTCTCCCGTGCCGTTGTAATCATCAAACAGGTTTACGTGAAATGGGTTGCCACTCTTCAGCGTCACAATCCCATTTATTTTCCATCCCCCGCCGAGTCGCGGAACACTCTTTATGAAGTTGGGAATCTCGTACCCGAAGCTCCATACGAATCGATGGCGATTGTCGAAATTGGAGTTGGCTTTTTCCAGATCGGCGCGATGGCTGTTGTCAGGCTGAGTTGCGTTGGCAACGTAGTCCTGACCGTCCGACGCATTATCAATCGAGTGTGACCAGGTGTAGTTGATCATCGAAGTCCAACCGCGACGATTTCGCAAGGTGAAGCTTGTCTGAAGCGCGTTGTAGTTGGAATGTGCGGAGGTCTCGAGTTGATTGACGTAAAAGAAAGTTCCTCCGGAAGGAGCGAAAGGGCCATTGTCGAAGGGACGTGCGGTCGAAACTGCGGGATTCAAAGGTTGATTGATATCGCGATAGCGAAACAGCTTCGTGCCGTTTGAACCTACGTACCCGACTTGAAGCACGCCGTTTCGGAAGAGTTCGTGCTGTATGTTCACGTTATAGTTTTGGATGTAAGGCGTGCGAAGGTTTGGATCCACCGTGAAGACATCGGAGTCGAGAAAGTCTGTAAAGATCGGTACTCCGTCTTCAATCACGGGCACGGTCGAGAAAGAGAAAAGAATAGGCGACAGCCCAACCGGGTTGTAAGCCGGCCCTGGGTTGAATGTATTGAACGGAAGCTGGCCTACAAAGAAATCCTGCGAGAACGCGTCATAGAAGAGGCCCCACCCGGCGCGTACTACAGTCTTACCCTTCCCGCCCAAATCCCAGGCAAATCCGACTCGCGGCGAAAAATTGTTCCAGTCACTGTCGTAGAGTTGGTCCAAGCCGCCCGTGCCAACTTGAACCAGCCCGCGCGCTGGATCGAAATTACTAAACCGATCACGCTCTTCGGCTATTACTCCAAAGTAGTCATACCTGACACCCAGGTTAAAAGTTACGTTCGGTCGCCAGCGAAATGTGTCTTGAAAGAACGCGCCATGCGAGTTCTGAAAAGTGCCGCGCCGTGAGTCTCCGCGTGCTGAGCGGCCGCCGCTCAACGTACCAGAGAGGAAGTCAGCAAGAGAATCGAAATCCAGGCGGCCGCGGTAGCCCGCGTCAAAGAATGCATTCACAAAAGTGCGGCGAAACTCATAACCGAGCTTCAAGTCGTGACGGTCGAG
>DATEDU010000333.1:0-24363 GCA_035281525.1 Pyrinomonadaceae bacterium | reverse complement strand
CCATTTACCATTTACCATTTACCATCCTTCTCCTATGACGGCGCCTAACATCGAAACAATCGTATCGCTCGCCAAGCGCAGAGGCTTTGTTTTTCCTTCGTCAGAGATCTACGGCGGACTCGGCAGCGCCTGGGACTATGGTCCCCTTGGCGTCGAGCTGTCGAATAATGTCAAACAATGCTGGTGGCGCTGGATGGTGTACGAGCGCGACGATATTGAAGGGCTCGACTCGTCAATAATCCTCAATCGTCTGGCTTGGAAGTACTCAGGACACGAGGATACGTTTAATGATCCACTGGTGGACTGCCGTGACTGTAAGACTCGGCTACGTGCTGACAAATTGAATCCGGTGAGTGAAAGCACGCTCAGCGATTCGGGACATCATGACATCTCGGATTTGATCAGAAACAAGAAGCTGAAATGCACGAATTGTGGATCGACTGATCTGACCGAGCCCCGGCCTTTCAACTTGATGTTCCGTACACACGTTGGGGCGACTTCGGAGGACGATCCGTCCGCGCTCGTGTACCTCCGGCCGGAAACAGCTCAGGGTATTTTCATTAACTTCCTGAATATCCTAACTACCAGCCGCCGCAAACTGCCCTTCGGCGTGGCCCAAATCGGAAAATCGTTTCGCAATGAAGTTACGCCCGGAAACTTTATCTTTCGCACGCGCGAGTTTGAGCAGATGGAGATGGAGTATTTTGTGAAGCAGGGCGAAGATGAGCGGACGCATCAGGAGTGGATCGATCGGTGTTTTGAGTGGTTCACGAGTTTGGGTATCTCGGCGCAAAATCTACGGCTGTACGAACAGCCGAAAGAGGAATTGGCGCACTATGCCAAACGAACCGTCGACATCCAGTATCGCTTTTTCCCCGAACGCGAAGATGAAGAGCGTCAATGGGACGAGCTCATGGGCATCGCGAATCGAACTGATTTCGATTTGCGGACGCACTCGAAGAAGCCTGAGGACGCAGACGGGAACCGCCTGAATCCCGATTCGACCGAGGATCTCTCGTATTTCGATGAAGCTACGAAACAGCGATTCTACCCTTATGTGATCGAGCCCGCTGCCGGTGTTAACCGGACGGTACTCGCCGCGTTGATGGACGCTTACTCGGAGAAAACGAACGACAAAGGCGAGATGCGTGTAATTCTTAAACTGCATCCTGATCTGGCCCCGATTAAAGTGGCGGTGTTGCCGTTGGCAAAGAACAAGCCTGAAATTGTAGCGATGGCGAAGAACATAAAGCGGTCGTTGCAACCGGCATTGCGAGCTGTTTACGACGATACTGGTGGTATTGGTAAGCTTTATGCGCGCCAGGATGAAATCGGCACGCCATTTTGCGTGACCGTGGACCACCAGTCGCTCGAGGACGAAGCTGTGACGGTGCGCGACCGAGACACGTGGGAACAAGATCGGATTAAGATCTCGGATCTTGTCGGGCAGTTACAAAAGAGACTTGGTACTCGTCCAAAGTCCAACGTCCAAAGTCCAACGTCCTGTTAGCTCGCTCCGTCCTAGACTTTGGACGTTGGACATTGGACTTTGGACGTTACTTGAGTTATGCCAGTCGTAAAGAAAAGAAATCTGCAAACCGAAACCCGATTGCTGCTGGAAGGCGACGAGCCGATTGAGCTTCCGCCTGCCGAAATTGACGACCGAAATGTGCTGGTCCAATTTGAGAAGTTCAAGCCGTTTATCCCGGAGCTGCTCGAAGAGTTGAGATTGGGAACCGTAGCTGAACCCGTGCCGGTGATGAACGACGAATCCACCTTTGCCATTCACGGTGATACGCGAACCTTCTGGGTCAAACTATGGCACGCAGCCGGCACCGATCTGACTCGGATCGATCGGGTTCAGGTGATCAGCTGCATACCCTCCACTCGCGGCGTTCAAATCGTTATCGACACGCCCGACAAATGAGTCCAAAGTCCAACGTCCCAAGTCCAACGTCCAATGAGACTTAACCGGAGGTTGGACGGATCAATTCTTAACGTTTGAGCCCTTGACGTTCGACCTCGGACGTTGGACATTGGACTTTGGACATTGGACGAATGTCTGAGTTTCCCGAAAAGATTCTGGGATTGGCGCGCGTAATTCGCGACGCCGGCGGCCGCGCGCTGCTTGTGGGAGGGTGTGTCCGCGATCTGCTGATGGGGATTCCGCCTAAGGACTGGGATCTCGAGGTTTATCAAGTCGAATCAGTGAAGCTGCGAGAGTTACTCGATCAGTTTCCGCCTGTAAACGTCGTCGGGGAGGCGTTCGCTGTTTATAAACTCGGCTCGGACCTTGACGTTTCGTTGCCGCGGCGCGAAAGAAAATCAGGTCGTGGGCACCGCGCGTTCGTTATTGAAGGCGATGCGTCAATGAGTGTAACTGAAGCGTCGCGCCGTCGGGACTTTACGGTGAATGCAATCTTGCAGGACCCGCTGACTGGGGAATTGATTGACCCGTTCGGTGGCCGCGAGGATCTTGAAAAGAAGGTATTGCGCGTTGTTTCTGCCGAAACTTTTCCGGAAGACAGTTTGCGAGTGTTGCGAGCCGCGCAGTTTGCGGCTCGGTTCGAGTTTGAAATCGATCCTGACACGATTACTCTCTGCCGCTCAATCGATCTATCCGATCTCCCTGAAGAGCGCGTTTGGGGAGAGATGGAAAAACTGCTCCTCCAGGCGCGGCGCCCCTCAACGGGGATTGAGTGGCTGCGAAGACTCGGAGCTCTGGACCAACTCTTCCCCGAGTTAAAGTCTCTTCAGGAAGTGCCTCAGGATCCCGAATGGCATCCTGAGGGCGATGTCTACGTACACACTTTGCTGGCCATCGACCGCGCTCGCGAGTTGATCGACGATCTACCTTACGCAAAGCAAGTCACAGTAATGCTCGCGACATTGGCTCACGATTTCGGCAAGCCACCGACAACTGAGTTTGTCGAAGGTCGTTGGCGGTCCCGCGGTCATGACGAGGCAGGCACAGAGGCAACCGAAAAATTTCTGGATCGCCTGAACATTCATACTCTGGACGGATACGACGTACGGGCCCAAGTGCTCGCACTGGTGCGAGAACATTTGAAGCCGGGTGAGTTTTACAAGAAGCGTGACGAGGTTAGTGACGGCGCTTTTCGGCGACTAGCTCGGAAGTGTGAGCTCGATCTGCTGTATCGAGTTGCGAAAGCGGATTCACTCGGTCGCAATGCCGACTGGGTTCCCCGTGACCAGTGGTACGGGGCAGAGGCTCAGGAGTGGTTCATTCACCGAGCGAGGGAATTGGCAGTTGAGGAGCGCGCGCCGGCACCAATTTTGATGGGCCGGCATTTGATTGAGATGGGCGTGAAGCCTGGTCCAAAGATGGGTGAGATCACCAAGGCAGTTTACGAAATGCAGTTAGATGGCCGTGTGACAACACTCGATGACGCTAAGGTGGCCGCACAGCAAATCTTAGCCACAGATGAACACGGATATTCACAGATAGAATAAACTGATGAATGGTGTTCCGATTCGTGTTATCTGTGTGAATCTGTGGCCAATGCTTCAGGTTGTTGTTGGGTGACGCAGTGGATCGTGCCCATTCCCCAAACCAGTGGCTCGCAATTGATTCCGATCGCCTGCCGGGTGGGAAATAATCGTTGAATTATTTCGAGAGCTCGCGCGTCGTTTTTGTGACCGAAAACAGGCACGAGCACAACTCCGTTCGCGATGTAGAAATTCGCATAGCTGGCCGGCAATCGTTCGAGATTTCGCTTTGTCACGTCAGCCGAGCCAACGATGGTGCCGGGCATCGGCAGCGTGACAATCTCGAATGATCTCCCATTAACATCCGCCGCTTTTTCAAGTCGCTTCAGATTGTCGTGCAATAACTCGTAATTGGCGTCCTCGGGGTCCTCTTCAACCGCGCACACAATCGTTGTCGGGGAGACGAACCGCGCAATATCATCGACGTGACCGTCCGTGTCGTCGCCGACAATTCCTTCGCCCAACCACAATACCTTCTCGATACCAAGATAGCTTTCTAAATACAACTCGATCTGAGAACGATCTAGATCCGGATTGCGATTAGGATTGAGCAAACACAGCTCAGTCGTCATTACGATACCAGCGCCATTTACATCGATCGCTCCGCCTTCCATCACGATGCCGGGTTCAAACCGACGCACGCCAAGTAGGGACTCGAGCCGCTTGGGAATCGTGTTGTCCTGTTTCAGCTCCTCATACTTGTTGCCCCACGCGTTGAAGATCCAATCGTTGTAAGCGAGCCCGTGCGTGTCGGACACCAGGAAGTTTGGACCATAGTCTCGAATCCATGAATCGACAGTTTGGACGCGGTGGAATCGGATATTCTTCGCGCCACTGAAATCGCACCGTCGACGAACATCCTCTTCGGTGGCGGCGTCGTCGACAAGAAGGTTGACGATCTCATTAGGCGCGAGTGCTTTCATCATCGACAAAAAAATTGCTTCGACGTGCGGCACACGATCGGGCCAGGTGAGAGGATCCTTTGGCCACGACAACCAGGTTGCGGTATGCGGATGCCACTCGGCGGGCATGCGGTACCCTTCGGTGGCGGGCGTCGGCTCGCGAATCATTTCTTCTCTGCAGTTTCGAGAAAGCGAGCTGAGAGCGGCAGGTACGAGTCAATGCGGCGGTCGCGGAGAAAGGGCCAGTTCTGGCGTGTCTCCTCGATCTTCTTTAGATCACAATCGACCACCAGCACCTCCTCGTTATCGGCAGATGCTTTGGCGATGATGCGCCCGAATGGATCAGCGACGAAGGACTGACCCCAAAACGTTAGCTTGCCTTCCGGACCCACGCGATTTACGACAATCACATAAACGCCGTTAGCGATTGCATGTCCGCGCTGGATCGTTTCCCACGCGGAGTGCTGCGCTTCATTCATTTCCGTTGCTTCGTCTGGCAGCCAGCCAATCGCCGTCGGGTAAAAGAGAAATTGCGAGCCGGATAGTGCAGTTAAGCGAGCCGCTTCGGGAAACCATTGATCCCAGCATACAAGAGCTCCGACCTTGCCAAACCTGGTGTCGTGAGTTTGAAAACCCAAGTCACCGGGCGTGAAATAAAACTTCTCGTAATAAAGAGGATCGTCCGGAATGTGCATCTTGCGATACTTGCCGGCGATCTTGCCATTAGTATCAATAATCACCGCCGTGTTGTGATAAATCCCTGCCGTGCGCTTCTCGAACAAAGACGCGACAATCACTATTTTCTTTTCGCGAGCAATGCGGCCGAGTGCGTCAGTTGATGGACCCGGGATCGTTTCCGCAAGCGCGAACAATTTAATATCTTCAGTTTGGCAAAAATACTGCGAACGAAAGAGTTCCTGAAGGCAGACGATTTGTGCGCCTTGTTTTGCAGCCTCCTTTATCCGCAATGCTGCTTTTTTGAAATTCTCTTTCGGATTCGGGCCGCAACTCATTTGGATCAGACCGATGGCCACGCTGTTTGAGTTCGACTTTTTCGGCATGGGGCGAGTATATCAGCGCCACCGACGCGTTTCACCTCTTACGCTGGATCAGTTAATATGTCGGCCTCGAAAGAACAAACTATTACGTAAACCTCGCCAGGAAACTGAAGGGCCAAACTCCATGATCTACACAAAAGCTGTGCGAAGAAACGTATTCAAAAATCTGGCGTTGTTGTTTGTGACCTTTCTGTTTTCCTCGACTCAGTCGTTTTCACAGAATGCGATTGTCGCTGCGGCCGCTACGGACGATCTCAGTCGCACAGTAGCGCTGATGGCCAAGATCGGATCTTGTTCCTCACCAAGTTTTTCTCCTGACGGAAAACGCATTGCGTTCGTGTCAAATATGAACGGCATGCCTCAAGTTTGGACCGTCGCTACCGACGGCGGGTTTCCCGTCCTGGTGACGGCTCAGGATGATCCCGTTGGTTTCGTTACCTGGTCGCCCGACGGCGCGTGGCTGGCTTTCAACGTCGCCCCTGGCGGCGGATTCAACGAGCAAATCTATGTCATGCGCCCGGACGGAACGGGTTTACGACGTCTGACCGAAGGTGGAAAAGAAAACAACTTCCTGAGCGGTTGGACGCATGATGGTCGCTTCCTGACGTTTTCGTCGAATCGGCGAGTTGCCGTCTCAACTGACTCTTACCTGCTGGACGTTATCAGCGGTCAAATGAAGATGGTAGCGGAGAATCGCGGGACGGGTGGTATCAGTGACGTGAGTCGCGATGGAAGGTATGCCGTCGTCTCCAGGCTCATCAATAGAGGCTCCAACGATCTCTACCTCGTGAATATCAGCGATGGAAAAGAGTCGAAACTGACTGCGCACGAAGGACCGGGAACCTTTTTCGGCGGCACTTTCTCGCCGGACGGAAAGACGATTTATTTAGGTTCCAATAAAGATCGCGACTTGATCGCGTTCGCGCGAGTTAAACTCAATGACGACGGCGAGCCGGGCGCTATTGAAGTTCTGGCTGAAAGAGGTGACGCCGAACTCAGTAACTTCGACATCAACGAGCAGGGTACCGTTGCTGCTTTAATTTGGAACGCCGGAGGTCGCAGTGAGCTAGCGTTCCTGGATCTCGTCACGGGCAAGACAACTACAGTTCAAGGACTACCTGCGGAAATAGTCGGTGGTCTCGACTATTCGAACGACGGCCGGCGCCTCGCTATGGTGGCTTCCGGCGCTGCATCTCCGCCGGATATTTGGACACTCGATATTAGAACCGGCCGTTTTTCGAAACTTACGAACAGCCCACACGCTGGTGTTAATCTTTCAGAACTTGTTCGACCTGAGCTGGTGCGATATCAGGCACACGATGGTTTGGAGTTGAGCGGTTGGCTTTATCGTCCAAAGAGCGCGCAAGAACCGGGCCCGATTGTGCTGAGTTTCCACGGCGGCCCCGAGGGGCAGGAACGGCCCAGCTTCAACAGCACTTACCAGGCGTTGTTGGCCCAGGGCATCGGAGTGTTTGCTCCCAACGTGCGAGGTTCATCGGGTTTTGGAAAGAGATTCGTCAATCTCGACAATGGCCCTTTGCGCGAAAACGGCATTAAAGACATCAAGGCCACGATTGACCATGTGGTGAAGTCAGGCGTGGCTGATCCGAAGCGTATTGGAATCATGGGAGGTTCTTATGGCGGCTATATGGTGGCCGCTGGTCTCACAGAGTATCCGGATCTGCTTGCCGCCGGCGCGAACCTTTTCGGTGTGGTCAACTTCGAAACGTTCTTCAAGCATACCCAACCCTGGATGGCCGCGATCTCAAAGATTGAATATGGAGATCCTGACACGCAGGCAGAGATGCTGCGACGCCTTTCTCCCATTCATCGCGTAGACCGCATCAAGGCACCCACCATTGTTCTCCACGGCGCAAATGACACCAACGTTCCGGTGATCGAGGCCGAACAGATGGTTGAAAACCTTAAAAAGCGCGGCGTACCGGTAGAGTACGTGCTGTTTCCAGATGAGGGGCACGGCTGGCGCAAAATTCCCAATCGCATCCGCTCAACCGTCGAGATCGTTCGCTGGTTTGATAAGTATCTGAAACCGAACTTAACGACAAAAAACTGATCAACTAAGGAAGATATTAATGATTGAATTCGAACTGACTGAAGATCACAAGGCGCTGGTTCAGACCGTGCGCGAGTTTGCTCAGAAAGAAGTTGCGCCTTATATCAAGGAATGGGACGACAAACAGGAATTTCATCCTGAAGTTTTCAAACAAATGGCCCACCTGAACCTGTTGGGGGTCTGCATTCCGGAAGAGTATGGAGGCGCCGGCTTTGATTACATTTCGCTCGGTCTTGTCTGCGAAGAGCTGGAAGCTGTCGATACTTTCATGCGGGTCGCGATGTCGGTGCACACCGGGCTTAATTCGTTGACGCTTTACTCATGGGGCACTGAAGAACAGAAACGCAAGTACCTTGTGCCGCAAGCCAAGGGTGAAAAGCTGGCCACTTATGGTTTGACTGAACCAGGCGCCGGCTCGGACGTTGTGGGAGCTCGCTCAACTGCGCGACGTGAAGGCGACGAGTATGTCCTCAACGGTGAGAAGATGTGGATCAGCCTGGCCGATGTCGCTGACAACTTTCTGTTTTTCTGTTGGACAGATGAAGAAAAGCGGCGGCGCCGCGACCACAGTGGCATGTCCTGCTTCATAGTCGAACGCGGGATGAAGGGGTTCTCTTCGGGAACTATACACGGCAAGCTCGGCATTCGCGCCGGTAATACCGGATATTTCTCGTTACAGGAAGTTCGCGTGCCGAAGGAGAATCTCCTCGGTGAAGAAGGAGAAGGATTCAAGATCGCGATGTTCGCACTGGAACAAGGGCGGTACACAGTGGCTGCAGGAGCCACGGGAGTGATTCGCGCTTCGCGCGATGCCTCAGTGTCGTACGCACTCGAGCGGGAAACCTTTGGTACCAAGATCGCCAACCATCAATTAGTTAAGCAAAAGATTGCTGAAATGGAAGCCGACTATCAGATGGCCCACTTGCTGTGGTTGAGAGCCGGGTACTTAAAGAACACCGGCCAGCCGAATGGGCGCGCCACCAGTTTGGCGAAGTGGCAAGCCACTGTGCGGAGCGAGAAAGCTGCATCGCTGGCAATCGAGGTCCATGGAGCAAATGGTTATTCCAACGACTACCCGGTTGAGCGATACTTGCGTAATTGTAAAGCCGCGGTCATTTATGAAGGAACTCGTGATATTCACACGTTGATGCAAGCCGACTGGGCACTCGGTCTGAAAGGAGAAAAGGCTGCTCGCAAGACGTTACCGCCTTGGAAAGCAGCCGAGTCCCAATCCGTGGCAGTTTAGTTTGTGGAGAATTATGCCGCTCACTTCCGGGTCTTGGCGTCTAATCCTCGCTCTGTTTTTACTTTCCTGTTCGCGTCTTGCACTCGCTCAGATTCCGTCGTCGATTCAAGTAATTATGCCTGGCGGCGGAACGCCCGCGGCTGGTGTCCGTCTCACTCTCATTCGCGATGACGGTTTCATCGGTTCCCTTGGTTGATTCTCGTTTCCTACATTTTGTCCAACAGGCGGCGGAATAAGTTTCCAGGAGATCGTCACACTCTGCTGTGGTTCGAGGTGTTCGACGCGAAATAGTGCGTAATGATCGCTCTCGCTATCTTTCGAATGCACAAGGTACATGTGACCGACGATCGCTTTCACTCCAGGTTCCCTGGCCGGTTTGGGATGGGGAGTCAGCACCGGTATTTCAAAAATGTCATACCAGCTGAGCTCACCGAGCTCTTTAATCCGGCTGCAATCGTCAGTCACCATCGTTACGTCGAACATGTCCGGATGGGAATTGTTGTCAAAGAGTACGTCCCAATTGTTGCGTGTGAGTTCTAGCGCCTCTTCCCCATTTACGCCATGCCTGAAGCTAAAGGCTGCCTAGGTGTAGTTGTCCTTGCTGTCAACTTTTCTTCGCGCCAATAGTGTGACAGTCTTCGGCACAATCTCAGGGTGCTGTGCAGCGGCTGGTACCGACCACATCAAACCGCCAATGCAAGTAGCAAGGAGAAGGGAACCGAACGCAGTCTTACGATACATTGGAATCCTCCATTCGGAAGCACATGTTCACTCCGTGTGGACGCAAAATGCAAGGGGGTTGGTGCATTAGACGACTGATTCACGGCGATGCCACCAGGAAGACGTCCCAAGCCCAGCGTCCCGGCTGACGGCTATCTAAGCCATGCACCTTTGCGCGGTAGCGAAACAGATTTGAATACATATCGCGCCGTTTTGATTCTCGATAATCCAACTCAATCTTTGCCACGCCCAGCAACGGCAAAGTGTGCAGTTCACTCGGCTCAGAAATGCCGTTGTGATTCCAGTCTCGCCAAAGTCGCAAGCTTGAGAAGACCGTATCGTTGGCGGTAATGAAGCCGTCCCCATTGCCACCGTTTTGGCTCTTATCAAATTCGGCGAGAGCGATGAAGCCGTTCGGGCTGCTGGACACAGGTTGTGGACTAAAGTTCCCAAACAACTCTTTGCCGTCGTCAATCGTGCCATTACCGTTACGGTCGAGAACAAGCCAGGCGTCATCTGAACCGGCCTTGGTCCATGACAGCTTCTCGGGAATCCCGTCAGGATTCAGATCAAAGTTAACGCCATTAGCCGCGTTCGTGAGATCGAACCCTGTCCCTTCGACGTCAACCAGAATCGGCGAAAAAAGACAGACACACACGCAAGTGCAGTCATCAGGATAAGTGCCTGCGGGACAGATCTGGTCAGGATTACACTCCATGCAACTGCCTTTACCTCCACGTCCGCCGGCGGTTGGCGTTGGCGTCGGCGTTGGAGTGGGTGTCGGTGCAGGCGTGGGTGGTATGCAGTCTTCTCCATTGTCGTGTGTGAACGGGTCACAGTCATTATCTGTCCGGTCGCCACAGATTTCATCACCGCCAGGGTGCGTATTGAAGGCGTCTAAATTGTTTGCTTCATCCCAGCAATCACCCTCACAGTCAAACCAGCCATCGCCGTCCAGGTCCTTGCACTGAGCACATGCAAACAGGTTGCAGAAACACGCTTCCGGCTCATTTGGATTGCAGTTTTCCCGGCTGCAAAGAAAACCGGGCACAAAATCCGGCTCACACTGTCTTTGCAGGTTATCGTCAAGGGGACCACACCGCTGATTTGGACAATGGATTTGTGCTGCGACTGATCGAGATCGGGCACGTGAATGCGCTCGGCGTACCGCCACGTAGTGTGGTTCTTTCCAAATCGAACCATCATTGAAATACACCTCGCTAACCCTAATTCGAATATAGAACTTCCCGTTCAATGTTCCATTTCGCACCAATGGTTTCGCCTGCTTTACGAAGTCAATCAAAACGGATTTCAACTTCTTGAACTGTCCCGTTGACGATTCCAACTTCAACGGTTTCGTATAACCTTCGAGTAGCGCCACCTCTCGATTTCTTCCGCTGTTACGGTCTTGTTCAGACAAAATGATCCAACCAAGCTTCACGGCATCAATTGACTTCTGAGATTGATTTTTTAATGTAACGCTTTCAATCATCAGTTGTTTTCGCCATGCTCCCTTACCTGTGTACGTCCGAATGCCGGCAAGCACCATGGGCATGGAATCGTTCGACTGGAAAATATCGAAGTCAGCTTGAGCGACCCAGTCTCCTGAGGGAGTCGTTTCAGAAAACCCATAGTTATTTGCCGCACTCAGTCGTTCAGGGTTGGCGCCCTTACCCAATTGAGCACGAGCAAAATCCAACTGAGTAGGCGTAACCAGGATGGCTATGAAACAACAAACAATAATGATGAAGAAGAGTTGAGAGGTCCGGGTGAGGTTTCGTGAGGACATTTGTTTTCTCCTTTGAAAGTAGAGTCAATATCGATGAGTGATATTTGCCTCCAGTGAGTTTGTGAGGTGTTTTTTTTAGAGTGAACGCTTTATTACACGCGGACGCCTTATATTACTATCTCCACCTGATGTCAATGGCGAAATCTTCTATGCCATTAAAAAACGCGACATAGCAAGAGAGTATTCTTAAGGAGCTTACCCGAACCGCCAAGCACCCAAGGAGGTAAACGGCGTGCCCGAACAAGACCTGAAGAAGTTATTGGAACGAATCCACCTGCGACTCGACGAGAGCTTTGTGGGCATCAGCAGCATGGTGTCTGACTTGCGGCCCGCCGATCTTGCTGAGCTTTTCAATCAATTGACGGTCCCAGAGGCAGCTACGGTTGTAACGATGCTGCCAGTGCCGCGCGTCACTGAAGTTTTCGACCAGCCTACGATGCGTCGCCGCGCCGCAATACTCGAACAGTTACCACCAGGCATTGGCGGCGAAATTCTCAGTAACCTGTCTGCTGACGAACGCACTGACATCATTCAGCGAATGCGCACGCACCAGCGGCACCGCATCGTTTCGAAACTAAGCAATGAAATACGAGCCGAGCTTGAGCATTTACTGCAGTATCCAGCTCACACTGCCGGCGGCATCATGACTACGGAGTTTGTCCGGCTGGATCCACAGATGACTGTGGCCGATGCGCTTAAACACATTCGCTCAGTCGCGCGTGAGAAGGAATCGATCTACGCCTGTTACGTGTTGGAGCCGGACACGGGCCGGCTACTGGGATCTATTTCGTTGCGCGACCTCGTGATGGCTGAACTGGATGCGGCTATCGTCAATGTGATGCGACGCAAGCCCATCACGGTTAACGCCCTGGACGATCAAGAGGCTGTGGCCCAAAAAATTGGTAAGTACAATCTGTTAGCCGTCCCGGTGTTGGAAGAAAGCGGTAGTGTCGTGGGGTTTGTCACGGTAGACGATGTGATCGACGTTCTGATCGAAGAGCAAACGGAAGACATCTTGCGCATGGCGGCGGTAGAACCGGGAGCGCTTGATAAGCCGTACTTCGATAACCCGATTTTTAAGGTGGTTAGGAAACGTATTGGCTGGTTACTTCTTCTGTTCGTGGGAGGCACGTTAACCAGCGCCGTGCTGCATCAATTCGAAACTGAACTGGCCGCAGTAGTGGCGCTTACATTTTTCATTCCATTACTGATCGGTACTGGAGGCAACGCTGGCGCTCAGACGGTGATGACAGTCATTCGGAGTCTTGCACTTGGAGAAGTCGGTGTACGCCATGCGTGGCGCGTCGTGATCAGGGAGGCTACGACTGGAATGCTGGTTGGATTGTTGGTGGGCGTGGTTGCTTTTGGCCAAGCCTTATTGTGGAAGGCTCCACTCGCGCTGGCAGTCACAGTGTCGATTACGATGTTTGCAATTTGTATATGGTCGACTACGGTAGGTTCGCTTATACCGATTGCGGCTCAACGTGCAGGAGTCGATCCGGCAGTGCTGTCAGCTCCTTTGATTACAACGCTGGTTGACGCAACGGGACTGATTATCTATTTCAGCATCGCGAAAATAATTTTGCATGTCTAAGCCTAATCACCGGCCGAAACGGGCGCCTGAAGTGGAGTGGCAGGCGAAACACGCTGTCGAATCTGCGGCGCGATGCTTACGCTTGCGGAATCGCCATTTGATCTTGCGGCCGCGAGTTCCTCTTCGACTCTTAGAATTAATTGAGTAGTTTGCAGCACCGTGTCAGCGTTGAGCGAAATGGAAGAAATGCCTTTCTCAACCAGGAACCGCGCAAATTCGGGATAGTCTGAAGGCGCCTGACCGCAAATTCCAATCTTCTTGCCTGCTTTGTGAGCGGCTTCGATAGCCATACTCACCATCCGTTCGACTGCTCCATCGCGTTCGTCAAAAAGATGAGCAACCATTTCTGAGTCGCGGTCCAAACCCAACGTTAGTTGAGTCAGATCGTTCGAGCCGATGGAATAACCGTCGAAGATGCGCAGGAATTCGTCGGCATAAATAACGTTTGCGGGCAGCTCGCACATGGCGTAGATCTCCAGATCCTGCTCACCCTGCTTCAGCCCAAACTCGGCCATCAAGGCCACCACGCGTTCGGCTTCTGCGACAGTCCTGCAAAACGGAATCATCGCCTTCACGTTCACAAGGCCCATCTCGTTGCGAACCCGTTCAAGCGCGAGACACTCGAGCTTAAAACCATCACGATAACGATCATCGTAATAACGCGAAGCGCCGCGAAAGCCCAGCATTGGGTTTTCCTCGGCGGGCTCAAACTCCTGCCCGCCAATCAGCATCGCATATTCGTTGGATTTGAAATCGGACATGCGGACGATGACCGGCTTCGGAAAGAACGCGGCAGCAATACGTGCGATGCCTTCTGCGAGCCGGCAGACGAAGAAGTCGCGCGGATCTTCTTCTCCGATTCTCCGCTCAATTTCGCGTACTACCTCCGGTTTGTCCAAATGTGGGTAGTTCACGAGGGCCATCGGGTGGATGCCGATGTGATTGTTGATAATGAATTCAAGCCGGGCGAGACCTACTCCGTCGTTCGGTAAAGATGCGACGCTGAAAGCATGGTCGGGATCGCCAACGTTCATCATGACTTGGGTCGATGGTCTGTTGCCGTCGTCCATGGCCCGACGGTCAACGGTAAATTCGACCAAACCTTCGTAGATGTTCCCTTGTGCGCCTTCGGAACACGAGACCGTTACATCGACTCCTGTTTTTAAAACGTGCGTAGCGTTCCCGGTACCGACAACGCAAGGAAGACCAAGCTCGCGGCTGATGATCGCGCTGTGACATGTTCTTCCCCCGCGATCGGTGACAATCGCGGCCGCCTTCTTCATGATTGGTTCCCATGCTGGATCAGTCATCGACGTTACCAGCACGTCTCCCGCTTTGAACTGTGTCAGGTGATCAGGATCGGCGAGTACATGAACTCGGCCCTGAGCAATTTTTTCTCCGACCGCGATGCCCGTCGCGAGAGGCGCCCCACGCTCTCCGGTTAGCCGGTACGTTTCAAGGTAGTTGGCGCCATTAGTGGCATGAACAGTTTCCGGTCTGGCTTGCAGAATGAAAAGTTCGCCCGTGTAGCCGTCTTTGGCCCATTCGATGTCCATCGGCGTTGGTTTACCTGCCAAAGCCGAGTAATGTTCTTCAATGATGCAAGCCCAACGGGCAAGCTCGAGCACTTCATAGTCGCCGAGTACGAATCGTTGTCGCTGCGCTTCAACGACTTCGCGCTTGCGCGTACCTTTGCCGTCAAGACCGTAGATCATCTTCACTTCTTTGCTGCCTAAACGACGACTAACAATCGGTCGAGCGCCGGTTTTGAGTGTTGGCTTGAACACGACCCATTCGTCGGGCGTCGCCATGCCCTGCACGATGGCTTCGCCGAGTCCCCATGCTCCATTAATGACGACCACGTCCCTGAAACCGGATTCCGTGTCGAGCGTAAACATCACGCCCGAGCATGCCTGATCAGAACGCACCATCGGTTGAACTCCGATCGACAACGCAACGTCGAAGTGGTCAAAACCTCGCTCGGCGCGATATGAAATGGCCCGGTCGGTCCAAAGCGAAGCAAAGCAACGATGGCAGGCTTCAATAAGCTGGCTCTCACCACGCACATTTAGAATTGTGTCCTGCTGTCCTGCGAATGAGGCGTCAGGAAGATCTTCAGCGGTTGCGGAGGAACGAACCGCAACTTCCGGCGTTCGGCCAAGGCGCTCGGATAGCCGGCGATAAGCATCGAGAATCGCGCGATCCACTTCGGCCGGTAGTGGCGTGTCGAGCATTAGCGCGCGGGCTGCGCTACCCGCCTTGTGCAGCGCGCGGATGTCGTGATGATCGAGACCGGTCAGCAGCTCCACGAGTCGTTTGTGCAATCCGTTCGTCTGCAACAACAGACGATAGGCTTCGCTGGTAGTCGCAAAGCCGTCGACGGCACGCACGCCCCGAGGCAGGAGAGCGTGAAACAGTTCACCGAGGCTGGCACATTTGCCGCCCACAAGTTCTACGTCGGCTGCGCCAACTTCGCTTAGATCGAGCACTAACGGTCGGGAAGTTACTGCCATTTCTTTAGTCTCCGCTGGTCCAGCTTGTTAAGGGCGATTGGTCCTTTTCACATCAGTGAACCCCTTTTCACATTAGGAGAACCGTTCCGCGTTGAGCGAAACCAATCCTAATGGATTTTGACGGATGAGTGGGGGAATATTATGTCGTTTTATTAGAAAGATAGTGTCAATGCAGGGTAGGGTTCCACTTTTTTAGCCACTTAGAACCAGAATCGCTCAACTACAATTTCCTACCTTGCTCTGTTAGTATGAGGCCGCACTTCACATCTGCGAGCGGCTGGTTGCTGACGCGACGACATTTGGCCCGCGCCAGCAGTTCCAAGGACTGTTTCGTAGTCAAAACTTCCGGGAATCAGGAGAGCTGAACAACATGCGTCATGAGTTGAAGACAGACCGCGAGCTGTCTCTGGATTTTTTACGCGTCTGCGAAGCGGCGGCTATAGCATCGGCGCGCACGATGGGCCAGGGTGATCGCAAATACTCGGATCAAGTCGCCGTCGAAGCAATGCGCGAAGTCATGGACACGGTCCCTATGCGCGGCCGAATCGTAATCGGTGAGGGCGAACGGGACGAGGCGCCCATGCTCTACATCGGCGAAGAGGTTGGCGGCGGCGTCGGCGTAGGCGAAGAGTTAGCAGAATCTTGTCCGGAAGTAGACATTGCCGTCGATCCTCTCGAGGGTACAAACCTTTGCGCACTTGGCGCCAATAACGCCATCTCGGTGCTCGCAGCTTCGGAACGCGGCGGCCTGCTGAACGCGCCGGATATTTATATGGATAAGATTGTCGTTGGTCCGTCCTCGCGCGGTGTCATCGAACTCGACGCGCCCGTCAAGGAGAATCTGAGAAACATTGCGCGTCGGCTGGGCCGTGACATCGAAGACTTGACTGTAATTGTTCTCGATCGTTCGCGTCACAAAAAACTCATTGCTGACGTCAGGGCTGCCGGAGCTCGCATCCGTTTGATATCTGATGGTGATCTTTCGGCCGGCATTTCAGCGGCCGTCGCGGGGACCAACATTCATGCGCTCCTGGGAATCGGTGGAGCTCCGGAAGGCGTGATTACGGCAGCCGCAATGAAATGCCTAAATGGAGAGATTCAGGCGCGGCTTGTTTTCGATCCTGAGCGATTGGGAGTTGATAAAGATAAGGTACCGGCGAAGGACGAAGTGCTCGAGCGTTTGCAGTCAATGGGCATTAAGGATGCAAATAAGGTTTACGACACGAACGATCTCGCGCCTGGCAAGAGAATCATCTTTGCTGCTACCGGTGTGACCGATGGTGCGTTGCTTAAAGGCGTGAGATTTTTTGGGGCAGGGAAGCGAACGCATTCTTTAGTTATGACCACCGAGAGTAAACACATTAGATTTGTAGATACGCTCCACATTGAAGGTGGCCCGGATACAGTAATTAGGTTTTAGAATTTTGTAGGGGCGTCCCTCCGTGGGCGCCCCTCACCGATTAGCGCCGCAAAGGGGGCGTCCACGGAGGGACGTCCTACAAAATAGATGTACGAACCACCGTCTAATTACATTCCGCAATTTGGCAACGATCGCCGGCCGTTATTTGTTTGGTTAGTACTATGTGCAGCAGCATTATTGTTTGTGGTTCTGATTCTCGGCGCTCCTATGGCCAAGGCTCAGGGAGCTAACGCTGTTTCCTTTACGATCTATCAAGCCTTCAGTCACGTTTGTCATCAACTCCCTGAGCGTTCGTTCTTTCTTGCCGGTTATCCTTTGGCCGTTTGCGCACGCTGTACTGGGGCCTACTTGGGTTTCGCAGCGGCAATAATGAGTTATCCTTTGATCACCTCGCTCAAGAGCACGCGTATTCCAGAAATGAAGTGGCTGTTCATTGCGGCTGTGCCGCTGGCAATCGATTTTCTATTAGGTTTGACCGGTATTTGGGAAAACACACACCGGACGCGCTTTACGACCGGCGCACTGCTCGGCGGGGTCGTGGTTTTCTTCGTTATGCCCGCACTGGCCGAGCTGAGCCTTCGTTTCAAAACCTCGCAAACAACCCCACAAGTGAATCAGACACCCACAACTTAAAGCGAAACGCGTTCGACCTAGTCATTTTTTGGCTCATGTCTAAGGGGGCCGAATACCGATAGCACTTCTCGATTTCATCGAAAACCACTCTTTGCGGTAGAATCTTTTGCCCCATTTTGAGGCCACGATGATTCTGCAGGACACAGTACCGCCGTTCGGACCGACTCCAAATCAACTCTTTGAGCGGTATTTTGCCGACCTTGTTTACAAGACCTGGGGCAACATCAGTCCGCTCTACCAGCTCGACGCCTTTGATTGGACCATCCTGCTTCTCTATTTCACCATCCTGACCGTACTCGCAGTCTACGGCGGCTATCGAGTCAAGCAGGTGGTCGACTTTTGGCGCTATCGCAAATTCATCCCGAAGCCGAAAGCGCATTTCGCAGAGGCGGATCTCCCGTTCGTTACCGTTCAACTTCCACTCTTCAACGAGATGTACGTGGTCGAGCGTCTGGTGAAGGCAGTTACAGAAATTGACTACCCGCGGGAAAAACTCGAGATACAGGTTCTTGACGACTCGACTGACGAGACTGCGAAAATCGCGGCAGCAACCGTATCAAAGTACGCACGCGAAGGGTTTGACATTCACTACCTGCATCGCGACGACCGGACTGGTTTTAAAGCCGGAGCGCTGGAGGCAGGACTCAGGACTGCGAAAGGCGAACTACTCGCCATCTTCGACGCCGACTTTGTCCCGAAACCTGATTGCCTGCGAAAGTTGATTGATTTCTTTACCGACCCGCTGGTTGGCTGCGCTCAGATGCGCTGGTCGCACATCAACGGAAACTACAACCTGCTAACGCGATTACAGACGATCATGCTCGACGGGCATTTCGTGGTCGAACAGACCACGCGTAATCGCACGGGAGGATTTTTCAACTTCAACGGGACGGCAGGTATGTGGCGCCGGCGAGCCATCGCCATGAGCGGTGGCTGGCAACACGATACGCTCACCGAAGATACGGACCTCAGCTTCCGCGCGCAGTTGATGGGGTGGAAGTTCGTGTACTTGCTTGATGAAGAATCACCCGCGGAGATCCCAGTTGAGATCAACGCCTTCAAGGCTCAGCAGCGGCGTTGGGCCAAGGGCGTGATGCAAGTGGGTATTAAACTTTATCCGCGCATCGCGCGTGCTCCTTTACCGCTACGAGTGAAGCTCGAGATGTTCTTCCGCTTGACGGGAAACATCAGTTATCCGTTGATGATTATCGCGAGCTTCCTGCAAGGACCACTCCTGCTCGTTCGCTACAATCAACCGTTTTACCACTTGATGATTCTCGACCTGCCGCTCCTGTTCTTCTCGTCGATCTCAGTCTTTCTTTTTTACGGGACTGCTGTCTGGTATCTCGACGAAAAGCGCGCGCCACGTCTGCTGCATTTGCCGCTGGTGATGGCGTTGGGTATTGGTCTGGCGTTCTCCAACGCGCGCGCGGTCATGGAAGCGCTGCTCGGGATTAAGTCGGAATTCGTGCGGACGCCGAAATACAGCGTCGAGCAGGCTGACGATGAGACTTGGAAGCGCAAGAAGTACAAGCGCAAACGCGGCCTGTTACCGCTGGTTGAGCTTGGTTTCGCTGTTTATTTTCTGCTGGCGATGATTTACGCGGCACGGCTGCATATGTGGGGCACGATTCCGTTCCTATCGCTGTTTTTTATCGGGTTTGGTTACATGGGCGTGATGAGTATTCTGCAGACTGCGAGCGCCAAGCGCCTTTTTTCGTTGGGTGCAGAACAGGTTGGTTCCACCCCGCGGTAGCTCGCTTGACAGCGTATTCTGCTCTTCCTATAGTTTGGGTTGCTGAAATGAATAGCTGCTGCGTCCATTATTGCAACTGTTGCACCTGTTGCTGCCGCTCTATGCGGCGCGATCGGACGAACAATTGCAAAGGTAGCGAGGATGTGACTTAGCATTAATCGCAGCAAGAGTTCCGGAGCCGGTCGCGAGCCAAAGAGATCTCGCGGCCGGTTTTGCTTTTGTCATGAGATCTCAAATCTCAGATCTGAAATCTGAGACATAAGGTATGAGTCCTTCCGTACTCGAACAAGTTGAACGTCTCGTCCCGAGAGGGTCAATAGAAGCGAACATCGGCAACACACCACTGTTGCGCTTGACGCACTACATCCAAACCTTGGGCATCCATGAGAAGCACACCGAGGGCGTTGAGGTGTTCGCCAAAGCAGAGCATCTGAATCCCGGCGGCTCCGTGAAAGATCGTGCTGCTCTCGCGATGATTCTGGATGGTGAAGCCACTGGACGGCTGCGTCCGGGCATGACAATTCTCGACGCCACGAGCGGAAATACCGGCATTGCTTACGCGATGATCGGCGCCGCACGAGGCTACCCCGTCACGATTTGTCTGCCGCGTAATGCCAGTCTGCAGCGCAAACGGATTCTTCATAGCTTTGGCGTTACGCTGATTGAAACCGATCCGCTCCTTTCCACGGACGGCGCACAGATCATGGCACGTGAAATTGCCTTGAACGAACCCGAGAACTACTTCTACCCGGATCAATACAACAATCCAGCCAATTGGCGTGCTCACTACGAAGGGACCGCTGTCGAGATTTGGAAACAGACTAGTGGACGGATCACCCACTTCGTTGCTGGTCTCGGCACATCGGGCACTTTTGTAGGCACGACGCGACGTCTGAAAGCGCTGAACCCATCCATCAAGTGCATATCGCTTCAACCGGATTCACCGCTGCATGGTCTCGAAGGGTTGAAACACATGGCTACGGCCATGGTTCCCGGAATTTATGATCCATCGTTAGCTGACGAGACATTGGAGGTCGCGACCGAAGATGCACAGGAGATGGTCCAGCGGTTGGCCCTGGAAGAAGGGTTATTCGTCGGCCCCAGCTCCGGAGCCAATGTGTTTGCCGCGTTGCAACTCGCGCGCACGCTGCCGGCTGACTCGCTGGTTGTAACGATCATCTGTGATGGTGGTGAGAGGTACGTCGACTAAATGATTGAACTCAACAGAGAACTAATCGACCAGATTGGTATGCATGGCGAGCAGGAATATCCGAACGAATGCTGTGGCCTGCTCATCGGTCGATTCGCTGATGGGACGAAGACCGTAATTGAAGTACAACCGATATCTAATGCGCGCGAAACCGTTGCCAAGCACAATCGATTCCTGATCCGGCCAGAAGATCTAATGCGCGGTGAACGCTACGCGCGGAGCAAGGAACTCGATGTGATCGGCTTTTATCACTCGCATCCGGACCACCCGGCAATTCCATCTCAGTACGATCTGGAACACGCGTGGCCGGTCTATTCATATATTGTTTTAGCAGTGCACGGCGGCCGATCGCAGGACATGCGTTCATGGGAATTGCGACCGGATCGCGCTGCGTTCGAGGAAGAGGGGATTCAGAAGGGAGAAACGTTATGCCTGTCACCATCATGATTCCGACTGCGTTGCGGCAATTCACCGGAGGCACCTCTCGACTCGAGGTTGAAGCGGCCACAGTCGGCGAAGCTCTGCAACGGCTCACGTCGCAACATGAAGAGTTGAAGCGACATCTGTACAACGACAAAGATGCGTTGCGCAGTTTTGTTAACGTGTATATCAACGACGAAGACATTCGGCATCACGAGGGCGTTGAAACCTCTGTTAAGGAAGGTGATCAGTTGATGATTGTGCCCGCAATTGCGGGCGGGGCCACAACCGAAAAGGAAGTGACGCAGAAGCTTCCCGAACTTTCGAATGACGAGATCTCGCGTTATAGCCGGCATCTGATCATGCCCGAGGTTGGGCTGCAAGGTCAGCGACGTTTAAAGGCCGCGAGCGTGCTGATGATCGGAACCGGAGGCTTGGGCGCGCCCCTGGGCATGTACCTGGCGGCGGCTGGCGTGGGCCGGTTGGGATTGGTGGACTTCGATGTCGTCGATGCCTCGAATCTTCAGCGCCAGATCATTCATGGAACCAAAGATGTAGGCAGGCGAAAGGTCGAATCCGCGCGTGATCGTCTGAGCGACATCAATCCCCACATTGACATTGAAACACACGAGACGCGTTTGACGAGCCAGAATGCGCTCAATCTCTTTAAAAACTACGACGTGATTGTCGATGGTACCGATAACTTTCCCACTCGCTATTTAGTGAACGACGCGTGCGTGCTGTTGAAAAAGCCGAACGTCTACGGCTCGATCTTTCGCTTTGAAGGGCAGGCGAGCGTCTTTTGGGCTGAGCGAGGCCCGTGCTACCGGTGTCTTTATCCTGAGCCGCCTCCACCCGGTTTGGTCCCTTCTTGCGCTGAAGGTGGAGTGCTCGGCGTGCTGCCGGGAATCATCGGCGCTATTCAGGCAAACGAAACCATAAAAATCATCCTACAAGCCCAAGACATTCTCGTGAGCAGGCTTTTGATCTTCGATGCCTGGCAGATGAAGTTTCGCGAGCTCAAGTTGCAGAAGGACCCCAGCTGTCCGAGCTGCGGTGAGAATCCTACGATTAAAGAATTGATCGACTATGAAGAGTTCTGCGGATTGCGAGCGGAGCCTGCTTCTGAGCCGGATCAACTCGAAGAGATCACTGCGACTGACTTGAAACACCGGATCGACTCTGGTGACGACATTCAAATCATCGATGTTCGCGAACCTCATGAGTACGAGATAGCTCGAATTCCAGGTACGAGTTTAATTCCATTGGCCCACGTCACGAACCGTATGGATGAGATCGATCACTCAAGAGAGACAGTAGTGCACTGCAAGATGGGTGGACGTAGCGCAAAAGCAATTGCAGCATTGAAGCGCGCAGGCTTTCGCGGGCGTCTGATCAATCTGAAAGGCGGCATCACTGCGTGGTCTGACGAGGTCGATAAAAACGTGCCGAAGTATTAAGACAAGGACGATCCGCGAAATAACACGAAATTCGTGAAACTTGGTGTAGCTTCGTGTTATTTCGTGGATCCTCCTTTTGGTGTCGGTTTGTCATTCTTCTTAAACTGACCTAGTCACGTTCTCATCTCCCGATACCTTTGTTTACTCTGCATAATCTGCGTAATCTGTGGATTAATGCGGCAGCTTGTAACCAGCTATCTCGAAGACTTTTTCCAACGAGGCGATGCAGTCGCTTTCGTCCACCGGAGCGGCCTGCGAACTTACCGCTGGACTTACGGTGACGTAGCGCGAAGCGCCTACGAACTTGCGGGCCGGCTGAAGGAACTCGGTGTAAATAAAGGCGAGCGTGTGTTGCTGTGCGGTGCAAACAGCGCGCATTGGGTCGTCGCCTTCTTTGGTTGTTTACTGCGTGGCGCGATCGTGGTTCCTCTCGACGTCCAAAGCGAACCTGGTTTTGTAGAGCGCGTGCAACGGCAGGTGGGTGCGAAGCTGGCGATTCTTGACGCCGGCGCCCGCCAAAACAATCGTCTTGAGTTGCCAATCATCCCTCTGGAAGAGATCGCCTGGGAGGCTTCCGCGCGGTCCCATTATAGGTTTTTGAAATCTGCGGAATCTGTGGATTTGGAATCTGCGGAAACTGCGGATAGCATCGCTGAGATCGTCTTCACTTCAGGCACCACTGCGGAACCCAAAGGCACCGTCATCACTCACAAAAATCTCCTCGCAAACCTGCAACCGCTGGAGAAACAAATTAAGCCTTACATGAAATGGGAGCGACTGGTCCATCCCATTCGTTTTCTCAATCTGCTGCCCCTCAGCCATGTGTTCGGCCAGTTCATGGGGATCTTCGTCCCGCAATTGCTCGGCGGAGAAGTTTTCTTTGCCGACTCATTGAAGCCCTCGGAAATCATCGACACCGTCAAGCGCGAACGGATTTCCGTGATCGTTTGTGTTCCACGCATGCTCGACACAGTTCGGCAGCGCGTCGAAAGCGAGTACGAGCCGGCAGCATTGAATGAAGCGTTGAGTTCCGCTCGCAAGTGGAGTTTGCCGCGGCGTTGGTGGGAGTTTCGGCGCGCGCATCGCATGTTTGGTCTGAAGTTCTGGGCCTTCATTTCCGGCGGCGCGACTTTGAACGCCGATACGGAAGAGTTCTGGCGCCGGCTTGGGTTTGCAGTCATTCAGGGCTACGGCATGACGGAAACCGCCTCGCTGATTAGCGTGAATCATCCGTTTAAAAAGAAGGTGGGGTCGATTGGCGCGGTGATGCCGGGGCAGGAGGTGATGCTTTCGGCGGAGGGCGAGATCCTGGTGCGCGGAGCGAACGTCTCGCCCGGGTATTGGAGTCAAGACGCGGAGACGCGGAGAAGGGGAGACGCGGAGACACGGAAGAGGAGTGACGGGGAGAAGGGGGGAGGGGGAGATCGGGAGATCGGTCGTACGCCGCAACAAGAGAAACAAGGCCCTACTTCCCCCCTTCCCCCCTTCCCCCTTTCTTTTCTTCAAGATGACTCACCTACCGACGCCGAGGGCTGGTTACACACAGGAGACGTGGGCGAACTCGACGCAGAAGGCAATCTCTATTTCAAAGGCCGTAGGAAAGAAGTGATCGTCACTTCGGCCGGCTTAAACGTTTACCCGGAAGATCTCGAAGCCTCCCTCAACTCCCAACCGGAGGTTACGGCAAGTGCGGTGGTCGGGATCGACGGACCTCGAGGACCTGAGCCGATCGCGGCGTTGATTCTAAGACCGAGCCAAAAGATGGTGTACGGAGAGGCCGCACAGGCCGCGAAGGTCGTCGAACGTGCCAACGAATATCTCGCTGAGCACCAGAAGATACGTCGCTGGGTGATTTGGCCTGAAGCAGACTTTCCTCGCACCGCGACGCAAAAGATTAAAAAGAACGTAATTGCTGACGTTATCACGAGGACTGAGTCGCGCGACTATCACTTCGATTCAGCGTCGTCGGATCCTCTGGCAGCTCTGATTGCACGCGTCACAGGCGAGCGAGTTGGTTCACTGGCGCACGATGCGAAGCTCTCCACTGATCTAAGTCTC
>DATEDU010000332.1:0-9660 GCA_035281525.1 Pyrinomonadaceae bacterium | reverse complement strand
CTCGATCCAGAGATTCATGGTATCGAGCGCCACAAGCGCCGCATTCGGAACTTGTTCGCGCACCTCGCGCTGAAGATCAGGTTGAATGTTGCCGAGGAAGACGAGGCGAGATTTTTTAGCAGCCTCTGAAAGCTTTGGCTTGAAGTCGGCAAAGACGTTCAAGTGAGTGTCGAGCGTGTGCGCAACGTTCAGATCGTAATCATAGCGGGCAAACCACCGGAAAGTTTTGCCGTCCGGAATGCGTTCGAGGTCGGAGGTATCGACGCCGTGGCTATCGAAGATGGCCTGGTCGCTGTCGGTGAAGTCGTCTCCAACCACGGCGACGACCCGCACGTCCGAGTAGTAACTGGCTGAAATGGAGAAATGCGACGCCGAGCCTCCGAGCATTTTATCGCATTTACCGAACGGTGTTTCGACTGAATCAAAGGCAACTGAGCCAACGACGAGAAGGGACATAGTTGAGTTTTGGGTTGGTCAATGATCGGAATAGGACCAATAGGACATATAAGACCAATTATTGGTCAAATAGGTCTTATTGGTCTTATTGTCCTATTGCTCATTCTCCTATTCCTATTTATCTTCTTCCTTCGGTTTTGGGCCACCTAAACTTCGCAGCGTTTCCTCGGCCTGCTTGGCGAAGTTGCTCTGCGGAAAATCAGTTACAAGCTGCGTCAGGTAAGTACGCGCATCATCGCGTAATTGCTCAGGCGTCTGCTTGGAAGTCTGCCTGCCCTTGTTCTCTGACAGTCGCAAGCTGCTTTGTGCCGCAATAAACAAAACCTCATCCATCTTGGCGAAGTTTGGATTGCCGGCAATGATTTCCTCGCAGCGCTTGATCGCCGCCACATAGGCTTTCTTTAACTTGTAGTACAGACGTGCGACTTCGAGATTGTGCAGCGAGTCCTTTTCCAAATCAGGGTCGCGGATCGTCGAGGGATCTGGTCCAGTGCGAGCGGCGCCCTGCGCGAACGCGGGCGGGGCAGTGAAGGCCAGTGCGAGCAAAATGGCAAGAATTAAAAGAGAGCTTTTCATTGTTGTTACCTCAAAATAATAGGCTATAGACCAATTAATAACGAAAACAATAGGACGAATAGGGCCTATAGGACCAATTAACTTCCCCAGCCACTTACGCCTCCACTGGGACGTACTTTCTGATGATGGCTTCCAGCTTCTTCGTTGTCGCAGGCGGCCAAAGATCAGGCGCCGTAAAGATGGCATTCTTCAAAGCTGATCCACATTTGCAGTTTCGCGGCCGCGCACTGAGCTTCCGCACCGCCTCTTTCATGATGATCTGAGCATTTCGAACATTCTTGTTCAAATACTCAACCACCGTGTCGACTGTTACCGCGTCATGTCCCGGATGCCAGCAATCATAATCCGTCACGAGCGCCAATGTCGCGTAACAAATCTCCGCCTCACGCGCGAGCTTGGCCTCCTGCAAATTGGTCATGCCGATAATGTCCATCCCCCACGAGCGATAGACATTTGACTCAGCAACGGTCGAGAATGCCGGGCCTTCCATGCAGACGTACGTGCCACCTCGATGCGTCTTCACGTCGGCCGCTTTGCACGACTCCTGGAGCATGTCTCCCAGATCAGCACATACCGGATGAGCAAAAGCAACATGGGCCACGATGCCTTCGCCGAAGAAAGTTGACTCGCGTGCTCGGGCTCGAGTTCGATCAAAAAACTGATCGGGGATAACCATATCCAACGGCGCGTACTCTTCCCGGAGAGAGCCCACTGCCGAGGCCGATAGAATCCGCTCGACCCCCAGAGTCTTCAGACCATAAATGTTTGCGCGGAACGGCAATTCCGTAGGCGTGAAACGATGTCCGCGTCCATGACGTGGAAGAAAGGCCACTCGCTGATTCTCGAGTGTCCCGACGATGAAAGCATCCGAGGGGCTGCCGAAAGGAGTGTCAACTTTGATCTCTTCAACGTCCTTCAGCTCGGGCATCTGATACAGCCCACTGCCGCCAATAATTCCGATTGTCGCTGTTGTCATAGCCATCTTTCAGCTCGCACTCTGCCGCCGTCTTCCACCACCTTACAAACTGGAACATCGGGATCGTGGTAGAACAAGCAACTCCAGCCTTCGCGCGCAGCTTGCGGCAATAATTTTTTCTTTGCCTCGAGCGTCTCTACGGGGAAAAGGTCGTAGCCCATGATCCATGGCAACTGAACATGTGCGCGCATCGGCACCAGATCAGCAAATCCAAAGAGCGTCTGACCACGTCGTTCCAGCCGCCAACATTGCATCGTGCGATTGTGGCCGGCGTGAGTTTCCATTCTCAACCCGGGAACTACTTCATAATCCGCATCTTTGAGCTCCAACTGGCCAGTTGCTTTCAACGGCTGCCAGTCTTCGGATAAATAACTGGCACGATCGCGCTCGGTCGGATTCTCAGCGTGCTCGAGCTCACCCCGTGAAACAAGGTACCTGGCATTAGGAAAAACGGGAACAACCTCACCCAACGCGTTACGTATGGTATTTCCGCCGGCATGATCGAAATGCAAATGCGTATTGATGACGATCGTAATTTCGTCCGCACTCGATCCTGTGATGGCCTGCAGCGATTCGGATAATGATCGCTTACGGTCTATCCCGTACATCTCCGCATGCCGGCTCGACCACTTTTCGCCGATACCAGTCTCGATCAGAATTCGTTCGGAACCGGTATCGATGAACACACAGTTCAAACTCATCCGGATGCGATTCTGCTCGTCGGGCGGACAGACGCGCGACCACAGATTGCGAGGCACGACGCCAAACATCGCGCCTCCATCGAGACGAAACTCTGTGTCAGGAACAATCTCGACGCGGTAATCGCCAACTTCCATGAGGAACCGTTTAGGACCCGTGCATTAATGAGACTGCTTTGCACCGGGTTTCGTTGGCGATGGCGCAGGCGCTGGATTCTCCTTCTCAGGCGCAATTTGCGGCATGACCGGCGCCTGCTGAGCCTCGGGTGCCTTCACTTGAAAGTTCTCGGCAACTGTAACGTGCGATCGCTTTACGATTTCATCGATCACTTTCTTCTGCTTTTCCTGCTCAACTGCGGCGCGAGCTTGCTCGCGGCCTGATCTTGGTGGCGCGAAAGGATTGTTGGAGTCTCCGCCGCCGCTGGCAATCAAAATGTGACGAGCGCGTACCTGCTCTTTCGGTTTGCCGTCCTTGTTTTCAGTGCGACGCTCTTCGACTTTTATGATGTGAAAACCAAAATTGCTCTCTACAAGATCGCTGATGTCGCCCGGCTTCAGGGCAAAGGCTGCTTTGTCAAACTCAGGAACCATTTCGCCTTGCCCAAACCAGCCCAAATCGCCACCTTTGTCTTTGGAGCCGGGATCCGTTGAGAATTCCTGAGCCAACTTTGCAAAGTCTTCGCCCGCGCGAACTCGCTTCAACACTTCTTCCGCTTTGGCGCGCGTCTTCTCGGAGTCGAGCTCCGGATGCTGAGCCACATACGCTTTTATTTCGTCATCCGTAGCCTTCATCTTCTCCGCGAGATGTTCTTTTGCGTAAACCTGCACCAAAGCTCTCGCTTGTTGGAGCATGATTTGAAGTTGCGTTGCACGCTTAGACTCGACTCCCTGAGCAAGGCCCTTCGACTCACTTAGGAAGAGCTCGCCAAGTTGCCGTCTGAACCCCTTTAATTGTTCTTCAGGAATGCCTGCGGCGAGCTGCGGATTTTTCGCTTTAGCTTCAGCCACGAGTTCGTCAAAGAGTTTTTGGTTGGCCGAATCCTGATATACCTGATCAATCTCCTGATCAGAGAAGTTCGGCCTTGCACCTTCACCTTGAGATTTGAAGTAGCTCTGCGCGATCACGATCGCCCGGGCGATCCGAAATTGCCTCTTCATGTCAGGCGTCTTGTCGATCCCCTTAGCGCGAGCGTCTTCCGCGACTGCAAGTAACTGTTTGATGTCTTCGGCAAAATCCTTGCGTGCTTTTTCATCAGAACTGAGAGCTGCGCGAAAATTCGCCGGCTGATCTTCTGCAATCAACGCCATATCTTCGGCAGTCAGATTTACTGTTTCCGAGCGTCGAGCTTTAACCTGCCAAACAATTAGTCCGAGTGAAAAAATGATCGCTATGGCGCCGGCTATAAGTGCCTTTTTTGTTGATGTCAAAATGCTATCCTTTCTGTAGTGATAAGTGATAAGTGATGAGTGATAAGGTCAGAACCTGACCACTCAAACCTTATCACTTATCACTTATCACTCATTACTTATCACTCATTACTTATCACTCATCACTTATCACTTTACTGATGCTGTACCAGTTCGAGCAATACTCCATTCGTTGCCGAAGGGTGAATGAACGCCACCAGACAACCTCGAGCTCCTCGTCGCGGCGCCTCATCAATCAAGCGAGTCCCCTTCGCTTTTAATTGATCGAGAACTGCGCTGATGTCTTTCACGCGAACCGCAACGTGATGAAGCCCCGGTCCGCGTTTTTCCAAAAACTTGCTAATCGGAGAATCCGGCGTTAGCGGCTCGAGCAGTTCGATGTGCGCGTCGCCTACCGGCAACATCGCTACGCGAACTCCCTGTTCCGTTACTTCTTCGGTCGACTCGGCCTCAAGCCCGAAAACGCTTTTCCAAACCGCGGTTGCTTCAGTTAGTCCTCGGGTCGCAATGGCGATGTGGTCGATGTTCATCTCCCGATTAATTCGTCCACGGCAGAATACGGGTCTTGCTGGCGTCTCGCAACCTCATCGGCCAACCGGTCGAGTGTCTCTGATGCCGAATCGGAAGCCAACGTTCGCGAAAGCAAACGTTCACGCAGGAGCTCGAGAATCCGCCACCGGGCGATTGAACGCCTTCTGCGCTCTCCTAAGTCCGTCTTAAAGTGGAACTTACAATAATTGTCGATGGCCGCAGCCAGCTCTTCAACTCCCTTTCCTTCCGTCGCAACCGTCTTAACAATGGGCGGCAGCCATCCGTCTTCTCGAGCCGAAAGCGAAAGTAGCGCCTCCAACTCCTTTTCAGTCGAATAGACCCCGTCACGATCGGCTTTGTTGATTACAAAAACATCGCCGATTTCCATGATACCGGCCTTGATAGCCTGAATATCGTCTCCCATTCCGGGCACGAGCACAACCACAGAGACATCCGCCGCCTTGACGATTTCGACTTCGTCCTGGCCTACGCCGACGGTTTCCACCACGATCTTCGAGTAACCTGCGGCGTCGAGAATTGAAACTGCATCCACGGTGCTCCGAGCCAAGCCACCAAGACTACCGCGCGTGGCCATTGACCGAATGAACACGTCCGGGTCGAGCCCGAGTGCCTGCATTCGAATCCGGTCTCCAAGAATTGCGCCGCCCGAGAATGGACTCGACGGATCGACGGCTACTATCCCCACGCGTTCGTTTTGACGCCGGTAGAATAATGCGAGCTTGTCGACGAGGGATGACTTCCCCGCTCCGGGCGCACCGGTTATGCCGATGATCAGCCCGCGACCGGTGTGCGGGAAAATCTTTTTCATCAGATCCGAAGCATCGATCGCATTGTCCTCCACTTTCGAGATCGCTCGAGCGACGGCACGAATATCACCTCGAGTCACGCGCTCGATCAAGGAAGATTCCGTACTGGTGGTTAGAGACAATTCGCTTCAAACCTGCTTGAGGATTTCTCTGGCTATGATGATCCTTTGAATTTCTGAAGTGCCCTCACCTATCGTGCAGAGCTTCGAGTCGCGCCAGTATTTTTCGGGCGGGTAATCTTTCGTGTAGCCATACCCACCATGAACTTGAATTGCTTCTTCACAAACCTTCACGCCCATTTCGGATGCAAACAGTTTGGCCATCGAAGATTCCTTGGTCGTGCGTTTGCCTTGGTCCTTCAACCATGAAGCGCGGTACATGAGCAAACGTGCGGCGTCGATCTGAGTCGCCATGTCGGCTAGTTTGAATTGGATCGCCTGAAACTCAGCAATAGGTTTGCCGAATTGCTGTCGTTCCTGAGAGTAGCGTAGTGCAGACTCGTAGGCGCCCTGGGCAATTCCGACTGCCAACGCAGCTATCGAAATGCGGCCGCCATCGAGAATTTGCATTGCGTTTACGAAGCCCAGCCCTTCCTCGCCTAACAGGTTCTCATCGGCGACGTAGCAGTCTTCAAAAACGACGCTGGCTGTTTCAGAAGCTCGAAGCCCAAGCTTGTTCTCTTTTTTCGAAGGCGAGAATCCCTTCATTCCCTTTTCAAAGATAAATGCTGAGATGCCCTTGCTGCGTTTCTCACGATTCGTAACGGCAAAAGCTACGCAAGTGTCAGCGTGAATTGCATGTGTGATGAAGTTCTTCGACCCATTCACGACCCAGCCGCCGTCCTTACGCACTGCCAAGGACTTTGTACCAGAAGCGTCGGAACCAGCGCCCGGCTCGGTCAGGCCCCATGCTCCGAGGTGTTCGCCGCGAGCCAACGGAACGAGATACTTTTGCTTTTGCTGTTCGTTGCCGTATTGGTAGATGTGGTTTGAGCAAAGAGAATTATGCGCGGCTACCGAGATGCCGACGGAGCCATCGACGCGGGAAAGCTCTTCGATGATGGAAGCATATTCCACGTAACCCATGCCCGCTCCACCGTACTCCTCGGGAAAAAGCACTCCCAAGAGACCGAGCTCAGCAAGCTTGGGCTTCAGCTCAATCGGAAAATGCTGCGCCTCGTCCCACTCCAGGACATGAGGCGCCATTTCCGCTTCGGCGAACTCCCGCACGCTCATCTTGATTTGCTGTTGTTCTTCGCTCAGCTCGAAATCCATTCGTTGTCCTCGAAAAGAGTTTTGAGTAATTCTACCTTAGCGGCGCGCCGAACCATGACCGGCGGAACGCGTTTTCCCCTGCTTGCTTTGATCAGCTTTCATGAGCCTTCGAACTTCATCGGGCTTCAACAGCCGCCATTCGCGTGGTCTAAGCTTGTCGTCCTGGAGGGAACCTATTTTGACTCGACGCAGCTTCACTACGGAGTGTCCAATGAGATCAAACATCCGCCTAATCTGTTGATTACGACCCTGGTGCAGAACGACTTCGAACCAGGTGTTTGACCCGGTCTCGCCGACTTTCGTGATCTTCGCCGGCGCCGTTCTAGTGCCGTCGTCGAGAGTAACTCCTCGCCTGATTCGCTGGATGGCAGATTCAGCGGGCTGGCCTTTGACTTTAACCTCGTAAACCTTTTCAACGCGATTGCGCGCAGAGGTAATGAAGTTGGTGAAGTCGCCGTCGTTGGTCAGCAACAGAAGGCCTTCTGTGTTGAAGTCGAGACGACCAACCGGATAGATGCGGCCGAGAGACGCAGGAACGAGCTCGATTACCAGAGGACGGCCTTCCGGATCTGAGACACTCGTAAGATAGCCTTTTGGTTTGTTGAGTAAGACGTAAACGTTTTCGCGTTTCGCGAGTAACGGATTGATGAGTTTGCCGCGGACTTTGATGTGATCTCGTTCCGGATCAGCCTTGGTCCCAAGCTCGGTAATAACCTGGCCGTTAACGGTGACTTGTCCGGAAGTGATTAGCTCTTCGGCGTGGCGTCGCGAGGCTACTCCCGCGGCGGCAATCAATTTTTGCAGACGCTCCGGCATCTTAAATGGGGAACAGGGGAAAGGGGAAAGAAGACGGGGAGACGAGGGGACACGGCGACGGGGAGAAGTATATTCAAAAACTGCGTTCTAGTCCCGTTCGCCCCGTCTCCGCGTCACCCGTTCTCCCCTTCTTCTTCTAAACTCCAGTTGCCAGGTCCTCAAAGTCTTCGATGCTGGGCAAGTCGGAAAGATCCTTCAATCCAAACTGAATGAGAAATTCCTTAGAGGTGCCGTACATCATCGGCCGCCCAATAGTTTCTTTGCGGCCTTTCGCGACAATAAGCTTTTTATCGAGCAGAGTTTTTATTGACGAGGGCGATTGGACACCGCGAATCTCGAGTATCTCCGGAACGGTGATCGGCTGCTTGTACGCAATCACCGCCAATGTTTCAAGCGAAGCCAACGACAGCTTCGCACTTGGACGCGACTTCAAGAAAGCGCGCACGTGCTCGTGGTACTCAGGGCGCGTCGCAAACTGCCAACCGCTGGCAATTTCTCTCAAGTGCAAACCGCCTTTGCGGCCATTGAACTCTTCAGCCAAGGCAGCAATAGCCTCATCGATGACCGGCTCTTCCTCTTTCAGGACCGCGGCGATGGTCTTTGCACTCAACGGCTCGTCCGATACGTAGATGAGCGCCTCGATTATTGATTTTCTTTCTTCCAGACTCTGCACAGAGTAAGGCGCAGAATCATCTTCATGAATCTCTGGCTCCGCACCTTCAAGGTCCAGCGACTCCTGATTGTTATCCATCCTCTATAACTCCACGTCCATCGAGTCAGGCGGCCACTCGAGCCACAATGTCGCCAAACGTTTGCTGTTGAAAAAGCCTGATCTCAGTAGTTCGCACCAGCTCCAACACCGAAAGAAACGCCAACACCAGCTCGCGCCGCGACCGAGCGCGCTCAAAAAAGATCCGCAGGTTCAGCTCGCCTGCGGACAGCACCATATTTCTCAGCCGTTCCAGCATCTCAGCCATCGAAATCTCTTCGCGCTCAATCTCCAGTAAAACTTCATCTTTGTGGCGCGCAAGAATCTCCTGAAACACTTTGAGAAGATCAAAGACTCCGACGACAACCTCGGGGTTGTTCTTGTCGGTCTCCAACTCCGCTCGTCGAAAGATCGCGCGCTCGACGGTTGCGCGCGACCACAGCATCTGCGCCGCAGCTTTATATTTTTGGTATTCGAGTAACTGGTCGACGAGTTCCTTACGTGGATCCTCATCCTCTTGCTCCGCTGCATACGGATCGCGAGGCAAAAGCATTCGCGTCTTCAGCTCAATTAACGTGGCCGCCATCACCAGAAAATCGCCGGCGACAGCCATATCGAGCTCCTGCATAAGCTGCAAATAACGCAGATACTCATCGGTGATACGCGCAACCGGAATATCGTAGATGCTGACCTGCTCCTGCCGAATCAGGTGCAGTAGAAGATCCAATGGGCCTTCGAACTCGCCCATGACGATCTTGAGATCGTCACTCTGCTCATCAGGAACCAGCTCAGGCATCGAGCCCGCGACGTTTAATGTAGCCGTACTCGCTTCCTGCGTTGGCGTAGATTCGAGTTGTTCCAAAGGTTCGTCCATTGTTGAAAACTACTCACTTGCGCCCGCAATACCCAGTCGTGTTGTAACGTCCTTCATGGTTGCTGCCGCAATAACCTGCGCTTTTTCCCGGCCGTACTCCAGGAGGCGGTTCAATTCGTCCTCGCTGATCGCCTGCACACGCTGCTGAAACGGCTTCAAAAATTCAACTGTAACGTCAGCCAACTCCTGTTTAAGTTGAGCATAGCCCTTGGCTGCAAAATGAGCTTCGATGTCATCAGGCTCGCGGCCGGTCATAAGCCGGTAAATCGTCAAGAGATTCGTAATCGCCGGACGCGAATCGTCAAACCTTATGTCCGTGCCAGAGTCAGTGACTGCCCGCTTGAACTTTCGCGCCACCGTGTCTTGATCGTCAAGCATCATGACGCAGCCATTAGGATCGTCGTCCGACTTTGACATCTTCTTTGTCGGATCTGACAAGGACATAATTCGCGCACCCACTTTAGGAATAAATGCGTCGGGCACGCGAAAAGTCTC
>DATEDU010000331.1:0-15202 GCA_035281525.1 Pyrinomonadaceae bacterium | reverse complement strand
GCCCTGGAACGCACAATGGTTTTACGGTGACTTGGTTTTTATTATTGACCCGTTCATGTGGGTGATGTTTGGCGGCGCGGGCTTTTTATTAACCGCGAAGTCAAAAAAGCAAATCTTGTTTTGGGCAGCGCTCGCCGTTCTCCTGACGATGCTGGTGCTTGCTGGACCCAGGAGTCGCGGAGTGGAAACCAGTGCTTTATTGCCTGTGTTTTGGGTCGCCGGACTCTCCATACTGGCAATCTCGTTCAAACTTAAAGCAGACCAACGCTGGGGGAATCGGATTGGTATTACTGCATTTGCAGTTGTAGCCGTTTACATTGGAACGTTGGCAATTCTTCACCGTGCTGCCGTTAGCGAATTGCACGAACAAGCACGAGCCATTGCCACACAGAACGGAGAGAGCGTCACGGACATCGCGGCGATGCCAACTCTTGCCAATCCTTTCAATTGGCTTTGCGTAGTGGAGACGGAGTATGCGGCATACAGGTTTGAGCTCTCGTTGCTGGGTCGTCCTCGAAATACTTTCGAAACCTTTGTCCGGCATGAGCGAGGTGATGTCTCAAATTCACCAGCCGTTGAAAACGCTTTGCATGATCGTCGAGTGCAAATCTTTTTAAGCTTTGCACGCTTTCCAGTGGTTCGCGCTGTAGGTGCTGACTGTTTGACTGAGACACTCGTGCAATTCGCGGACTTAAGATACACTCAACCGGGCAGTACGCGCGGCACTTTTGCGCTGGAGCTTCCAGTCGAATGTCCAACGCAATCGACCGCCGGCGGCGAATCCAAGTAATGAATGATTCGAACCAGATTGAAGTTTTAAAGTCGCTCTCGGACGTTGCGAAAGAGCGGTCGCGGCGAGGCAAAAGAACATACGTAGCGAGCGTGCGTGTGTCGCCCGGCGCATACCTTGCTGTCTCGAGCGTGCTGACTTTTTCCGCGGCGTTGCTGCTGCGCTCGGATCAGAACGTGTGGGCCCTGGCAGCCGTCGCGATAGCCTGGACGGTAGTGCCGGCAGTTGCGTTCACCGACAGGATCTCTTTTGACGGAGAGTATCTGACTCGTCGCGGCCTGATGCCGTATTTACTTCGACTTGTCTCCGGCGAATGCCGAGAATTAAGCGTTTCTGATTTCGAGCGAGTTGACACTAACGCCGTTCGTACTTTAAGGCGCGGCGGCCGCGTGCGGTATCGCTATAGCAGCCAGGTGATCGGCAGAGGCATCCGCTTTGTTTTCGCATCCGGCGGCCGTAATTACCGCGAGATGGTGCAGCAACTTTTCCCGTTAGTGCATGACGATAAGATCGATTTGAGAACGCGCGAACTGCGGGACTATTTATGTAATCCAGCCTCACTCAATGCGCAGGTCGAAACACTCCGACTTGCACCTTCAGATGTTCTGGAGAATGCCACCGCTGACTTCAAGCTTGGCCGGAGCAAAGAGGTCGATAATAAACCGGCTGAAGTTTCAGCCAGTGATATCGAACGAGCGGTAATGCTGAGGCAATTGGGTAACAAGCTTCGCGTCGCGGGCCGGCTGCGAGAAGCAGGCGAAGCATTCCGCAGAGCCCTGAATGTCCTGCCTCGTGATGGCTGGCTGCTCTACGATTTTTCTCGTTGGCTGCGTTCGCAGGCGAGCGCTCGCGGCGATGCTCGACTGCTGTCGCGGGCTAGGGCTGCGTTGCGTCTTTCGTCCATGCGTGCCGACGAGGACGCTGCTTTGCTGTCCGTGATCGGTGAAGGCTTTTTGGAATGCAATGAAGCCGGCAAAGCTGAGCGGAGCTTTCAACGCGCCATTGAACTCGATTCGAGAATCTTCAGAGGAAGGCTGGGACTAGCCGATGTGGCGCTGCGCAATGGCAAACTGGCTCATGTGATCCACCAGTATCGTGACGCTGCTGGTGTAGCTACTGACAAGGCCTTGATTGCCTATGCAGGACGCGAGGCTGATTATTATTTCCGGCTTAATGAAGACGACGATTATCTGTCGGCTGAGCTGAGACGAATTAACTGGCTGCAAACTGCGAGTCGTGTTCGCAAACTTGCCGCTCGTGTCACGAATGCCAGTATTCTCGTAGCCCTGATTGGACCGTTTATCGATCCGACCATAGCCAGTGTTGGATGGGCTCTAGCATCGTCGTCGCTGCTGGCGTGGATCAGCAGCTTGTTTGCCGAGCGATTCCTTTCCCGCCGCCGCAAGCCTCGTCCCGAGGATTAAAACTTACTTCGCAGGCGCTGGCTTGATCGTCCTCCTTTGCTGTTCGGTGACAGATGCCACAGCTGAGGTCCTGATTGGTTCAGGACTAAGCAGCGCGTCCCAACGATAGCGAGGCCGCTCGCGTGATTCGGTAAGCGTCCTCAGAATAAAGTTCGTCATCGCGTCGACAATCCAGTTGTGGTAAAACTCGCCAACCGAAGCAAGCTCAGCATCGGGCGCAGGATTCATGAAGTCGATCGCATAAGGAACGTCGTCCTTGATCGCAAACTCCACGGTGTTGAGGTCGTACCCGAGCGCCGTGCAGAGAGTCCGCACATCCTTCTTCACTCGCTCCTGCATTGCCGGCGACAAATAATCGGGATTGTGGATGTACTGTTCGCCTGAAAGATATGGTTTGCGAGGGTCGTAAGCCATGATCATTACGTCCTGCTGGCCCACGCAGTAGCAGCGAACAAATTGATCGAAGTTGATGAACTCCTGGAGCGTCATGCAAAGAGTGCCAGTCCCATCGTACTCGGACCATAATTCCGCAAGCGAGTTCACTCGCGAAACGTTCTTCCAGCCGCCTCCGTCAAAGGGCTTCAAAATCGCCGGCAGCCCTACGTAATCGATGATGCCCTGCCAGTCGACAGGGAACTCCAGGTTTCGCAGACTCTCACTGACGATTGCCGGAATGTAATCCTTCTGAGGCAGAAGCACGGTCTTCGGGACCGCCACGCCGAGCTTACGTGCGAGCGAGTAGTTGAAGAATTTGTCGTCGGCGGACCACCAAAATGGATTGTTAATGATGATCGTTCCTTCGAGCGCCATGCGCTTCAAAGTCGCGCGATAAAAAGGAACTTCATGAGAAATACGATCGACGACGAGATCGTACTGCGGCGGCGCGTCATGTCGAATGCCGCCCAGCTTGATGAACTCGGCGACGACGGTGCCATTGCTGCGCTCGTTTATTCGCTTAATGAGTGCTTCCGGAAAAGTCTTTTCCCGGCCTACTAAAATGCCTACTCGCTTCACGGTGTGGGTTCCTTTCGTTGTGGAAAACTCAGGAAAATACGCTTTACAGACAGTACTTGTCAAATTAGTTATTGGCACGGCGTATGCTAAAATCCCGCCGCGGGCGGCGTCTATCTCCCATCTAGCCCGCCGAACAGCTAAGACCCTGTGATAAGGAGAATAAGACTCTTGCTCCGACCATTATTGGCCCTTACGGTATTCTGCGCCTTGCCGGTCACCGGCTGGTTCGCATTTAGTACCGTGGCTTCCTCCCACCAAAGTAATCAAAACGCCAACACTGCTGCGAATCAGAACGCGAACCAGAATACGAACAGTGCTGGCAATAGGAATGCTCAGCAGCAACAGGCTAGGGAAAAAGTTGATAAGAATCGGGCTGTAACCGCCGAGCAGCTGGCGGAATCAACCATTTTCATCTATGGCTCTCGTCCCGTGTTGGCCCAAATACGTCGAAACGGTGTAGAGCGCGGGCGTGTCACTCGGTTCATGCCTGAAGGCAAGACTGAAGAGTCGACCTACGAGCGGCGGTTCGTGCGCGGCGAGAACGCCGAAAAGGACAAGATCAGGCTGGACCAGAAATTACCGACGATGGAGTACACGCTGATCTTTGGTGAAGGAAAACTTTGGGGAATCATCAACGGCGCTACCTTCGTTCCTCGCCAGGACACCGCTGCCGCGTTCATATCGCAAAATCGGCATAGCATCGAAAGCCTGCTTCGGTACAAAGAAAATGGCTCGACGCTTAACCTGATTGGAAAAGACAAACAGAAAGGCCTCGACCTCTACGTTTTGGATCTGACGGATAAAGAGAAGCGTACGACGCGGTACTACATTAGCGCTCGGTCGCTGCACGTGCTGTGGCTCGAATATGAAGAGCCGAATGCCGCGGGCAATAGCGCGAAGTATTTGAAGAGGTTTTTCGATTATCGCTACGCTCAGCAGACGCTCGTGCCTTACCGAACGGTGCTGTTGGAGGACGGCAGGGAAACGCAAGAGACCCGAATTCTTACGGTTACCTACGGCGTCAAAGTCGACGATTCGCTGTTTCAAAGCCCTCAGGCCTGATCGCACCGGAAACCGCGAAGCGGTTTCGTCCTCCAGCCCAACGTTGCCGCGTTTTGGCGGCTACGTTGGGTTAGGCGGTCAAAAACAAACGGAGATGCAACCCCATTCGGGGTTGCGGCAAATTTAAAAAATTGAACATGACCCAAGGTTGCCTTAGGGCAACCCTGGGCTCGCAGACAGGAACCGCTTCGCGGTTCATCACGAACCGACTGGCAGAGTAACCAACCCCACTTAAGCGCGCTATTTGGCATGATTTAGTCTCTCCCCTACTTTCGGAACCCGCGAGTATTTCAAGCGTGTATAACCTTCGGGCGGTCGTCCGTCAGGTTATAATCGGCGCTTGGAGGATCGCCACAGCCAGCCGCGAGCCAAGTTTCCCGAGAGGAAAGCGAACTCGTGAACGATTGTGAGAGCCTACCCGCCCTAATGGACACACTGAGTTCCATTGATGATCTGAGTTTCCCTGTTGCTTTGGGCCAGGAGGTAATTGCTGACCCGGCTTCAGATCATGCGTTGCTCGAGGCTACCCGTACTGGCGACGGGGATGCATTTGCGGAGTTGATGAGCCGTTATCGTAACCAGATAACGACCTACATCTACCGCATAACAAATGACTATGACGGCGCGGTCGATTTGGCTCAGGAAACTTTTGTGAGGCTCTATCGTGCTGCGGATCGTTACCAGAGCAGCTATGCGTTTTCGACTTATATTTACCGGATCGCCACGAACCTCGCGATCAGTGAGCTCCGAAAGCGCAAACGCCGGCGCCTGGTTTCGTTAACCGGGTTCTTTCAACCGAAGGAAGGAAGCGATGCAGCCGAACTTGATCCCGTGGACGAGCATCCGCTCCAGGACATTGAGATGGTTGCGGCGGAGCGCCGAATGGCAGTTCAGCGCGCGATCAGCACCTTGCCAGAGAAGTACCGAGCCCCTTTGATACTGCGTGACGTCGAAGGTCGAAGCTATGAAGAGATTTCTCGTATTTTGCAGACCAGCGAAGGAACGGTGAAATCGAGAATTAGTCGAGCACGTGACTTTCTGCGAGAGAAGATGCGAGCGTATCTGTAAAGTGGGAGCGTTATGAGATTAGCTAATTGCAAAACTGTCTGTCGTGAAATCGATGAGTTAAATTCCGATCAGAGCCTGAGCACCTTCGCCAGCGAACATCTTCGAGGTTGCGAGCGATGCCAGACTTTTTATGACGGGCGTGGCCAGCTGCGCGCGCTGCTGGCGGGTCTCGAGCCTGTCGAAGCGCCGGCTGATTTTGATTTCAGAGTTCGCGCTCGGCTCGCGAGCGGCGAGGCGGAACGGCATACAGGATTTTTTGGGAGTCGCTCTTTTGGAATGCCTGCAGCAGCGTTAGCGACATTAGTCCTCGTGTTGGCAGCGGGCTTTGCTTTACGGACGTTGACGTCATCGGACGGCGGAACCACCGCAGGAGGCACACAGCCGGCGGTCGATCAGTCTTCTAAAGTCGATCAGTCTTCTAAAGTTGACCAGTCTTCGAAATCAGAGAAGCAAGAGACCGTAGCGCAGAGTGACGATCAGAATCGAACTGAAGATGTCGTCACGCCGCCTGATTCGGTACCTACTGCACGCCCAAGTGGTCAAAGAAACGTGAGGTACCGTATTACACACGGCGTTCCTTCATCGCGAACAGGAAACCGAGTGGCTACGCAAGAGTTCAGTATTGCACCAGCCCAGGTGGTGAAAAAAGATGCTACCGTGGCGAGTTTGGAAACCTTCCCGGTCTTTGCCGTGCAAACTCCTTCTGAACCATTTAAGGTGTCACTCGATTATGAGACTGGCGTTTCACGCACAATCTCTCTGCCAACGCTGAGCTTCGGATCACAACGCACGCTTGGCCCAAGCACCACCGCACTGAAGATGTCAAAAACTAAAGGTATCTGGTAGTTTGGATTAAATAGCCAAATGCTAAGCATGAACAAGGTACGGTCGCTCGTAGTTGGAACAATGTTCGCAGCCGGCTCGTGTGTATCCGGCGTCGCGCAGGTTGCGACTCCTGCCACTGCGCCGCGCGCGAGTCAAACAACTCCTAAACCGGGCAAAGCACCGGCAGCGCGGCCCGACTCAGTTTTGATTGAAAACTCTCAATCCGCTCCTCAAGTAGTAACAGTAGTGCACCGGCTGAGTGGGCTCAAAATGGTTCGCCTGCTGCTGCGTTCCGATAAAGACGTCAAGGCCATTTCGAAACTTGATAAAGCTCTCAGCATAACGCAAGACGTTCATACCAATGTCATTGCCGGTTTGTCATTGGATGACGGGCAAACGATTGTTGCATGGTTACCCGATGCGGAAGTCGAAATGGATCCGATGCCCGCTCCTTTCGCAACAACTCCTCCAGCCGTTAGCACCTCTCCGACGCGAGTCTTCACACCAGCCCCACAGTGGCCGTTAGCAGGCGCAACGACCACCTTGTTCGACCGGCCGGATTTGACAGTTATCGCTCGAGACGGCCAGCGATGGATTGCGAATTACGTCGGCTTCGACGGCGGAACTGGGCTATCGGTACTTAAGGTGGGGAACAAAAAGCCATCGCTTGCGGCAGACGTCGATGAAGAGTCGGTGAAGGTTGGACAGCACATGCATTTGTTAGCCCCTGAGCCTGTAGCGCGTCCGCAGGCGCCGGTGAGCGGAACCATATTCGCGCGTATCGGCGAAACCGAAGGGGAAGTCGTCGGAATTTCCCGAGCGCCATCAGGTGCAATAGCTCGCCTGACAATAAGATCGCGAAAACTCTCAGCAGCTAACATCGGTGGAATTGTCATCAATGACGCAGGTGCAACTGTAGGAATCGTTGCTGCGGTGGCGAATAACGAGGCCACGGTACTGCCGAGCTCATTGGTACGCACTGCAGCCCAACGCGTTCTGAAGCGTCAAGCAAGCGTTCCTCGAGCGTGGCTCGGCGTTAGCGGTGACCCGGTTGAGAACCTCCAGCTCGAGCAAGTCATGATAAGAGGTTGGCAAGCGGAGCGTGCAAAGTGGTTGGCGCAATCTGGGGGCGGAATCATGCTCACCTCGGTAGTTCCCGGCAGTCCGGCAGCGAAGGCGGCACTTCGCAAGGGTGATGTGATCCTTGGCGTCGATGAAGAGTCCATCAAAAGCTCGGACGAGCTATCGTGGTTGTTGGAGGAAGCTGGTCCAGGAGCTGCGGTTCAATTCACAGTAGCTCGCCCTGACAAACCGTTTCCCGAGGCTGTCAAGCTAACCTTGAGCGAGTTCCCAAATCAGTTTTACCAATTCAAATGGCCGGACAGAGAATTTCCGACGCCAACAGTTGATCCGTTCTTTACTCGTCCAATTTCGCGTTCATTGATTTCCAGTACGTTAATGGCCCACGGCATTGACGCGGTTGCGTTGATGCCGCCGGTAGCTTCAACCTTCGGAGCTAATGGCGGCTTGCTAGTGATGGAGGTGTATCCGGCGACGCCAGCGTTCAAGGCAGGGCTGCGACCGGGGGACATCATTGAAACGATCGATGGAAAAGATGTCTCGTCACCTGCTGTTGCCGACACTCTGAAATCCAACGCTCAGGCGAGTTACTCGTTTAGCGTCGTCCGCAACCGCGAACGAGTCATCGTCAATGTTGAATTTGCTACGACGCCGCGCAAATGATCAGATTTTTCCCAGGATGCCTTTCCAGCGGACCCACGCCTCATCACGCGCCTTCTTGTTTGCCTTGTAAGCGGTGAGATTCTTTTGGTACTCCTCAGCAGCCTTCTTGTCTGCTTCCGGATCTCCCTTCGACTCAGCAGCCTTCGGCTCGGGCGCTTCGCCGGCGCGCATGAAACCGTGACCGGCGCCGTCATAAACAACCACATCGAAGGTCTTGCCTAACTCCTTCATTAGCTCAGTAGTTTTTGGCAGAGCCGCATTGATGCGAGCATCGTTGCCGGCGTAGAAGCCGTAAACAGGCGCCTTAATCCGCTCGAGAGCAGCTTTGTCCGGACCCTCAGCCGTACTCGGCGTTGGTCCATAAAAAACGAAAGCGGCTTTGATGTTTGGATTATTCGTCGCGTAACGGAATGTCTGGCCGCCACCCCAACAGAAGCCTCCAACGGCGACTTTTCCGTTCGAGGCCGGCAGCTTGGAAACGTAATCCGCTACGGCATTCAGGTCGGCAGTGACTTGATCCGGAGGGAGATCTCGAATGGCTTGGCCCACGGCATTGCGTTCGGTGAAAGAGCTCGTGCCGCCGCCGCTTGGTCCCATGCCGGAAAGCAAATCCGGCGCGATTGCTACATAACCAGCTTCCGCGAGTTGGTCAGTCAAGCTCTGCACCCAATCGGTCAAGCCGTTGATTTCATGAATCACCACGACTGCGGCGGCTTTTGTCTTAACCTCAGGGTAAACAACAAAACTGTTAACCTCGCGGTTGCCATGTTTCACCTTCACCCACTCCTGGTGGCGAGGCGATTTAGCTAGTCGCGCCTTGGCCCACTCCTGCATTTCAAACATCGCCGCTGAATCGGCAGCCGCGCTAACCTTTGGATGGTGACCAGAGTGATCTGAGTCCTGTGCTACCGCACCGATTGAGAATGCAAAAACACTAATGACTAGTAGAGCAACTTTAACCTGAGCACACACCCACGTATTCATTTTCATTTGTCCCTCCAAGGCCAAGTATTGAAATGCAATGGGAGACCCCGATTCTAGCAAACCAGCGGTCATAAGAAGAACTGGCGCGGTCTAAATTCTAGTGTATTATTGCGCCGCTCTTTAATCCCTTGAGATCAGGCCCGACTCTGATCTTTGCCGAAGGAACACAAATGCAAAAACAATTGGTTGTGATGCTGTGTGTATTGGCTTCTCTTCTCTTGATCGGATGTGGCAGAACTGAAGTGGACGTTAATCGTAATGCAAACGCTGCTGCGACAAGTCCGAAACCTGCAGCCACTCCTGCGACTTCTACTGCAAGCTCTACAGCCGTTGGCCTCCCCGAATGCGATGAGTTCATTACCAAATATGAAGCCTGCGTGGACGACAAGGTGCCTGAGGCCGCACGCGCGCAGTATAAAGCAAGCATAGAGCAGTGGCGTAGCTCGTGGCGACAACTTGCCGCCAACCCTCAAACGAAAGCTACACTGGCAGACACCTGCAAGAAGACAATTGAACAAGCAAGGGTTTCAATGAAGTCGTTCAACTGTAATTTTTAACCCTTAAGGAGTCTGGAGTCGGGAGTCTGGAGTCAGGAGTCGGAAGTTCGGCAGTCAAAAGCGCACTGCTTCTGACTCTAGACTCTAGACTCCCGACTCCAGACTCTCGACTCCCGACTTTATTTCCGTGTTTCTTCACCGGGATGATAAGAAGCTTTTAGGTTGGCTTTAATATCTTCGAGTCTCAGCCACGCCGGCTTGAATTCGCCTCGCACGTACAGATGAGCCTGGTCCATAAAGTGAGGACTCTTCGGATCACCGCTGGCGCCGAATGTGTGAATAGATAACGCTCGCACACGCGGCGCGAACTCGACCACACTCACATAACTGCCGCCCGCTACTCCATAGCGTCGCTTCTGTCCACGCTCCGGTGCTGCATACAGCGTGAAAACTGCTCCGTCATTACCGTTCACACCAGGGACAGGCAAACTCGGTTTAGCGTCCTCGAACCGTTCGCGCTTGCTTTCGTCAAATCGTTGCAGCCGGCTGATTTCACCCCAAGCCACGCGCCAGGTGGCAAAATCGCGTTCCAGTCCGGCCAATACCTCACTCATCAGCGCGACAAGACGTTCCGGGCTTTGATTCCCAGAACGGTCGCGAGAAATGCGATCATGCCAAAGGCTGAACAACGTCATCGCAGTCGAATCTGTCGTGCTTCGACGATCCCAGCGAGACAACTCATCGTACGCTCCAGCGAGCTTCGAATCAGAACCCGCGTGAGCTTTGAGAGCTGCTAACAGTTCAGGCAACCGAGTCGTAGCTGCCATCACTCGCGTATCAAACGCAGCTTTCCGCCATTCTTCGAAAGTGAACGAGTGGTCCGCGGCTAGAATCTCCCGAGAGATCGCTCCGCGGCGGTTGTCGGGTTCCTGAACCATGTACTTCGGATATTTACTCGGGTCGGGGTTGCCCTCGCTGGTTAGCAGGAAAGGAGTCGTGTTGCAGTTCTGCATCCAGCCAGTCTTTGGATTCGTCATCTGTGGCAGCTCATCCATCGTGTGATAACCCTGCCACTCAGTAGCCGGATCGCTGCCGTCCACCGGCTTGGCCCAATCGAACTTCGGATCGCGCCGCGGCACAGCTCCGTTGTAAAGGTACCAGGTGTTGCCCTGACGATCCGCGTACATGACATTGCCGAAGAGCATGTTGAGCGGCGCCATCGCACGTTTCATCGCGGCGAGTGATTTTGCTTTGGTCATGTCGTACCACTCGCGTAGCCAGCCGTCACTCTCAAATTTTGCCATTCGCAGAGTCAGCAACTTGCCTTCGCTTGCGGCGACGACGGGACCGTGATGAGTCTTGCGCATGTTGAATCGCCGCGTCTCCAAGCCCGATGCAGTTTTAACTTTGATCTCTGCAACGCGCTCGGTAGCCATCCGATATTCTTTTCCGTACCGGTAAGCAAGTGGGCGCGCGGGGTCGTCGAAAGTCTCAATGTAGACATCGGTCAGGTCAGCCGCATTGTCTGTGCTTACCCAGCCGCCGTTTTCATTGTGTCCGACATATGGAAATGGGAATCCGAACCTCGTGTAACCGGTGAAATTCCAACCCTCGTCACTGTGCACGTGGCCTTCATAGACCTGACCTGAACCGAAGAACGGCAGGTGTGGATTGATGAAAAGCATCGCGTATCCGGTTGCACTTCTCGAAGGACCAATCACCCAACCATTCGATCCAACATGATCGCTGAGCCCGACTTCATTTTCAGCCGTTTGCAATCCCGCTCGACGCAGACTTGGGTCGCGCGCGAACCCGTTTTGATAGTAGTTGTAACGAATGAACGCGAGGGTGTACCAGGGCTCGACTTGAGTGAGGAGTCTCGGGCGTACTTCGGGGTGTCGAGCGAGGTAGTAGTTAAACCCAGCAGCAAAGGCATCGCACAATGCACGCATGTGTCGATCGAGCCTCGCGTACTCCTCTCGCGCGAGCTTGGGAATTTCGAGTGCGTTGTTGAGTCGATCCTCATTCACTGCCTCTTCGCCGTAGAGCTCGGACGCGCGACCAAGTGACCAAATAAAGTTTTCTTCGACTCGCCAGAAGTTATCCTCAGCTTGAGCATAGGCAAACCCGAAGAGTGTGCTGGCGTCAGTTCGGCCAAAAATGTGAGGCACTCCGTAAATGTCGCGGTAGATTGTTACAGTTTTCGCGAGGCGGTCTGCGTCGGCGTTAGTCTGGCCAACTGCAATGGGTGCAGCGATACAAATTGCTAATGTGGTTAAAAGGAATTTCATTGTTCTACAGCCCCAGAATTCTCGCAGCGTTTCCCGACCGAATACGATCCTTGTCCGCCTCAGATATCGGCAACGCTGCCAAACTATCTTTCATTAGCTCCAAACTACCAATCTGATGCGGGTAGTCGCTGCCGGCAACGATGTGATCGACGCCCGCAAAGTTTATCGCCATCATCAGCGCGTTCACATCGAAATTGACGGAATCGTAATAGAGGGTTTTTAAGTATTCGCTAGGCGACTTTTCAAGATTCGTTCGGCATTCCTTGAATGCGTGATACCCGCGATCCCATCGTTCCGCAAGGTAAGGCACCGCGCCGCCAAGGTGTGCCAAAACCCAGGTAATGCGCGTGAATCGCGGAATCACTCCGCTGAACAGAAGCTTGCCGGCAGCGAGCGTTGTGTCCATCATGAAACCCACCAGCGGCATCAGCCAGTATTCAGTCATCGCCTCGACGCCTACGGGATGCGTCGGATGGATGAACAGCACGGCTTCAAGCTCATCAGCTTTTTCCCACAACGGCCAAAAGCGCTCATCGTCAAGCCCAACGCCGTTCACATTGCTAAACAACATCACTCCACGAAAGCCGAGCGTAGTCACTGCTCGCTCCAACTCTTTGACAGACGCTGCGGGATCATTTAACGGCAGCGTCGCGAGAGCACTGAAACGATCGCTCCGTGTTTCTACAATCTCGGCAAAAGCGTCATTCACCATCTGCGCGAGCTCAACGGCTCGCGCCGGAGTTTCTATATGCGTTCCTGGAGTAGTCAGAGTCAGGATCTGTTTGTCGATCTCTTGCTCCTCCAGCACGTGCTCTCGGTAGTCAATGTCGCGATGGCCGGGGACTACGATGTTGTAATCGCCAGGGTAGTGCAACAGCGGATTACCAACCTCGTCGATTGTTACCCTGACGTTGGATGGTCCCTCCTGCAATGCTTGAAGATATGCGGGTGGATAGAAATGGTTATGAAAATCGATGATCATCTAAGTTTGAATCTAGTCCAGAGATAATACACGGGCAGACCAACTGCTACCAGACCGAGACTGAGAGCGCTATCAAGCGGTTGCGCAACGATCTGATTCACAACGATAAAAAACGATCCGATGACGAACAGCGCAGGAAGTATAGGATAGCCGAAGGCGCGGAACCGAGGTTTGTAATCAGCTCGTCGCCGCAGCCAGTACAGTCCCATTACCATCAATCCAAAAAAGATCCACTCAGTGAAAATTACGCGTGTAAAAAGCGCACGGTAGGTTCCGATTGCGACCAGCACCGATGCCCAGGCCGCCTGCAAAATGATCGCGCGGTGTGGTGTTTGAAAACGTGGGTGCACGGCGTTGAGCCAGTTGAACAACAACCCGTCTCGAGCCATCGCGAAGTAGACTCTTGGACCAACGAGAATGATGCCGTTCACTGCGCCAAAACTTGAGAACAATACCAGCGCTGAAATAATGCTGCCGCCGCGAGGCCCGACCACCGCTTCAGCAGCATCTGCTGCGACGCGAGTGGACGAAATCACCTTTGCGAGCGGCAGCGCGTAAAAGTACGCGGTATTCAGCGCGATGTAACATGCTGTGACGACGACCGTACCAATCATCAGCGCCAGCGGAATTGTGCGTTCAGGATTACGCGTCTCTTCGGCGGTGTAAGTCACCATGTGCCAACCACCAAACGCAAACAGGCCGGCCGCCACTGCCTGTATAAAAGCATTAACTGCGAGTGGCTCATCTGTAATTCGAACGGTTTCGGCTTGAGGAGATCCCAACAGCACGACTAACAGAAGAATTGCGACGATAGCAATCACCTTCACGAGTGTGAAGACTGCTTGAAGGATGCTTCCATGCCTGACGCCGAGATAATTGATAGCTGACAACACCAGAATGACGGCAATAGCAACGACGCTGATCTGCCGATCGCTGAGCGGCACGAAATAGCCCGCATAACGAGCGAACACGACGGCGATAGCAGCAATGATTCCGGAGTGAATGCTCCAGAACATCGCCCATCCCCACAGAAAGCCCATCGAAGGCGAATAGGTGTCCTTAAGAAAAATGTAAACGCCGCCGGTGCGTGGGAAGGCCGACGCGAGCTCAGCGCAGGCGAGAGCGCCACAAAAAGTCAACAGGCCCGCCCCGATCCAAACCAGCATTACGCCGACCGTAGACGGGACGAGCCTTGCAATTTCGGAAGGCTGAACAAAGATTGACGCTCCAATGATGATGCCCACCACCATGGCGGTGGCCTGGCCCACGCCCATCGAGCGTCTCAATTCAGCCACGCTTATTCGGCCTCATCACAGGACTGTGCTAACCTATCGAGATTCAAAAGCTCTTCTTACTACGCTGCCCGATTTTCCGGTCTAAATCATGTTGAAACAGGCGGTTTCGCATTATCACGATCTGTTGACGGAAAACAATCTCGCCGAGACTTCTCGCGCGATGCTCGATGAAGGGCTCGAGCGTGCAAAATTGATCTTTGGCGGCCGCCGCCTTTCGCCGTACCTGCGTCCTCATTTTGTAACTGAGGAAGACTTTGCCCGGATCTGCACGATATGTGAAACAGTTTGGGCCGCGATTCAACGAGTCAAGGACGCTGCAATCGAGGATTCTACGATTATCGACGATCTTGGTCTAACTCCAATCGAGAGACATTTGATTGCCATCGATCCCGGATACAAGGCCGTGTCACCTACGTCGAGGTTGGACTCGTTTCTTACTGACTCCAGCTATAGCTTCGTTGAGCTGAACGGGGAGAGTCCGGCAGGAATAGCCTATGCCGACGCTGCGTACGACATCTTCTCCGCGCTTCCGGTGATGCAGCGGTTTGCCGAACGCTATAACTTGCGCGCCTCTTACGGCCGCCGTTTCATGCTCGACGTGTTGCTGGAGTCGTACCAGGAGTTTCTCGGCCGGAAACCAGATCAGCCACCAACGATTGCAATCGTCGATTTGAAGGACAGGCCAACTCAAAAAGAGTTTGAATTGTTCAAGGAGTTCTTCGAACAGAATGGATACTCTTCAATAATCTGTTCGCCGGACGAGTTGGAATTCACGAAAGGCCGCTTGAAGAAAGGTGACTTCAAGATCGATATTGTCTACAAGCGGCTGCTGGTGAATGAATATCTTCCAGTGATGCAGGTGCACCCGGCATTGCTCGAGGCGTATCGCGCGCGGGCAGTGTGTATGGTGAACAGCTTCCGCTCGAAGCTGATTCACAAGAAAGCTTTGTTCGCAGTGTTGACGAGTGGACGCCGTGCCTCGTTATTTACCGGTGCTCAACAGGATGCAATTCGCGCGCACGTCCCGTGGACTCGTTTGGTGCGCGCTGAGAAAAGCGATTACCAGGGGATGCAAATTGACTTGCTTGATTTCGTAGCAGCCAATCGTCACAAACTGGTACTCAAGCCGAATGACGATTACGGTGGTCATGGCATCACGATCGGTTGGAACACTGACGAGATTCGATGGGATGAAGCGCTCCGAAGTGCCGTCGTCAATGGTGACTA
>DATEDU010000330.1:0-18349 GCA_035281525.1 Pyrinomonadaceae bacterium | reverse complement strand
CACAGCATTTCGAGCGTGGAACAGTTACGTTACTCAATCACGTTTCGGAATGTTCGGGAGGATTGACAACGAGCCGCGGAGCGGCGGCATGATAGTAGCCCCGGGTGAGCGAGCGAAGCGAGCGCAGCCCGGGGATCACGTCACGCTCAAGCTATCGAGCCCGCTTTAGCGGGCGACATCAGCTTGGCGCAGGTCTTCGATGTCCTTGAGAATGCCTGCAACCAAAGCTTTCGTTATCTGCTCACCTTTTGCTCGCGTCGCCAAAGTTGCATCACCATAAATGCCGGTCGCTGAATAGACGCCCTTCCCTTTCGGATCGCGAGTCAGTCCACGCTCAGTGCTCGGATGATAATCTTTCGCTGCCTTCTTCATATCCACGGTAGCCGGAGCCAGGTACAGCATCATGGAAGTCTCAATCTCGTCCGCGTGTGTACCACCCTCCTGCTTACCGATAGCTTTCTCGACCGGGCCAGTGATTCTCAGAAGATCGGTATAACGAAGAATTATCCCGTCCTTGGCTAACAACTCAACCGCAGGTTGCAAGGCTCGCAGCGTTGAGATGCCGGTGTTAAGCACATAAAAACGGCGCGGTCCATAACGAGCCAGGCTCTTACAAACATCGACGATAAGGTCGCGGGCCGTGTCGAGCCGGAGCGACGTCGAGCCAGGATATTCGAGGAACGCTGGGTAGAAGTGGTAGTTAATGGTAGGTGCTATTACCACGTTCGATTGCTCCAGCACGCGTTTCTTCAAGTATTCGGCAATAAGCCAGTCGTTCTTAAGTTTTAAATGCGGGCCGTGTTCCTTGGCCGCGGCGCCAAGCGGGATGACGACGATTGTTTTATCGGTTAGAACCTTTTCGGCTTCTATCCACGTAAGGTCTTCAAGGAGAATGCCTCGGGTCTTCGTCTGCCCCATGGCCGCGACGTGTATTGCGACGATTAAGATAAGGAGAAAAATGAGTTTCATGCGTTTACCCTCTGCCGCCGCCCCGCGGCTCACCGAACTACCGCGCCAATCCTTGTCTCCCTTCTGAGCGCGTTGCGCATGCGGATCAATGAAAACTGTAAACTCGAAGCGACCACGGCATCACGCAAAGGCCATAGGTTCGGCACGAAGCGTACTTCGACGCTGCGCTTTACCAGTTCGCCTAACACATCGTCAAAGACTTCGCCTCGCGTGGGCACAACGGCGACGCGGCTAATAAAGTAACCAGCGCATTCGTCAACGCACTCAAATGTTTGCTCCGGCAGGTGATAGCAGTACAACCGGCAAGCTCGAACGCGCTCCAACCAAGAGCCTTCGATGGCTACGACGGCTAAGCTCGACCCGAGAAACCGCTCCACATCAGAAGCAGTGGTTTGAGGTCCTGCGTAATAGGTGACGCGCGGGCACTCACGCGGCAAAAGGTAGTTGCGAAGACGATTGGCGTCGATGGCCCACACGACTGGCTCACCCCCGTCTTCTGGTGCTCGCGGCTCGAACTGATCTATCCCTGGTTCTTCACTGACATGGAACAGCAATTCATCTCTCTTTTCGTTCCGTGTAGATCGGATCGAATGCGCGGGTCGTGTGCTCTGTCACGCTTGGACGCTGTTGCGGGATCGCTCGTGCATCTGGCAGTTGCCCCTCTGGAATCATTCGCGGGTCGGGCATCACTCGGGCGGCATCAAGCTCTTTTGTCGCTTGTCCCTTCAGCGCCTTCTCGTCTGCTGCGCCACGCTTGCGGGTAAATAACAGCCGCATGAACACACCCTCAAGGATAAGCATGAGCAAAAAGGGTAACAACGAGAAAAGAAGAACCTCGCCGACAGGCAGGCGAAGTATAACTTTCATAACTCCCATCATCATCGTGATGGCTACCATGCCGAAGAAGAACGTGGCCATCATCGCAAAGATGAGATAACGTACTTCTGGTGTATTGGCGTCCCCATCGTCGCGATTCAACTTGGCGCCACAATAATTGCAGTAGCTCAAGCCCTGCGCGAGCGCCACACCACAAGTTGAGCAATACATTGTCGCCCCCGTTTTCAGAATGAAATTAGGAAGGATGAAGGCGGACGAAGACACGGAGACAAGGAGATGCGGAGACGCGGTGACAAGGGTTTCTACGACCCATCGAGCCGCAGGAGACTGTCTCCGTGTCCCCGCTTCTCCGTGTCCCCGCGTCCTTCATCCTTCCGCCTTCATCCTTCATCCTTTCCTAACATCGTACGCCCACAACGTTCCAAGGTCGCGAATATACAGCCTGCCGTTAGCAATCACCGGATACGCAAAGGCTCCTTCTGGAAACTGCCCTACCTGTTTCTTCTTCGGCTGAGCCGGCGGAGTGAATCGCCCCTTCTCTCGAAATGCTTCGGGAGTCGCCTCGACCAACGCTACGTCTCCGTTGATGAAATGAACAAATAAAAGTCCGTCGGCGGCGGCCACTGAACCCCATCCGAATTTCTCAGCCTTCCACTTCACTGTTCCGGTAGCGAAGTCAGCCGCAACCAGCGATTGACCAACCTCGGTTCCGTAAAGAGTATCACCGACCAGCACCGCCCCGCCGATTCCATTCGGAAGTCCACGTGTGAAGTACACCTGCTCCGCAGCGACACCGCCACCCTCCGCCTTCAATCGCACGAGCCCACCGCCGACACCAAGAGCTCCACCATAAACGTATTCGCCACGCGCCACCGGCGTGAAATACTGCGCCGGCCCTTTGGCTGCCTCAGAATAACGCCAGAGAAACTGTCCAGTCTTCGCGTCGACACCCACTATACCCTTGCTCAACAACTGCACATACTGTTTGCGGCCACCGCCGTTAACCACGATCGCCGATGCGTAACCAGCGGGCTCACCACCTGGAATCGGCGACTTCCAAACAGTTGCTCCAGTTTTCTTGTTAACTGCGACCATCGTGGCCTCAGCACCACCGGGCGTCACGACAACGACATCGCCGTCGACCAATGGAGACTCAGCATAAGCCCACTCGCCAGGCTGCCCGCCGAACTCTTTCCGAATGTTCTTCTGCCAACGAATCTTGCCACTCTTTACTTCGAGACAAGCTAGGTCGCCATCCGACCCCAGAGCGTAGAGATAATCTCCATCGACAGTAGGAGTTGAGCGTGCTTTTGGATAAGGCGGGTTCTGATTGGGATTGCCAACGTTCCCGACGCGTGTGGTCCAGATGGGTTTCCCATCTTTAGTTGAGAGAGCCTGAACAAATTCATTGTCCATACCATGGTTGCTCATCAGGTAGATGCGCGTCCCCACAACCACAGGCGTGGAATATCCGTCTCCGAGATCGTTCACTTGCCAGAGCAATTTCGGCCCACCTGCTGGCCACTGTTTCAGTAGACCTGTGTCTCTTGAATTACCGTCACGTGCAGGGCCGCGCCACTGAGGCCAGTCGCGCGTAGCCACCATGGTAGATGTCGTAACGCTTGAGGCTGACAAGCACACGCAAAGTGCAGCAATCGCAGTAACTAATCTTGATTTCACTTTCGTCTCCTTAACTGTTGGGACTTCAGGAGTTTGCTTTCCTGTGGCCTTACGAACCACTGGCAGAATTCGTTCCATCTCCTTGCTTATAGCGCCGCCTGTAACCGATCCAAAGAAATTTTTCCTGCTCTGGCATGAGCCGAAACAGGCTGTTTTTACGCTTGATCGATCGTGAGAAAAGACGCAGTTCTTCCGCGTGACTGAAAAGACTCAGTTTTTGCGCGTTACATCAAAGCGAGCTTCACATGATTAAGGAGAGCATCTCAATGACGTCACATAATTCGCCCAGCTGTTTTTCGCGCAGATAATTATGCCGGGCCGTTGATAAGCAAAGCCCAGAACGCTGAAAGCGTTCATGAATCTCAGCCCAGGGTTGCGGCGCTTCGCCGCTACCCTGGGGACGCGCATTGATCAATTGAAAAAGCAACCCTGAAAGGGTTGCGTCTTTGTTTGTGCGGATGGAACCCAAGTCGCAACTCCTTCACAGTTGCGACTTATTTAATCGCCGGTTAGGAGTTGCGACTCGCTGTGCGCAAGATCCAAGACGCAACCCTTTCAAGGTTGCGTATGCTAATTGTTCAGAGTTCCCAGGGTAGCGGCGAAGCGCCGCAACCCTGGGCTAAGATTCACGAACGCTTTCAGCGTTCTGATTGCCATCTACGCTGAGCGGCGTAGCTCGCAACCCTGGGTACGAACATTAGATTTTTGTCCGCGAGTTGACGTACGAAATCACAACCCTTACACTCGCTTCCTCTTCCCATTTCCCCCTAACGCAAACAAGTTCGGGTTTCACTCCCTCTGAAACTGCTCGACACAAAGCCGACATCGTTTGCCGGCGTGTGCATTTATCGAAAGGGCAAGGAAATACTGTGGGAAATTTGGATCAGGCTAATCGTACGCTCGTCGAGATGATTGAGATTATCTCATCGAACCATGAGAGCGGACGTCTTGAAATGAACGCTTCGGCGACTTTTTTCTTTAAAGAAGGCAAGCTTCTGGACGCTCGCCTGGGCTCGCTCACCGGTTTCCAGGCATTGAATGCGGCTCTTTCAGTTCGCGACGCGCGATTCACTTTCGACCCGTCAAGTCCAATGCCCATTTCGAGTTCAATCACGCCGAATGAGCGCGTAGTGTTGAAGCAGTTCTTTGGTATCGAATGCGTCGAGATGAAGGAGACATGCGGAGTTCCAATCGTCGATTGGGACGGAACGCCCGAGCCAGTAGTTCCGCTAGCTGAAGTTCGGCGGCGTCGAGTCGCCTTGTACGTCGCGGTCGTATTGATTCTTACAGCGGGAACAATTGGGTTAGCGCTGAAAGTAAATGAGCGCCGCCGTCAGACATCGATCGCTGAAATGCAGGCGGTTCCATCAGCCCCTGCGCCTCAGTCCGAAAGCACCGAAGCACAAGAGGAAGCCCCGGCGCAGAATCTGACCGGTGAATGGAGAATCGTTAACACCGTCCAGAAGACTGCTTATAGACAGTTTGACAATATGGAGATTGGCTTCCGCTTAGTGGTTAATCAGACTGGAAAAGAGTTTACTGCGAAGGGTGAAAAGGTTTCTGAGAATGGTCGAACCCTGTCCGCCAGCGAGCGAACTCCCATCCAGGTCTCCGGCTCAATTGACGGAGACAACGTGGTCGCGACTTTTGTAGAAAACGGAGCGAAGCGGCAAACGAATGGGCGCTTCGTCTGGCAAGTCCAGAGCGCCGGTGCGGGACTTACCGGAACGTTCATGTCCACCGCCGCGAGGAGTAGCGGAAAATCCTCCGCCACAAAAGAATTGTAAAGCCGCACTCTTAAACCTTGACCTCGTTGGCGTCGTAATCAAACACCAAAAGAAGCAAACGCTGAATGACTGACTCGGGACACATCGAGATTATGAGCGAGCGGGTGAAGGTGGCCGGCCAGCTTTGCCACTGCCCTACCACCCCGTAGTAGCGTGACCATCTCACCACGTTAGCAGTCCGACTATCACGCAATCGTTCATAATTTCGAAGCGCCCGAACCGGATCGTTGTCTTTAGAAAGACACCTTGCCAGCACGATCGCGTCTTCGATCGCCAAACAACCACCCTGACCGAGGTTGGGTGTCGTGGGATGAATCGCATCTCCGAGCAGTGTGAAACGGTCCATCCCCCATCGGCTAGCTCGTGGACGATCAAACACTGAGTTTCGCACGATGCCCTTTTCTGGAGTTTCTTGAATGAGCTCGATGACCGGCTGGAACCACCCGGCGAACAACTCGAGCAATCTCTGCTGTTCATCTGACGTCTCATCATCTACTTGCGTGAAGTTTGCGGTCGCCCACCAGCCAACCCTGCCGAGCCCGACTGGTCCTATACCGAAGCGCTTGCCAAGCCCATGAATTTCTATCGCCGTACCGGGTGTCAAAGATAGCGGCCGGAAATCACTAACGCCGCGCCAGGCAATATATCCGCAGCCAGCTGGTTCCCCATCGTTGAAGGCTTGGGCTCGAACTGCCGAATGCAGACCGTCGGCGCCAATCAACAAGTCGCAATCGAAGGAGGCGCCATCGGAAAACGTCACCGTCAACTTGTCCGCGTTTTGTAAAAAGCCGGTGAGGTGATGTCCAAGATGAACCGAACCGGCGGGCACAGCATGCAGTAATGTCGTCTGAAGGTCGGCGCGGCGCAGTGCTACGGCTGGAGCATTAGTTTCAGGGAGGCGTGCGCTTTTCAAGAGCTTGCCTCGCCAGTCAAGCACTTTAACGTTCTCTATTATTCCCGCCTTCGCCATGATCTCTTTATCGAGATCGAGATGACGCAACAACCGCATGGCGTTTGGCCATAGAGCGATCGCGGCGCCGACTTCAAGCAGTTCGGGGGCCTGCTCAAAAATGATTGGAGAAAAACCAACTCGACGAAGCGCGAGAGCAGCCGTCAGTCCGCCAATGCCTCCACCGATGATTGCGATTCGCATACAAGGGACGCGCTTAACAGAAATGAACGATCGCTTTCCGGCGTTAGCTAATTTTCAAGCCTCTTAATAACGCCTCTTTTCTAACATGGTGGTGAACGCGACGGCGTTTGGGAAGTTCTGCTTAATCTGTCCCGCTACTTTCTCTGCGTCATCCGGGGAGATGTGAACCGCGATGATATGTTTCGGCCTGATATGTTTGGTCACCAGCGTCTGACCATCTTCGTCAAGCAAAAACCAGAATGGTATGAAAGCGACGTCAATCCCGGCTTCGTGTAGTTTGAACGACTCGAAATTTTCTAAAGCCGTGTCGGCGTCCCCGATGTGCAGTATTCTCTTCCCGCCGAGTTTGATGAGGTGCCCGAGGTTTTGAATCCAACGAAAGTTTTCGTTGCCGTGGCGGAGTCCTAAGACTTCAAAATCTATTCCGGACGCCTTCATTGCAACTCTTTCTTTCAACGGCGGTGTCGCAGCCACCACACGCGTTTTGATCGCATCATAACCTTTGAAATTCTTCTCGACTTCGTCCGTGACTTGTTGAGACGAGACCAGCGTCGCTTCCAAGTTGTGCTGTAAATGGCGGCCTACGGATTCGGGGTGAAAATGATCTAAGTGCAGGTGCGAAACAAGAATCAGATCAATCGTGTCGAATGGCGCTTTTGCAGTCTCAATCTTTTCACGCTGCGGTGGCGGTAAGAATGCATAAGCCGGCTTGTACTCGCGATGCAACCCGTCAATCAACACTTGCTTATCGCCTACTGAAATAAGGACGCCTTGATTCGCGATATACGTAATCTCCAAAGTCGAGTGTTGCGAAGAAGGAGCATCGACTTCTGACGCAATGCGTGGAGCAGGATTCAGCCTACCTCGCGCGATGTACCACGTCGCCGAAGCCACTGCTGTGAAGATTAAAATGCCAAGAATTAATCGAAAGCGCTTCATTGGTCATTACATCCTATCTGAACCAACTTGGAAGCGAAAAGTCATCGAATGAGATTCAGTGTTGTTGATTTGAAATAAAGGTGCAGGCGTTTGCTAATTCCAGGGCATGGTTACTTTGAAATCCTGGGTACTTACGGAGTACATTTCCCCGCTTCCTTTAAGAAGCAATCCAACGTGAGTCTAGGAGAACCGCATGAGGAAGCTAATCATCGGTTTGGCCGCGATGTTCATATTCGGCGGTAGCACTTCATCCGTATCACCACAGGAGGCTAAAGAGGTCTCAACTCGGTTCGGTAGGCTGTCGGTCGATGAACACAGGATACTGCTCTTCAAAGGTCAGCCACTGGATCCACCAATTGAAGGAAATAACAGTCTCGATCTAGGCGAATTGACGTCCATTGGTCCCACAGACGTTGTCCTCGTAACCAACAACGGTGGTACTGGCTGTCCCTTCACGTACTACTTTGTCAGCGCCAGTGCGTCTGGCGCAAAAGGCACTCCATTCTTTGGTACCTGCAACCAACTCATTTCCATGAAGCGCAAGGGCGATTCGATCGTTCTAATCCTGCCAGGTTTTTATGGTCCCGCCATGCCGGCAGCAGCCAGACGCAGGGCAGAAAAACAACGCCACGTTTTCGTTTACCGCGGAGGCGTGGTCTATAAAAATGGCAAACCGGTGAAGTGAATCAGTACTCGGATCGTCATGGCCCAATGCGAGGTGACACGAAGCGACGCGTAGCGTCGCACTGAATTTAGCCCGGCCTTTCAAGGCCCGGTTAGATGGAGATCCCCAAAGTTGTGCGTCGCGTAGCGACGCAATGAATGAACACAAAATCCGGCGGACCTCAGCGCGTCGCTGACGCGACGCGTCCTAATCAAATCCCCTTCTTTCCCGGCCTTGAAAGGCCGGGCTAACGTCAAGCGACGCTCCGCGTCGCGCTCTTATTCACGTTTTAATTGGTTATCGGTAAGTATCCCGGACAGAGTTGCGAAGTCTATATTGCCGCCGGAGACGATGCAGACGACCTTACCCGTGCCTGATTTGCCAGCAAGCGCGCACGCGACCGAACATGCACCCGCACCCTCAGCGATAACCCGATTGCGTTCAGCCAAAAGTCGTACGGCTGATGCGACCTCTTCCAATTCCGCAACGAGGGAGCCGTCAATCAACTCACGTGCCCGCTCCAGCATTTGCGGGAAAACCATCTTTGCGCCGATACCATCGACAAACGATGGCTTGTAATCCACAGTCCGCGGTGACCCAGCAGCCAGCGAAGCGGCGAGCGGCGCCGCCGTCGCCACTTCGGCCGCGAATATCTTGCTCTTAGGATTCAGCGCACGCATTCCGGTAGCAATTCCACATGTAAGTCCGCCGCCTCCCCACGGAATGACAACCGCATCAACGTCCGGCAGGTCTTCAATTATCTCGATAGCGATTGTGCCGTTGCCAGCCATCACATTCAGATCATCAAATGCATGAACAAACGTTGCTTCGATACCGGGAAACGCGCGATCTTCAAAAGCTCGCCACCAATCTTCGAATGGAACTTTGATTACCCGACCGCCCAGGCGTTCGATGGCTTTCACTTTCGTTTCCGGAGCAGTCTCAGGCGCAATCACCGTGCATGGAATGCCAAGCTGACGCGCACTCCAGGCTACTCCCTGGGCCATGTTTCCTGCCGATGCAGTCAGTACTCCACGAGCGAGGATCTCACTGGGCATGCGGGCCATCGCATTCGTCGCGCCACGTATCTTGAATGAGCCGATTGGCTGAAGGTTTTCGAGCTTGAGGTAAATCTCGGACGGAGTGTCGCTAATGTTGAGCCGAACGAGAGGTGTGCGGATTGCGGAACTCGCAATCATTCGTCGCGCATCGTTGATGTCAGCAAGAGTGGGTAGAAGTCCAGTCATACAATGATTGGGAACTAAGGACAGAAAAGAACGATCCACTAATCACACGAATTAACACGAACGATCTGTTAGTGTTATTTCGTGTCATTTCGTGGATCGTTCGTAGATCATGAATACTCAACCCAAGTCCCAGCGTTCACTTCCCTCGCCTTGCGGTATAAATATTCCGCGCACGCAAGATCCTCGACAGCCAAACCAAGCGATTTGAACAAAGTGATCTCCTCCGGTGAAGTCCGACCCGGTTTGTCGCCGGTAAGTACCTCCCCGAGCTCAGCCCGAATGTGATCCGGGCCGATTGCACCTTCGCGCGCCGCGAACAGGTAATCGCCAGCTTCGTTGATGGTCGACTCGCGCCGGTCTACAAAAAGGCTGCATCCTGCCATGGTTGCCGTGTCTACCTCGCGCGCATTCGGCGTACTCGATCCCACTACATTTAAGTGGACGCCGGGTGAAATCGATTGGCGATGGATGACTGGCTCCTTGGCAGTGGTCGCCGCAACTATTATGTCAGCACCGAGTAAAGCTTCTTCGACACTCTCAACGGGTTCCAAGGGAAATGAAAAGCTTCGTCTCATCTCTTCAGCAAGTTGTCGGGCGTGTTCTATATTTCGACTCGCAATTCGGCAACGATTGATCGAACGAACCTCAGACATCGCTGCCAAATGCGAGCGCGCTTGGACCCCGGCGCCGATAATCGCGAGATTGCACGCGTCCTCTCGCGCGAGCACGTCAGTCGCAACACCTGAGACGGCGGCTGTGCGGATTGCAGTAATCGCCGAAGCATTCATCATGGCCTGCAACTCACCCGTCTCCGCACTAAAAAGCAGCACCGCTCCCTGATGCGCGTCCTTGCCTAGTGCCGGATTTCCTGGAAATACGCAAATGGCTTTCAAGCCATAGGCTGCGTTCTCGCCGGACACGTACGACGGCATCAAACCCATTACACCTGCTGCGCCGGGCGGCCGAATGATTGTTCTTAGTGGCTGATAAGCGCTGCCGGACGCGAGTTTGATGAGAGCCTCGCGCATCAAGCCGATGCACTCTTTCATCGGCAGAAGTTGAACAACTTCATCGTGATTCAGGATCAGGATCCGCAAGTATCTGTCGACCTCAAACTGTCATTTTCGTTTCTTTACTTCGCGTGGTTTCGTGGATCGTGATGCACGAAACCACACGAAACAAAACGACGAAATAACACGTTACCGGCAGCTGCCGCAATCTGACCTGCGGTAATGTGCGTTATAGGCCGTCAGGTCGCGCCGGTACCCTTCGACAATATTGAGGATAAATCGTATGTCTTCGTCTTCCATGTTCGGGTATCGCCGATACGCGATTGCAACTGAAGCGTCGAGGACATTCTGAGCTTTCGTATGGTTGCCGAACCGCGCAAGTCCGGTCATCTCAAAAAGCGAATTGGCCAGTTCTGCGATCGTGTAGTTCTTCTTGACCTCGACATCCGCAAGTAGGTCGCACGAATCGCTTTCCGCAGGCACGAGACGAGCCTCCTGTATCTCTTCGACCATGCATTTACGCCTCACGTCGAAATATGAGAGCCTCACTTTTACCGGAATCACGTTTTTGGCGGATTGTGTCCGGAACTTCGCCATTACAACCTGCGTCAGACCATTATTCATATCATCGAGGCCAACGGAGACTGTTCCGTTTCCATAGCGGGGCGAGTAGCCGTAGATTCTATCGAGATGCAAGCCCGGGCCGTACTCGATCCTGACCTCGACCCTTTTGGCTACCGACGATATAAGGCTCTGCACTTCAGTCACAAAAACTTTATTGATGTCCTTGTAATCCGAGATGAAATGGTAGAGCCCGCGTCCGGACTTCGCCAGCGTGCGGAGCAGATCGTTATTCAGATCGAGGCCTACGCCAATGGTCGAGAGATCGATTCCCTGCCCGTTGCACTCGGAGGAATCAGCTGCGATCCGGTCCGGGTCCACAACTCCCTGGTTCGCAATTCCGTCGGTCAGGAGGATCACGCGGTTGGTTGAATCCTTGCGGAAATGTTTTTTCGCCTCTGCGTAACCGAGCATCAGCCCGCTGTGAATATTGGTCGCACCACCCGGCTCAATACAGTCAATGGCCCGTCGCAAGCCGTGACCGTCGCCTATTCGACCAGCGGAATATAAGACCTGCGCGGTGGTGTCAAAAGTGACAATCGAGAGAATGTCTTCAGGTCGCAGCTTGTCGAGCATTGTCCGCAAGCTTTCCTTTACGCGCGACATCTTGTCGCTGTCCGCCATTGAACCGCTCTTATCGATGACGAGAACAAGATTCAAAGGGCGCAAGTCGGTCCGTTCATTAACCTCGGCAGTGGTAAATCCGATTTGCAGCACGGCTTCGCGCTGGAAACGCGAGTACTCTGCGTTACCCCAACGCGTGTCCATCGCGACGGCCTGACCCGATTTCGGCAGAGGCAGCCTGTGCTTGTGATAATTGACGAACTCTTCGACAGCCACTTCATCGGGAATCCTGAAGACCGGGGCTGGACTGGAATAAATTGGATGAGACGGGGAGGTCGGGTAATAAGTCGTCGTTGAAGGAGTATGCGGAGCGTTGGGATTGGCGTTGCCGATCGCGCGGGTTCGGGAAACGGATGCGGATGATCCGCTCTCCTGCGCTGAAACCGTGGTGCAAGAACATACGCAGACCAGTCCGAAGATGAGAACCTTCTCGAAGGAACGATGGACTTTCATCACTTTCTCCTATTTTGTTTTCAGTTGTAACTTGCGAGCGGGGAGCTAGTTAATGACGGGGAGATCAGTAGACCTGATTGTTGTACTCAAAGATTCAGCGGAATGGATTAGAGTTGCTTCGCCGGGCAGAAGATCTGTTCGTGGGATTAAAACAAGCTAGTGAGGGCGCCACTTGCAAACGCGTACCAAGCGCCGAAGCAAATGCTGAGTACTGCGGCTACAGTCTGGAGTCGATGATGAGCAGCGGTTAAGTGTCTCGAGGTAAAAACAAAAGGCAGCCCAATCAAGCCTGACATCAAAACCATTCCGACCATTGAACCGAGCCCAAAGATTGCCAGGTACACTAAACCTATCGCGGTCGAACTGATCTGAGTCATGACGAGCACTGTAAGCGCTCCGGAACCGGCCAAGCCATGCATCGTGCCAATCAGTATCGGCTTCCATCCAATTTGTGAGACCGCGTGCGAGTGTGCTGTGCGCACAGTTGGCTCGTGCTTCGTTTCCTTATCATGGAAGTGAACGTGCTTGTGAGAAAGGCCGTCGTGAGTGTGCTGGTGTACGTGAACTGTAGCTCCACCGCGCAAAGCTCGCCGAAGTGCGACGACGCCCAAGACGATAATCATTAGGGCGACACCAAACTCGAGCCAGCTATTAATCTCTTCGGGAATTGCAATGCGCAAGACGAGTACAAACCCGCCGACGACTACAAGTGCCGCAGTGTGGCCTGCGCCCCATAACAAGCCAACCAGTACTGATCGGAAAACGTTTCTGTGCTGGCTCACGATCGTCGAGACCGCAACGACGTGGTCGACCTCAGTTGCGTGTTTTAGACCAAACACCAGGCCGATGCCCAAAATGGTGATTGAACTCAGTGATTCGAGATTCATTTGGGATGCGCAGGTGCCTCATGTGCCGAAAGGCTATGGCGCTACATTCTCCACCGATGGATTCGGATGAGCCCGCGTGGTGCGCTCGAAGTACACGAAGCCATCGTAATCCTGACTCGGCGTAACCGGCATAAAGTACAAGTCCTGCTTCTCGGCGTCAAAGTAAGAGCCGATGGACCGCATGGGCCGTGGCGTCGTCAGCCAGCGCGAGACGGCATCGGTCGTTGGCTTACGAAGATCTACGAAGTAGGTCTTTATCCCAGGGCGGGCTAGATACCAATCGATTGTTCCTTCAGGAGCTCCGCTGACAACGAACGACATCACCGCCCGCTTCCCAGTTGGGCGGTAGTCACGCGCCTGGAAGGAACCCTGGTTGAAACTGAAGGCCAATGCGTAGTAGGCATTGTCGAAAAAGCGCTGCAAATGAAAGCCCATGAACGGGTCCGTTCCATTCTCCTTCCCTTTCGAGATGTGACCGTTATGGGCCCACACAATGACACCAGTCTTTGGCGGCGCAACGTCCACGGCTCGTTTGATATTCTCGGCCATGTAGTATTCGCGCATCGGCCCGTCGGCCTCTTTGAGCGGGCGGTCGCACGCATCGCCTAACTGCGCGAGCACGCGCGCGTATCCCAGAATTGCCGAAAACTCCGCGGCGGATGTCATGCTTGTGAAGCGCAGCTCGTTTACCGTCAAGAAACCCAACAACTCGTCGTAACCCGCGCGCAGTTCCGCTATCTTGGCAAGAATATCTTTACGCTCTCGCTCGTCCTTAGTGAAGAACGCCGTCTCAAGCAACTTCTCCATTTCGAGGGTGAACAGCTTCTTCGTAGCTACGACGCGCTCGGGCGCGACGCGGGTCAGGTACGCCAAGATCTCACGCTTTCCCGGTTCGTTATAGTGGATATCGAAGCCGACGATTCTCACGCGGTCTTGTGCGCGAGCTCGGGTGTTATACCTTCTCAGCCAGTCGAGGATGCCGCGCATCTCTTCAGTGTCCCAGGTCCAGAGTCCTTGTTGGGCCAGCGCTTCCGTGACATCCGGGTTCTCGCCTTGGACGAAGGCGTCTAAGCCGCCCGCTGAGGAGTAGCCGGTTTCGAGTGCAAGCGTACGGAACCCCATATGCCGAACGAGAAACACCAGCAGTCGGTGCCTGAAGCTGAAGAACTCACGCGCGCCATGAGTCGCCTCCCCGACGCCAATTACCCGGACCCCCTTGATTGTGTTCCTGAGCGGTTGCAAATCCGCTAACACACTTAAGTCCTCACTGTCACAGCGAACCGCGTTCGCCGTTAACCATGAGGAGACGTCTTTCACTTGGGAGGCATCTTCGGCCGATGGCTTGTCGTTCGGCTGGTGGGCTGGAACGAAGCTCGCGATCAGCAAGCCCGTGATCGCAATGCAGACACTGCGGGCACTCGCTCTAATCATTCTTACCTCCTAAGACACTCTTCTCTGGTGAATTTTCAACTTGGAATTTAGAATGACTCTTACGCATAAAACCTCAAGACAGTTTTGACGGCCAAGTTCGTTTGTAGGGGGATGACATTGTGAAGAGTTGGATCTACGTGGGCTTGGCTATTTGGCTGATTCTTTTTCTGCAAACCCAGTTCACTCCTCCTACGCTTGCTCAGGCGCCGCCACAGCAGCGCCCAGCCACGAACCTTTTTACTCGCAAGTTCACTTTAAGAAAAAGCGGGCTGGAGCTGGAGCGACGGACTCAGGCCGGAGCTTTCGTTGATGTAGTCGGTCGCAAGTCCGCCGTTTTGGGCTACGAGCATCGCGGGCTTGAATCCTGGGTCTACCCGATGAAAATCCTGGACGACTTCGAGCTCTCGTTCAAAATCGAAGGGTATCCATTGGCATTTCACGCGGTTGATTCTGCCGTTAAGATTAACGCGCGTCCCGAAGCTACCACCTTCACCTACTCACACGCAGCATTCACAGTGAATCACATAATTTTCGCTCCGGTTGATGAACCCGGCGTTGTTATGCTGCTCGACGTTCAGACAGCTCTCCCGATGAGTGTGATCGTTTCTTTTCGTCCCAAACTGAAGCTGGCCTGGCCTGCAGGATTGATGACGGGAAATCTCGAATGGGATAAGAAAGAACATGTTTACTACATCACCGAAGAGTCGAAAAGGTTTGTCGGTATGATCGGGTCGCCAGCTGGGCAGGATGTTTCCGTCATGCCGTATCAGGAAGAGCCTAGAGATGTGCCGGCAAATTTCGTCATCAACCCTTCAGTCGAAGACTTACGCACGAACTTTATTCCGATCGTGATTGCCGGCAGCGTTGAAGGGCGCGAAAAGGCAAAGGCCATTTATGATCGCCTGCTTCGCTCCATCCCGGCGCTTTACGAGCGGAATGTCGCGTACTATGAACGCCTGCAAAACGAAACGGCTAACCTAAGCACGCCAGACGAGCGCTTCAACAAAGCTTTTGCCTGGGCCAAGGTTGGCGTCGATAAGGGAGTTGCAACAAATCCCTATCTCGGTACCGGTTTGATCGCAGGCTTTCGCACTTCAGGCGACAGTGAACGTCCTGGTTTCGCCTGGTACTTCGGACGCGATTCGCTTTGGACTTCGTTGGCGATCAACTCCTACGGTGATTTCGAGACCACCAAAACAGCTCTTGAATTTTTGAAGAAGTTTCAGAGGGCGGACGGCAAAATCCCGCACGAAATCTCGCAGAGCGCTTCATTGATTCCCTGGTTCACCGATTACGAATTTCCCTGGAATAGTGCAGACGCAAACCCGCTTTATGTGATCGCGCATGGAGATTACTGGCGGGCGACTGGCGACAAAGATTTTCTCAAATCAAATTGGGAGTCGATCGCTAAAGCCTATCGTTTCTCGGCTGCAACCGATACAGATGGCAATAATCTGATTGAGAATTCAACCAAGACGAAGTTTGGTCACGGTTGGGTCGAAGGAGGCGCGCTGTATCCGCCACATGAAGAAATTTATTTGCAGGGTCTTTGGATCGAGGCATCGCGCAGTCTGGCTGAGATGGCGACAGTTATCGGTGATAGCGAGTTGGGTCAGAAGGCGCGAGCCAATGCTGAGCGAACGCGCGCTGCGATGGAGCAAATCTACTGGCTCTCAGATCGCGGTTTCTATGCCTTCGCCACGAAGCTACCAGCTGAAAAGCCGCCGGAAGCTGAATCCGGGCCAAACCTTGCGCTTCGGCAGAACCGTTTAAATGAACTAAGCAGCAAGCGCATGTATGACGAGGACACCGTGCTTCCGGCTGTCCCGCTCTGGTTTGAGACTATGACGGCGGAGCGTGCGCAATCGCAAATAGATCATCTGGGCAGCGGTCAAATGGCCACTGACTGGGGCGCACGCATCATTTCAAATCAGAGCCAGCTCTACGATCCGCTTTCCTATCACTACGGTTCCGTGTGGCCGCTCTTCACGGGTTGGGCCAGTATGGGCGCTTACCGTTACGGTCGTCCACATGTCGGCTATCAGGCATTAATGGCTAATGCCTTGCTCACTTACACGAACGCGCTTGGATACGTGACAGAACTTCTGTCCGGCGATTTTAACGCGCCTTTTGGCCGCTCCTCACATCATCAAATCTGGTCCGAGGCAATGGTGATAACACCCGCGATGCGAGGACTGCTCGGAATAGACGTGACCGCCGGCGGCGAAGAGTTACGTTTCGCACCGCAGTTACCTGCAAACTGGAATTATGTTGAAGTGAAAAAAGTGCCGGCGGGTGAGGCAAACTTTGATCTGAAGCTCATGCGCGAGTCAGGACGATTAACGGTTACGATCAACCGGCGAGGCACATCAACACCGAACAGCGCTGACCGTGTCACGAAGATCACCGTTGCGCCAGCCTTTCCGCTTGACGCGCGAGTGCGCAATGTGAAGGTCCAGGGACGTACCGTTCAGTTTGCGACTAAACACATTGGTGATATACAACGCGCTGAAATCACTATTGATGGAGTTCAACGGAATATTGAGGTCGTGTATAACTACGCCGAAGGCACGGATGTTTTTGTAGAACAGGAAATTCCGGTGCCGGGTGCGGAAAGCAAAGGGTTGCGGATCCTTCGCTCACGCGCCGACCAAGACGCGTTGCATCTCGTGCTTGAAGGCAGGGGTGGGCAATCGTATCCCTTCCACGTGAGCACTCCGCACCAGCTCGGCAAGGTCAGCGGTGTTTCGTTGGAAACAAATCGAAAATCCGCGACACGTTTGCTGGTTGCTTTCGATGGTCCACCGGGCACGTATGTCCGGCGAGAGCTGACGATTCCTCTTTCGCGTCGTAAGAAATGAAGTAGTGATTAAGGGGGACTATGAATATGAAACGAAAACCTGTCCACAGATTACGCAGATTACACAGATCCAAAGAGAACCTCTTCTTTCTAATCCTTCTCCTATTACTGACATCTTTCTCTTTCGCTTCAACGCAATCGGTGGCAGACAAAGCATCCGCAGACCAACTGCAGGCCATCCAGAAATACATCAAGCAAAGCTGGCATACGTTGACGCGATCGAGCGCGGAGCTGGCCAAGGCTGCGCCCGATCCAAAGTTCAAGCCGATGGCTGACGGGCGTTGGCCTGTTTACATTTCTCGCAATGAGAATATCAAGCAGATCGAACAGAGACTGCGTAGTCAAATGTCGGCGGAAGATTTCGCGACGATCGATATTCGGCAGCTGCCTGATGATTGGCACGAGGTGCAACAGCATGGCCTGTTGTATCTGCCCCACCCTTACGTGGTCCCAGGCGGTAGATTTAACGAAATGTATGGTTGGGACAGTTATTTCACTCAGGTTGGACTGGTGCGAGACGACGAGTTGGTACTGGCAAAGAACATGACTGATAACTTTCTTTACCAGATAGAGCATTACGGGAAGATTTTAAATGCCAATCGCACGTACTACCTTTCGAGATCGCAACCACCTTTCCTCACACAGATGATCCTTAACGTTTATCGCAAGCAACCGAATCGCGCCTGGCTTCGAGCAACGGTCCCGGCCATCGAGAAATACTATCGTTTCTGGACAACAGAACCTCACCTCACAAAAGAGACGGGTCTGTCACGTTATTACGACTTGGGCGACGGCCCGGCGCCGGAGGTGCTATCGGGTGAGCGCGATGCCCAGGGACGAGACCATTACGATCTCGTCAAAGAGTACTACCGCACGCATGAGGTCAAAGACTACGATCTGAGCCGTTATTACGACAAAGAAAAGGGCCAATTAACGCCGCTGTTCTACAAGGGCGACCGCTCGATGCGTGAATCGGGCTTCGATCCGTCAAACCGGTTCGGGCCGTTCAATGCCGATATCATCCATTACGATCCTGTGTGCCTGAATTCGTTGCTTTACCTCATGGAGACAGACACTGCAGAGATTCTAAGAATACTTGGCCGTGCTCAGGACGCGCGCGTGTGGATGAAGCGAGCGGAAGAGCGACGACAACGAATCAACCGTTTGATGTGGGATGAAAAAGACGG
>DATEDU010000329.1:0-8073 GCA_035281525.1 Pyrinomonadaceae bacterium | reverse complement strand
TCGAGCTAAGTCGATCGCGTGAAGACCACCCGCGCCACCAAACGGGAGCAAGACAAACTCGCGCGGATCGTGTCCACGCTCAACCGAGATTGTGCGCAGTGCCCGCTCCATATTTGTATTTGCCACGGAAACGATTCCCTGCGCGGCCTGCAGCATACTGACCTTACGTCCAGCTGCTTTGCTCAAATCATTCGCGAGCGCAGTTACGGCTTGTTTTGCGCGACTCTCGTCAAGCGCAAAGTCACCACCCAGCAGCCCAGCTCCACCGAAATGACCTAAGACCACATGTGCATCGGTAACCGTCGGCAAAAGCGAACGGCCGTAACATGCCGGTCCTGGATCTGCACCCGCCGACTCTGGCCCAACGCGCAATGAGCCACCTTCGTCGACACGCGCAATCGAGCCGCCGCCGGCGCCAACTGTGTGTATGTCCATGACCGGCACGGCAACCGGAAGACCAGCAACTACTGCTTCGTTCGTTGTGCGCAGTCCCGTGCGATCGCACAGCGCCACGTCAGTGGAAGTTCCACCCATGTCAAACGTAATGATGTTTTCGTAGCCCGCTACGTTAGCCGCTCTTAACGCTCCGACAACACCTCCTGCCGGTCCCGAAAGAATGGTACGTACCGGTTCAGTTGCGGCTGCTGCAGCTGAAATACTCCCGCCAGAGGACTGCATGACTCGCAGTTCTGGAACGAGCTTTTCAAGATTATTCAGATAAGAACCCATCAACGGTTGGAGGTAAGCATTGATGGTGACGGTTGAAGTGCGTTCGTACTCTCGATACTCCGGCAAGATCTTATGCGAGATCGAAACAGGAATATTCAAAGATCCCAGAGCCTCGGCAATTCGCCGCTCGTGATCTGGATGAACGAATGAAAAAAGCAACGAGACAGCGACGGACTCCACTTCTTCTTCTCTTAACTTAAGAATCAACGCGTCGAGTTGATTCTCGTCCAGCGTCTCCAGTACTTCGCCAGACGCAGCGACGCGTTCACGAATGCCGAAACGCAAGTGGTCCGGCACGAGTGGCGGCGGCTTAATTGCATTGAGATTGTAAAGCTCGGGTCGAGCCTGGCGTCCGATGACTAGAACGTCTTCGAAACCATGAGTGGTGATTAGAGCCGTACGCGCGCCGCGTCGCTCGAGCAAGGCATTGGTGCCGACGGTGGTCCCGTGAACGACTTCGATCTTGCGCAGTTTTGTCCCGGCGGTTTGTAAGATGCGCTCGAGGCCGGAAGCGATTGCAACGGAAGGATCGTGAGGCGTGGAAAGGACTTTGAAAACCTCAAGGCTACCATCTAACTCGAAAACAAAATCAGTAAAGGTTCCCCCCGTATCAATGCCAACACGTGTAGTCTTCGACTTGAGATTGACTCTTGTCATTTGAACGAGTACGGAGGGTAACAGGAAAACAGGGGAACAGGGAAAGGTTCGGCTTGTTAGCTATAGTCATGAGCGAGTGGAAAGGGTAACAGGGAAAACAGCGGAACTGGCAAGGGGCGTCCTCTTATCCTGTTGCCCTTTTAACCTGTTCCCCTGTTCCCCTTTTAACCTGTTCCCCCTTTACCCCGTTCACCTCTTATCCTTGGATCGACGTCCAGCTGCCGCTCTTATTCGACTCCCGCGCCGCATCAAGCACTAATTGCACGCGGTACCCGTCTTCGAAAGTCGCCGCGCCTTCCACCGTAGCCCTCCCCTCTCGCACCGCCTCAATCACGTGACAGGAAAGAGCTGCGAAGCCGCGAGACCAACTGCCGGGACGCATACCCGGTGCGATTGGATCCTGCTGAATCTGAACCGGCCGCCACGCTCCTGAGCCGGCCGGCGACCGCCAAACCTCACCCGTCTCTTCCACCATTAGCGCACCAGCGGTGCCGTAGATTTCCAGGCGATTTTCGTAGCTGCCGGATTCGACGACCGAAAGAGAAGCTGATCCCGTAGTGTTCTGAGTCAATTCGGAGTCGGCAAATCGAAAGTGAAGTTTAGCCTCATCATCTGAGGTTACTGGACGCATTGTTCCCGACGACTTAGCCGGACGTTCTTTTATGTGAGTGGAGAGCATGCAAGAGACGGCGCTGATTTCTGTGCCGAGCATCCACCGGAACGAATCGATGGCGTGAGAGCCGATCGCGCCAAGAGTGCCGCCGCCCATCTTTTCATCAGACCACCAGTCCCAGGGACGGTCCAACACGCCACGATAGTCCGACCGAAAAACATAATTGCAATGACGCACAGTGCCAATTGTGCCGCTCGTTAGCAGCGAACGCATTGTGCGTCTGCTGCTCAGAAACCGTAGCTCATGATCGATAATGGCGAGTACGCCCGCTTCACGAGCTGCGTCCGTCATGCGACGAGCTTCGCCTGCGTTCATCGCCATTGGTTTTTCGCAAATGACGGCCTTGTGATGTTCTATCGCGGCCAGCGTCATTTCCATGTGTGTCGCTGGAGGCGTAACTACGCTGACGAGGTCCACGTCGTCTCGCGTCACGAGCTCCCGCCAATCGTTAACGACGTTCGGGATCTGAAACTCTTTGGCAACATCCGTGGCATGGTCCGGATTGCGACTGGCGATCGCGACCAGACGCGCGCCCATGCAATCGCGAAATCCGGGAATCTGGGTCGTGCGAGCAAACCCCGCCCCGATAATCCCAATACAAACTGGTTTTCCGTTGGTCACAGTTTTACAGATCCGCCGCCCTCAAGGTCGGTAAAGCCCGTCAGATTACATGATCCCGCCGTTTTCGCGCTATCGTAACGCTTGTTCAACTTGCTGGATTCGCGGACTTGGCGTAAATAGAGTGCGACAATTCAAGGGTCGTCGCACCTTAAGTCTTTGCTCGCGGAGGCAGTATGGTTGTGTCACTGAAAAAGACTCGCTTTAGCTACATCACGATGTGTTTCGCCATCCTGGTGCTCTCATTAATGTCATCTGTCCAGGCGCAAGTAGCCAACGTCGGGCCGTCGAGAACCGTCCCTTCCAGTACCGTTCCGCCTACAAGAACGGACAACTTTCGCGAAATCCTTCATGGCACCGAGATCATAGATCCGTATCGTTGGCTTGAAAATCAGGACAGCCCTGAAACACGCGCATGGATCGATGCGCAAAACAAATATACTCACTCGCTACTCGACAGCCTCCCGTCACGACCTCTGATACAAAAACGCCTGTCGGAATTGTTACGTGTCGACTCAGTCAGCACGCCATTCGAGCGAGGTGGACGCTACTTCCTTTATAAAAAGCGCGCTGAAGACGACTTATCGATCCTTTATGTGCGTGAGGGGCTAAATGGAAAAGACGAAGTGCTCATAGATCCACACACCCTTAGTGCGGATCACACCACCGACATCGGCTTACTTGATGCATCAAGCGATGGCAAGCTGATTATTTACAGCATCCGTCGCGGAGGTCAGGACGAGACTGAACTTCGCGTGATGGACGTCGCCAGCCGCAAGGATGTGGACCAGCTGCCGCATGGGCTTTATCGCGGCGTGTCGATGAAGAAAGACGGTAGCGGCTTCTATTACAACCTCCAACGAAGAGACACGGGCCTACGCGTCTTTTATCACGCGATTGGAACGGACGCTTCGAAGGATGTTGAGGTGTTTGGCGAAGGTTACGGACCGGACAAGTGGATCGGCGGTTCTGTTTCAGAGGACGGCAAGTATCTGCTGTTAGGAGTTCAGCATGGTTGGGCCAGAAATGAAATTTACGTGCAGAAGTTGCCCGACGGTCCAATTCAGACGATCGTCAACGACATCGATGCGCACTTCAATGCCTGGTTTGCCGGCGATCGATTGGTAATGCAAACCGATTGGCAAGCGCCCAATCAGCGCATAGTGGTTGTCGATCTAAATGATCCTGCTCGCGAAAAATGGCGAGAGATCATTCCAGCAGGGCCTGATGCAATTGCCGGCTTCTCACTTGTTGGCGGAAAGTTGTTCGTGAGTTACCTGCACAACGTCACGACCCAGATAAAAATTTTCAATTTAGATGGAAAGGCTCTGGGCGAAGTTTCGCTTCCGGGTCTCGGTTCAGCGAGTGGTCTCGCGGGAAGATGGGCGAGTAACGAAGCGTTTTTCAGCTTCCGGTCGTTTGTCACACCTCAAACGATCTATCGCTACGACGTTCAAACAGGAAAGTCCGAGCTTTGGGCGCGGCCGAAAGTTCCGTTCAAATCTGATGAGTTCGAGGTCCGACAAGTCTGGTACACATCAAAGGATGGAACAAAAGTCCCGATGTTTCTTGTGCACAAGAAAGGACTACGTCCGGATGGGAAACTCCCAGTGCTCTTGTACGGTTATGGCGGCTTTAATGTTAGTCAAACACCGAGGTTCAGTTCATCGGCCGCAATTTGGGTCGAGCAAGGCGGAGTCTACGCGTTGGCCAACATTCGCGGCGGCGGAGAGTTTGGTGAGGCTTGGCACAAAGCAGGCATGCTCGACAAGAAACAGAACGTCTTCGATGATTTCATCGCGGCTGCCGAGTGGCTCATCAAAAACAAATATACGAACTCGTCACGGTTGGCGATCCAGGGCGGCAGCAATGGTGGTCTTCTCGTCGGCGCGGCTTTGACGCAAAGACCCGAGCTCTATCAGGCGGTACTCTGCCAGTTTCCCGACCTCGACATGATCGGCTACTACCGATTTAAGAATAACAATCCACCCGCGCTCCTTGAGTACGGGAATGCTTCCGATCCTGCACAGTTCAAGTATCTCTCAGCTTATTCGCCGTACCAGAAGGTCAAGCCGGGCGAAAAATATCCGGCCGTGCTCTTCACTACGGGCGATCAGGATACGAGGGTTCCTCCACTTCAAGCGCGAAAGATGACTGCGCGCCTGCAAGCTGCCAGCAGCTCAGGCAAGCCTGTTTTATTGCTTTACGACACCAAGGCAGGTCATGCCGGAGGCCGTCCGTTGAGGAAGATTATTGAAGATGTCTCGTTGGAGCTCTCGTTCTTATTCTGGCAACTTGGAATGGATCAGTGAGATCGAATCCAACTCGTTTCCTGGACGGCTTCGAGTTACTGCTGATAAGCCTCATCATCCTATTTCTCGAGTTAGCCTGCATTCGCTGGTTCCCTGCGCACGTCCTTTACCTCACCTTCTTTACTAATGTAGTGCTGCTGGCGAGCTTCCTCGGAATGTCGGTCGGTTGTTTAACTGCTGGTCGTTCCCGAAACTATCTGACGTGGACTCCGCTGATCATTTTGATTGCGTTGGGTGCGGCGCAAGCCGTTGAGATCAGCAGCAGCTTGCTGATCCAATTTGTCGACGTTGGCAATCAAGTGTCTCCGCAGCAAGTCTATTTTGGCACCGAATACAGTTCGCAGGATCTATCTCGCTATGCCATTCCGGTGGAAGTTCTTTGTGGCTTCTTCTTCATCATCATCGCGCTCGCTTTTCTTGGTCCCGGCCAGGAACTAGGTCGCGCTTTGAACCGGTGGCCCAATCGACTGCAGGCTTACACGCTCAATATCGCAGGCAGCATCCTCGGTATCGCGCTGTTTGCTGTTTGCTCATTGCTGGAATTATCACCACTCTGGTGGTTCTTAATCGTCGCCTGCGGATTGAGTTATTTCTTTTTCTTCTCGCCTCGAACGCGTTTTCAAAAGGGGTTGGTGTGGCGCTCGCTGACCGTGGTCCTGTTGATCTCGATCGTTTGGTTGTCAGCTTTCAATTTCGAGGCCCAACGCCGCGGTGAAACAAGCCAATTCTGGTCACCTTATTACCGGATTGATTTCGATGAGTCCAATTTGTCGATGTCGGTGAACCTCATCTACCACCAGCACATGGTTTCGCGGAGCGAGAAGTTTCCAGCTTATGCTTTGCCGCATCTGCTGAATCGAGATTCTGGCAGGCCGCCATTCGCAGATGTTTTGATTATTGGCGCCGGTTCAGGCAATGACGTTAGCCGGGCTCTCCAGTGGGGCGCTCAGAACGTGGACGCGGTGGAGATCGATCCTGCGATCTATCGCCTCGGACGCGCTTATCATCCCGATCGTCCTTATCAAGACGCGCGCGTTCGGATTCATCTCGACGACGGCCGCAATTTCCTTCGGTCTACTGATAAGAGGTACGACTTGATTGTTTATGCTCTGGTTGACTCGCTCGTACTGCATAGCGGCTACAGCAATATCCGTCTCGAAAGTTTTCTGTTTACGACTCAAACGTTTGCTGATGTACGCCGGCATCTCAAGCCGGACGGCGTCTTCGTCATCTACAACTATTTTCGTCAGGGTTGGCTCGCCGCGCGATTGCAGAAAGGGCTCGAGGAAACGTTCGGTGCGGGCAATCCGTTGGTGGTGACTTTGCCGTACCGGAAAGTTATCGAACCTGACAAGGCTACGTTCGGAGATTTCACTATATTCTTTGCTGGCGCTACGGGAAGTTTGCGAGACGCCTTCAATCGGCAAAGCGAATACTCACTGCGTAGTGATCACCCACCTGGACCAGACTCACCGAACGGTTTCGAGGTAGTTCAACTCAATGAGAGCGCGCGTACACAACCGGTTTCCGACTTGCCGGCGAGTGGGGATTTGCAACGATTCGGGTTGGCGACGGTGTTGCCTCCGAATGAAAGCTTGCGCACGGCGACGGACGACTGGCCGTTCCTGTATCTACGCAAGCCGATGATACCGACGCTCAGTTGGCGCGGTATGATAATCATGGGCGCGCTCGCTCTACTTCTCATTTACTTGTTCATCCCTCGTCGACAAAAAAGTCCGACAAACTTCAGTTTGTCGTCACAAGCCGACCAGGTAAAGCTTGTCGGACATGAAAATGAATCACGGTCACACCGGCTTTACGGTCAACTCTTCTTTCTCGGCGCCGGGTTCATGCTCATCGAAACCAAAGCCGTGGTGACGATGGCCTTACTCTTTGGCAGCACGTGGACTGTGAACTCAGTCGTCTTCTTCGCGGTATTAGTAATGATCTTGCTGGCTAACTATTTGACGCTGCGGTTTAAGCCCGCGCGAATTTGGCCTTACTGCGTCGGCCTGTTCCTGACTCTGTCGGTGAGTTCTCTGGTCCCATTGGACTTCTTCCTTGGAGCTCCACGAACCGTTCAAGTGATTGGCTCATGCTTGTTGGGCTTTGCCCCGATTTTGTTCGCGGCAGTCATCTTTGCCGGCGTCTTCAAGCGAACGACCGAGCCAGACCGCGCATTGGGAGTGAACATTGCGGGGGCGATGGTTGGAGGCTTGGCTGAGTACAGCTCAATGCTGGTCGGCTTTCAGTATTTGGTGGTGGTGGCAATCCTGTTCTATGCGCTGTCCGCTATTGGTTGGTTTGGAAAAAGCTGGAAAGGAAGGTTAACGCACCCTAAAGTTTCTGAAAACTTCGAAAATTGAATTTGGAAGTCAACGTTAAAAACACTAGTTCTTCGCGCCGAAGGCGCGAAATAAGGTAGCCAGGGGCAAGTGCTGAGCGCAGCGAAGCACGCCGCCCCTGGATCGGTCAAACAATTCACGCCCAGCTCTGAAAGAGCGGCAGAACTCGTGTCGGATCGTCTTTCGCACTTTCAGTGCTCGTTTCATTTGTGTATACCTACTCCAGGGGCGCCGTGCTTCGCTTACGCTCAGCACTTGCCCCTGGCTACCATCTTTAGCGCCTTTGGCGCAAAGAATTTCGCATTTTTTGAAGATTGCTCTGCAAACGTGAACCGACTCTAATGTTTGATTAATCCCACCACGTTTGAACCGTCCAAGACAAAGAAAGTCTCAACAAATACATTCAAGCCCGTGAAGCTGCATTCAATGGTTCCTTTGATTGCTTTGGTAGGGTTGCTGGGGTTCTGCTTAGGCAGTCATGGCGGGAAGCATTCCGGCACAAGCCCGGAGTCAAAGTCCGAGTCAGCGTTCAAGAAGATGATGAATCACGCTCCGGCTTGGTCGCCTGGTGAGAATCTCATCCTCTTTGACTCTGATCGCGACGGAGATACGGAGCTGTACACCATCGATCCTGACCGAGGAACGCTCCGCAAGCTGACCGATAATCAAGCCACTGACGGGCCAGCACGCTGGACGCGAGACGGAAAGTTCATTCTGTTCAAGTCCGATCGTGATGGGC
>DATEDU010000328.1:0-8943 GCA_035281525.1 Pyrinomonadaceae bacterium | reverse complement strand
AATGTCAGATTCTCAGATCAGATCCAGATTTAAGATCTCAGATTTGAGATCTCAGATTGATGCGGCTTCTTTAGTTTCCGCTTCCGACTCAACCAGCTCCGTCTCTTTCTCCTTCTCGCGACGCGGCGACACTTCCAACGCCTGGAATATCGCAGCTCTCAGCTTCGTCGCATCGAGACCCCGCTTAATCTGTCCTCCTTGTATGAACGAAATCAGCCCCGTCTCTTCAGAAACAACAACTGCCACCGCATCGCTATCCTCTGTCACGCCTATGGCTGCACGATGCCGCGTCCCCAAGTCCCTCGAAAGCCGCGGATTCAGAGTGAGCGGCAAGAAGCATGAAGCTGCCGCGATCCGGTGCCTGCGAATCACCACCGCCCCATCGTGCAGTGGCGAAGCTGGATTGAAAATACTGATCAGCAGATCGTAGCTCAGCTCAGCATCGAGTTTTACTCCGCCCTCAGTCACATTCCTCAACCCCATGTTGCGCTCAATAACCATGAGCGCGCCTGTTTTGGTTGAAGCAAGCGTGGTAGCAGCCAGCACAATCTCGTCGTAAAGACCCTCGCCAAACTGCCCGCGATAGCGCCGGATGAACGGCATGCGAAAGCGGTTGCCGAATGAAATTAGGGCTTGCCGGATCTCAGATTGGAACAGGACGATAATCGCTACGCCGATGTAGAGCAGACCACCGCGCAGGATAAATTCGAGAGTCGCAAGATCCTGTTTGACGGCTAACCAATAAAGGAGGGCGAAAGCTCCGATCCCGGCGGCCATGGGAGTCGCGCGGGTTCCCCTGACCAATTTCAAAACTGCATACACAACCAAGAAGACAATGACGATATCCGCGATATTACGCGGCTCTTTAAGTCTTCCGAGGTACTCCGTGTATGGCAGTAGTAACAACATCTCTGAGTTTCAAAATCAGGATTTGCGATTTGCGATTTAGCACTGATTTTTGACCTGAAATGACAGCTCCGGCTGGATTATCGCCTAGAAAATAGGCTCGTGGCAATGGAGAGAGTCACACTCTGTGTAAGTCCGAGATGAAACTGCTCTTAATGAACCTAACTGGCCCGTCTTGTTTTTTTCTTTGAAGAGCGAGGCCGCAGTTTGCCGCTCTGAAGAAAGCCCACAAGCTCGCCGTGGTTATTGATAACTGCCAGCGAGCCGACGCCGTTTCGTTTCATCAACTCGCGAGCATATTCGAGCGTAGTTGAAGGTTCGACGAAGAATCGCGGTGCGATAGGACGCATGACATCTTGAGCCCGCGTCTGCCGCCAACGTTCGCGAGGCAATGACTTGAGATCTTCGAGCGCGAGAATTCCGTGCAGCTGCCGGTTAATCGCAACCGGGAAACTCGTTTGCCGGTGTAAAGGAAGAAAGTCGTCGATCAATTGAATGATGGTGAGCTCAGGTGTAATCGAGACAGGCGCAGACATTGCATCACCGACTGTTACCGGTCTTGCTCTTTGCGCGCCCTTTACGACCTTCGCAGCGGTATCGAGCAGAAACAATCCCACAAGAATGGACCAGATGCCCATGAAGTAAGGGTCGGACGGACGCCAGTTCGGAGCGATCATGATGTAGACACCGAACAGAATTACTATTCCTGCGACCAACAGACCACATAATCCAGCCATGCGTGTTGCCTGAGTGATATTGCCGTTCTTGCGCCACAGTATCGCTCGCAGCACTCTTCCACCGTCGAGAGGGTAACCAGGTAAAAGATTGAAGACAGCCAGGAGTAAATTTCCCCAGGCGAGGAAAAAGAAAACGACTACGGTGGCGACATAATCGCCGAGTGCGGCAACTTTGGTTCCGCCAAATGCAAGGATGGCGAACAAGAAACTCGCTGCTGGACCTGCCACGGCGATGCGAAGCTCAGCGCGTGGATTCTCCGGCTCGCTGCGCAGCCGGGCCAATCCACCGAACGGATGCAAAACGATTTCGTCAATCTCAATGCCTTCCGCCCGAGCCATGAGAGCATGTGATAACTCGTGTCCAAATACAGAAAGAAAAAGTCCGGCGGTGGTTAGGATTCCAAGCAGCCACGCAGTCGCTGGATCGACCGGCGGCAATCGCACGTTGACTACCTGGATCGCATGGCTCTGCAAGTTGCCTGCGATCAACCAAACACTTAACGCCACTACGACGAACCAGCGATAGTCTATGCGCACCGGAATGCCGTAGACTCTGGCGACTGTAATTCGTTTTCTAAAGAATTCTAAAAGCCTCATGACGCGTGACGCGGGTGTAAGGATTAAGTTTCAAACACTGTAGTCTCAGATTCGATGAGAGGAACAGCTTCTGTTCGAGCAACTCTCCTGAGCAGCAGGGGTTCATCAAACATTTGTGACAACCCTCGCACGATAGCAAAGCGCGGGTCGTCGGCAATGTTGGATGCCAATCCTACCTCTTTTTGCAAATACTGGCTCAACCCTTCCAACTGAGCCCCACCGCCCGTGAGAATCAAACCTCGATCGTAAATATCGCCAGCAACCTCGGCAGGTAATTCAGTTAGCGTCGCTTTAACTTCGTCGGCGATGCGACGAATAACAGGCAGTGTAACCTGGTAAACCTCCGCCGCAGTGACGTTCACGGCATTTGGACTGCCGGTTTGCACGTCGCGTCCGCGTACATTCATTTTTAATTGAGTATCCTTTGGCTCTAGAGCCGAACTCAATTCCAGCTTGATTTTTTCGGCCGTTGGGATGCCGATTGTCAACCCACGATGGCGGCGTAGCCGATCCATAATCGCCGCATCGATGTCTGAGCTTCCGATTCTTTCAGCTCGTGAAGCGATGATATTGCCGTTCACGATTGCTGCAACATTAGTAGTGCCTGCACCAATATCGACTACTGCCGAAGCATGGGGATCGTCGATCGCGACTCCGGCTCCAATTGCGGCCGCCAAACCCTCCTCGACCATGTACACTCTTCCAATACGAGCTTGTTCCGCAGCACTCAATAATGCGCGCTGCTCGACCTGCGTTACTCCGGAAAGTACGCTCATGATCGCGCGTCGACTGAAATGAGAGACTCCGCTTCTGGCCTCCTTCACGAAGTGCTCGAGCATTACGCGAGTACGTTCAAAGTCGGCTACCACGCCGTCGATTAAAGGAGCCACAACCGCCACGTCGCGAGCCTCGCGCCCTTGCATCTTCTGCGCTTCGTTACCGACGGCAATGACCGAACCTGTTATTTTGTCGATCGCGACAACTGATGGTTCATCGACGGCGATCCCACGCCCGCGCACAGCGATAATGGTGCTCGCCGATCCCATGTCGATCGCCATCGAGTCAGACACGAGTTTGCGCAGGGCGGTTAGGCCGATAAATGAGCTGGTTTTGCTCATGAAAGACATGACGTTAAAAATCAAATGGTGAGAGCGAACGGACCTTGGAAGAGGTGCTGACCGCTCTCACCATTACTGCCTAGCCTCCTTGATAGCGTCTTGCAAACCCTACCTGATCGATTAGAGTGCGCCGGTAGCGCGCTGCCAGTCAACTTCAAACAACCGGACCGGCTGCTCTCGGTTTTTTACCATGATCGGGTCGCGCGCAATCAACCGATAATGGCGGCCACTGGCTGTTGCGGTTGCTTCGGTGATCAGAATCTCGCCGCCTTTCGCATTCGACTCGAGTCGCGATGCAGTGTTCACTGCGTCGCCAATTGCAGTGTACTCCGACCGTCGCTCCGAACCTATGTAACCAACAGTGACTTCACCGGTATGCAGTCCGATGCCAACACCAATTTCAGTAAGACCTTCGTCCCGCAACTCCTGATTGAAGCCGAGAATGCGGCGTTGCATTGCGACGGCGGCGTTTATTGCGTTGGCCGCATCTTCAGGCGTGACGGTTGGAGCACCGAAGAGAGCCATCAGTCCATCGCCGAGGTATTTATCAAGCGTACCGCCGTGAGCAAAGATGATGTCCGTCATCGCTGAGAAGTATCGGTTAAGCATGTTAACGATCTTTTCGGGAGGAGCGTGCTCCGATATACGAGTGAAACCACGAATATCGGCGAAGAGTACGGTGATGGTTTGATTGACGCCGCCAAGCTTGAACGACTCGGGATTGTCGAGCATTTGTTTGACGACGTACTCCGGAAGAAAGCGACTGTAGTTTGCGCGCGCTACTTCTTCGCGTGCGAGTCGTTCGTGTGCTCGAGCATTTTCAACGGCGATCGCGGTCTGCGCAGCCACAGCGCTGATCAATTCGAGATCATCCGGTTTGAAGGAAGCAAACGGGTCCAGCCGGTCAGCATAAAGTGCGCCGTGCACTCTTGTTTCTGCAACTAACGGTGCACAAATCGTCGAGCGCACGCCTTGCGAAACAATCGAATCAACACCCGCAAACTCTTCGTCGGAAGCAGCGTCCTGCGAAAGAAGCGCGACCCGGTCCCTCATGACTTTCCTGGTGATAGTCCGGCCAATGCTCAGTTTGCGAGCGTGGTCATCCAGTTTCTCGTCGCGCGCGCGCATGGCAATGGGATTGAGATCCAGCTCGTCGGGATTTCCATCGCCGTCCTCCGCCAACAGTGCAACCACTCGATCCGCAGGAGTTGAGCGAAAGATGACATCGGTAGCTTTGGCAAAGATCGCATCGAGGTCGAAAACCGAGCCTAAAGTCTTGCTCATTTCATACAGCGCGCTGAGGATGTTGGCCTTTCGCTGTAGAGTATCGAGCATCTTATCTCGTGCAGGCGAAGTTGCCGGTGTCTCGCCGGTTTTCGCATGGAGCACCGACGTCATCACATCGTTAGCCGAAATCAGCAGCTGCGTATGACCGAGCGGCCTATCGTCGTAACGAACCTCACTCGTTCGTTCTTCGACTGATTGTTCAAAGCGTAAAGTGCTTGCGCCGATCGTTACGCGATCGCCGTTCTTTAACTCATATTCGTAGTGAGCTTCGCCATTGACGAAGACCTTGTTGGCGCTGCGGCGGAGTTGGCCATTGATCACGGCGCCGTCCACGATGGTGAACGATCCGTCCGGATCACGTTTGATGTGAGCGTGGTACCGCGATGCACGAGGATCGTCGATAACTACCGCGTTGTCGGGAGCTCGACCTATGCTGCACGTCCCCTGTGGTGGAAACGTGTATTGCCACTGGCGACCGCTGGCATCAGTAATTTTCAGAAGAGCCATGGCGATTCAACAACCGATTTCAATCCTAACAGGGTCATAAAAAGCTTACAACTAAATCCAATTTAGCGAGACAATCACAGACAATTTGTTTATTATCTTACCCGTCAACCAGCCTGGTAGTTTGGAAGCAAGCTTATGTTGAACCTCACTCGTCGGATCTTCGCCGCAGTAATACTCTTAGTAATCGTTGGCATACCCGCGGATACTCGATCACAAGTTCAGGCCGACAAGAAAGAACGGACCGGGAGTGTGTCTGGTCGTGTAACGCTGAATGGCAAAGCCGCGTCCGGGGTTTCTGTCATAATGATCCGGCACGAAATCACACGTCAGTCCGGTCTTCAACTGCGAGACGTAACGGATCAGGATGGAAACTATCGCATTACCGGCGTTTCAGCTGGAAGGTATCAGGTTGCGCCTTCAACCCCAGCGCTAGTAGTCAAAGCCGACGATAACTTTTTCGACGCCGGCGGAAAGTTTCTCTTAATGGCAGAAGGAGAAACAGTTGAAGGAGTTGACTTCGCGCTCATGCGCGGCGCAGCAATTACCGGAAAAGTAACGGATGCGAGTGGTCAACCTCTTATTGAAGAACCTATTTCTATTGAATCAGCCGACTCAGATCAGCGTGGTTCATGGAACCGATTTTCGATGGACCAACATACTGACGATCGAGGCATTTTTCGCATCTTTGGCTTACCGCCAGGAAGGTATAAGGTTGCGGCCGGACTTAGCGCTGATCGCGCTCACCAGCGAACAGTAACTGGCCGAACAACATACAAAAGAACTTTTCACCCAAACGCAACTGACCCTGCAAAAGCCACAATTGTTGAACTCGCTGAAGGAGCTGAAGCAACCGGAATAGACATAACTGTTGGCCAGGCTGTGCCGGGATTTGCTGCAAGCGGCCGAATTGTGCATTCAGAAACGGGGCGACCTATTGCGAATGCCGGTCTCTTCCTGGTCCACTTCGTTGTTATCGGTGAGGGTCATACGGGCCGTAACGTCAGCTTCATTCCGCGTTCAAACAGTCAGGGAGAATTCCGAGTCGAGAATCTCGTTGCTGGCAAGTATGAACTTATCCCTTCTTCGGATTCTGATTTGCGCGGCAGCCCGGTCAAATTTGATATCGTCGATCAGGATGTATCCGGATTGGTGGTTAGTGCTGCCGCCGGCGCAAGCGTCGCAGGAACGGTGATCTTTGATAACCCAATTAAGGCAACAGATAAATCTAATCCTGCTCAGCTCTACATTAGCGCGCAGATTTCTGGTGAGGATGATGACCGTAGTGTGGGACGGTTAATATCGATCAAACCGGATGGCGCATTTCGCTTTGGTGGTTTGCCGGCTGGCGTAGTGCAGTTTTCGATCGGCGCATTTAGTCGTTCCGATTCTGGGTATCGGATTGTACGAATTGAGCGCGACGGCAATGTTCATCCTAACGGAATACAAATTCAAGATGCCGAACAAGTGTCAGGAGTGCGTGTGGTTGTCGGTGTAGGCACTGCAACCATTCGCGGCATCGTAAAGTTAGTCAATGGCCCGCTCCCCAACGGCGCGCGTTTGCATGTTCAAGTTAAAAAAGAGGGAGAGCGAGAGCGTCCTTCACACCTGCGATCACCCGAGTTGGATTCGCGAAACACTTTTCTGATGGAGAGATTGGCGCCCGGAAGTTACGAAATAACGGCCACGGTCTTTCCTGCGTCTCCAGGAACACCGCCAATATTTGGTTCAATAAAACAAGTCGTGAATGTAACAGAGGGTGGCGTAGTTGACGTTACATTAAATCTCGAACTCAAACAAAATCCGCAGCCTTAAATAGTTATCAACGAAAGATTGTGAATCATCGCGTTGCCAAATTTATCGTTCTCTTTGGATTGGTAATTACCTTAAGCAGAGGCGTGGGCGCTCAAGATCGAGCGGATAATAGTAGTGAAGAACCCTCCAAAACCGGCGCAATAAAAGGACGAGTTGTTAATGAGAGTGGGCAACCGCTGCCAAACGCAAGTGTATCTGTCCGGGCCTTCGGATCCGTAGGACAGGGCCGCATGACAACGACTGATAGTGATGGAAATTTTCAAATTGGGGATTTGGATCCGTTGGGGTACTTGATATCTGCGACAGCTCCTTCCTACACGTCGCCGCCACGCGATGCTGATAATACTCAAGCTACATATTACCGGGTAGGTGACTCTGTTCGACTCCAACTCATAAAAGGTGGCGTGATAACCGGCATAGTTACGACACCAGCAGGTGAGCCGATCGTCGCAGTGCGAGTACGAGCTGAGATGATTCGTGATAGCAACGGTCAACCCGCGCGTTATCGGTCATTCTTCAAAGAACGACCGACCGACGATCGCGGTGTCTATCGAATCTACGGCCTCGCTCCGGGAACATATGTGGTATTTGCAGGTGGTGTTAGAGGTTCTGCTTTCGTTGGAACCGAATATGATACTGATGCGCCAACTTACGCGCCTTCTTCCACCCGCAGCGACGCCGTGCAAATCAGCGTAGGCAGCGGTCAGGAAATCACTAACGTCGACATTAGGCACCGTGGAGAGCCAGGGCACGCGGTGAGCGGTACTGTCATTGGTCCGGGCGGCATCGCTCCGGGATCCGCGTTCAGTATCAATCTAAGTTCGGTGCAGCAGAGACTGCCGTTGACTTATTCCACTTTTCAACCGCCCGGGAATTCTGGTTTCGCAATCTACGGGGTTCCCGATGGTGAGTATGATGTAACAGCTCAATTCTTCCTCTCGCCCGGAGAGTGGACCATTTCTGATTCAAAACGAATCAAAGTCAAAGGTGCAGACGTTACCGGCCTCGAACTCGTAATGAAGACTCTTGGCTCGATCAAAGGGCGCGTCGTACTGGAAAAGTCCAAGACGCCGGAATGCAAGGACAAGTTACAGCCGTCCTTTGCAGAGATGCTTGTCACAGCTTTGCACAACGAAAGCGAAGCCAAGGATCGGCCGCCATTTATCTTTTCTTATGGCTCACCGGTCGTTCCAGATAAACAGGGTGATTTTACTCTACGGAATCTGGCGGCGGGTGACTATCGTTTTACCGTTCGATTTTTCGCTAAATACTGGTACTTGCAATCTGTCACCTCGCAGCCATCAAGCGATGCCGATTCAAAACCCTCAAAAACTTCGCTGGACAAGGCCGGCAAGTGGACCGCAGTAAAATGGGGTGATCGCGTGTCTGGCCTGACCATAACACTCGCCGAAGGCGCTGCAACTTTGCGAGGAAACGTTCAACCCACAGAGGGCGATACGATTCCCGGGAAACTTTACGTGCACCTGATTCCTGCAGAAAAAGATAAGGCCGAGGATGTGCTGCGTTTTTTCAGTGTTGCATTAGACGCGGACAAAAACTTTTCGCTGGGCAACGTGCCTCCTGGTCGTTATCTGACTTTCGCTTCAGTTGCAGCTGATAACGAATCGACGGTCATGTCAAAAATACGTTTGCCTGATCAGGTTGAAGCACGCGCTAAACTGCGGCTACAAGCTGAGGCTGCGAAAACTGAAATCGAACTGAAGCCTTGCCAAAATCTGATTGACTATAAGTTAGTTTTGAAAGAACCGGCGCGTGTGTCGCAGCCATAGTTCAAAAGCTTGACGCTTTACAAGACCCCTTGCTAGACTCAAGACACTTACCAATCCTAAGGGGCCCGACGCGCTTGCTGCGTCGCTCAAAAAGGGTTTCCCCCAGACCCGCGCGTGCGGCGCAGTCTGATTTTTGAATCGATGGAGGTGCTCAGTGGGCTTCAAAATAGGCCAGAAAGTTGTTTACCC
>DATEDU010000327.1:0-4464 GCA_035281525.1 Pyrinomonadaceae bacterium | reverse complement strand
TTCACCACCCGCGGGCTTCATTGAAAAGTTGCAGGCCTACCGCATCCACATTTCTGAGCTCAATGTTACGGCCGCTCTAATCGGCGTAGTATCGCTCCTGGTGATCGGACTTTGGCCCAGGATAACTCATCGTGTGCCAGGCATGTTGATTGCGATCTTCATCGGCACCCTTGTAGTCAAACTTTTTAATTTGCCGGTTGCCACAATAGGTAGCCGGTTCGGCAGCGTACCCAATCATTTGCCGCTACCCCACATCCCGGTAATCTCGTTGTCACTCGTGAAGCAAATGTTTTCGCCGGCGGTAACGATTGCGTTCCTGGCTGCACTCGAATCGCTGCTGGCGGCGGTTGTGGCTGACGGGATGCTCGGCACCCGGCATCGCTCCAACATGGAACTGGTAGCTCAGGGGTTCGGCAATATCGGATCGATCTTGTTCGGAGGAATTCCTGCTACCGGCGCCATTGCTCGAACTGCCACGAATATAAAAAGCGGCGGTCGCACACCGGTTGCCGGAATGATTCATGCAGTGGTGCTGTTTCTGATCCTGTTGTTCTTTGGAAAGTATGCGGCGCTGATTCCGATGCCCACCCTGGCTGCAATTCTCATTGTCGTCGCCTACAACATGAGTGAATGGGAGGAATTCAGAGATCTTCTGCGCGGCCCAAAAAGCGATGCCGTAGTGTTGCTCGCCACGTTTTTTCTGACCGTGCTAATTGACCTTACAGTGGCAATCCAGATTGGCGTCCTGTTGGCGACGTTCCTGTTCATGCAACGCATGTCGGAAGCAACGCAGGTTACACAGGTAACTGAAACGCTGGTAGATCAGGACGAAACTCCTACTCGCGATATCTCGAAATTAGAGGTGCCCGCAGGAGTCGAGGTGTTTGAAATCTACGGTTCATTGTTTTTTGGCGCAATCGAACGTTTCAAGGACGCTATGCGCAGCGTTGAGAAGCGTCCGCGGGTTCTCATCCTCCGAATGCGACAAGTGCAGACCATTGATGCCAGTGGATTACATTCCATGAATGAACTTCTCGAGACTACTGCGCGACGCAATATTGCCTTAGTGATTTCGGCTGTCAGGCCCAACGTTCGCGACCTGATGGACCGAGCGGGGTTTTCAGAAGCCCTCGGCGCCGAAAACTTTTGTGACGACATCTTTATTGCACTAGAGCGAGCGAAAGAAGTGATGGCGCAGAAGGGATGAGCACTCAACCGCCTGGGTCGATCACGGAACGGGTCGCGCCACGATTCGAAAGCCGAGATACGGCGTCTCGACATCGGGTCTGAAGTTCTCGCGATAAGGAATGTAAAGCACCGCAATGCTGGCCGTGTACCAGGACCCGCCTCGCAGCACGCGTTCGCCGGGCATCTCGTCATGGTTCCGATCGTCATCATTAATGTAGGGATGTTGGCGGTTGTATGTACGATAGATCGACTGCGTCCATTCCGTGACGTTGCCTGACATGTGATACAGACCGTATCGATTCGGTCGATAGTTGTGTGGGGTTTCTTCCCAACCTACGACCGTAATTTCAGCACCTGGGTTCTTCTTCCAGTTGTAAAGCTTCACCTGTTCGTCGCTGATATTCATCCCTAAACCATAGTCGAAGTTATCTGGGCCGCGCGCTGCTTTTTCCCATTCCGCTTCCGAAGGCAGTCCAAATATCCAATGGCCCCCACCAATCTTGCGCGTCAACCAGCGGCAGAACGCGTTGGCTTCGAACCAATTCACTTTTACGACCGGCTGGTCCAGTTGACCGAAGCGTTTGAAATCAGTGTCGGCAGACGTCAATAGCGCGGTTGTATTGGAGCGATTCCTCGCTTTCCACTGCCTGCCTGCTTCGGTCCAGTTCATATCGTTCTTGTAACCGGCGGGGTCGTCGATGAATTCTTTGAACTCCCCATTCGTCACCTCGAAAGGACTGATGAAATAAGCGGTAAGCCACACGTAGTGCGGCTCGCTCGGGCGCAACTGATCGCCGAACAAAAAATGGCCGCTCGGAATGAAAGCGAACTCCGGAAGATTCGCCCGCAAACGCGGCGGCGATTGTGATCCTGGTGCGCGAATCGTGACCGTGAATGTGCCTTCCTTGTCTGGGCCGCTGCGGTAACTGAAGATTGGAACGGGATAGAAACTTGTCTTATTCGTTTGCTCGACTTTGAGGAAATAGTTCCCGCGTGGAAGCCACACTCCGTCCAGCTTCGACTCAGGCATCACGACCGCAGCTTCAATGCTGCTGCCCGCTTTAAAAAGAGTGACATTCGCGGCCGGAAGGTTGTTGAAAAAGAATTGTGTCTCTTCGCGATCGTAATGACCTTGTTCTTCGAGTACGCTTGAGCGATGAACAATCAGCGTGATGACTGCGCCGATGATGATAATGCCCGCGCCGCCCGCGAAGAACTTCTTCATATCGGTTCACCGCCAGTTCGGACCTCAAATGTCCTGACGGCGCATTAAGGTATGAGCCAAACCAGCAGGAGCGATAATCCAGAACGCCAGCGTCAGAACAAGCACCGTTAGACCAGCTATTTCTCCCCCGGTGAATTTCAAAAGCGAAGCGCCTGCCGAACCAAAAATTTCCTGACCATCGAGCAACATCAGACAACCGACTCGCACGATATCGACGGGATTTCCGAATAGTGATCCAAAGATAAGAGTGTTCGCAGTGCGCTCGCTGAATAGAAAGGTCGAGCCAATCACGAGCAGGTCGTAAAAGAGAACGAAGAAAAACCACACGAAGACAGAGAGCCCAAAAGCTTTCGTCTTACGTTTGTAAACGACCGAGATTAGCGCCGACATACTGAGGAATATCAACGCCAGTAGCAGAGAGAAACCGACAAGAATCGGATATCGCGATGCTCCCTCTGTACCTCCTTTAATCCCGATGATGATCCCAGCCAAACCAAATCCGATAAAGGTTGCCGTGACAATCGAAGCGAACAGTCCAGCCAGTTTGCCGAGCATCACATCAATGCGCGCAACGGGTTGAGAGTAAAGTAACTCATTTGCGCTTGCGTCCCCTGTGAAACTCAGCGTTCCCATCGTCAAAGCAACCAGCGGGATTACATACAGCACAAGGTTAAGCAGACTCGCAGATGTCCGCGCGAAACCCTGAAACCCAATCGCGCCGGCAGTCACTAAACCGAAATAAGAAATCGTCAGTACAAGCACGCTGAACACACCCGCAAAGATAATCGTCCAGCGATTGCGCACGTTCACCGTGAGTTCCTGGCGAGCGATTGTCGTGATTGAATGAAAGTTCATTTTGTTACTTCCGCGAATGGGAGCAACGTGCCGTGATATTTCGTTGCTGCTGCCTGCGCGCTTGATTGATCTTTAAATGCCACGATGCCGCCGTTCATTGGTGTTTTGAATTCCGATGATCGGACGTACGAGGCATTTTCAGCTTTCAGCCACTCGCGGCGGTCGAAATCCATCACGAAAGTCGCCTGTATCGAGGCGTTGTTCCTTTTCTGCTTAATGAAATTCGCCATGCAACCAATGTCGTCGAACTTATATGCTTGTCCATCGTTGTCAATCAGTTCGGCGGCATAACGCTTTTCTGAAATGCTCATACGGCAGAAAGAACACATCTCGTTCGCTTCGATCGCAATGGGTTCTATCGTACTCTTCTGACAGCTCGCGGCTAAGGCTATTGCCGCAATGCCACACGCCATGATCAATGCGTTCAACCGTTTCATTGCACGTACCGTAGATAGATTTCTTCAAGCGAAGAATCTTGTTGAAACGCAGCTACCGGCTGCAAGGCCATCAGACGTCCTTCGACTATGATCGCCACGCGATCCGCCAACTGCACGACTTCGTTCAGAAGGTGAGAAGAAAAGACGATCGTTTTACCTTCGCGTTTCAATTCCGCCAGGAACTGGCGAAATTGAATCGCCCCCTTCGGATCGAGACTGCTGGTTGGTTCATCAAGCACCAGGATCGGCGCCTTCGGTAGACATGCCACGGCGAGCCCGAGGCGTTGCAGCATGCCGCCTGAAAACTGGCTCACTGCTCTATCGGAAAAACCGTTGAAGTGAAAGTTCGGTGTAGCTAGTGTCTCCTCGATGCGCTGCTGCGGAAGACGACGCAAACGACAATAAAAATGGAGCACCTCCCGCGCGGTTAATTGATCGGGAAAAGCCACTCGCTGCGGCAAGTAACTCATTAGCTGCTTCGCCTGACGCGCATGAGTTCGCAGGTCGTTATTACCAATCAAAATCCTGCCTGACGTAGGGACCGTCAAGCCAACCAGGCATTTCAGTGAGGTGGTCTTGCCGCTGCCATTCGGCCCAAGTAGCGCAAGAGTCTCGCCTTCTGCCACCGAAAATGACACGTTATCCAGCGCCGTAAAGTCGCCGAATTTTTTCGTAAGTTTTTGAACTTCAATCTGCATGCGATCGCTTACGTTGACTCTTCAACACGACTGCGAATGCACAGACGAACATCACGGTCGC
>DATEDU010000326.1:0-29533 GCA_035281525.1 Pyrinomonadaceae bacterium | reverse complement strand
GCTCAGGTTTCCGACGCCAGAAAAGCCTGTGCAAGTCGTTTTGAAGAAGCGTGACGCATCAAATGCATTTCGCGAAGTCTGGTCTATCACCGTAGATCCAGCAGACATCTTCATCGATCGATCAAAATCTCCTTCACCAGGCCGATTAATCGAGCTCGAGAAGAACGGAGACTCCGCGACGAAGGTTGATTTTCTCATCCTCGGGGATGGCTACCAGGCTGCGGAATTGAAGAAGTTTGAGCACGATGCCCGGCGTTTGCTCGATGTTTTGTTTGCCACGTCGCCGTTCAAGGAGCGCCGTCGGGATTTCAACGTCTGGGCCATCTGCCCTCCTTCGCCGGAGTCAGGCATTTCGAGACCTTCTTCGAAGATTTACCGAAACACACCATTGGGCACTACTTACGACGCGTTTGGCTCAGAGCGCTATGTGCTTACTTTCGACAATCGAGCGTTTCGTGAAATCGCCTCTTTTGCTTCGTACGAGTTTGTTGAGATCGTCGCGAACAACCGCACGTATGGAGGAGGCGGAATCTTCGGTCTTTACTCAACAGTCGCCAGCGACAGCAATCAGGCGCCGTATGTTTTTGTGCATGAGTTCGGCCATCACTTCGCTGGCTTGGCTGACGAATACTACACCTCTCCCGTTGCATACGCTCCCGCGACCGAACGCATTGAGCCGTGGGAACTGAACGTCACGGCGCTGCTCGATCCGAGCAGGTTGAAGTGGAGAGATTTGGTTGAACCTGGAACGCCATTACCGACGCCCTGGAACAAAGAGGTTTTCGAAAAGTATTCTCGAGAGTACCAGCAGCGAAGGTCGAAGCTCCGTCGTGAAGGCCGCCCGGAAGAAGAGATGGAAGCGTTGTTTCGAGAAGTGCGCGAATTCGAAAAGAGTTTATTCGCGAAAGAGAAGTATTTGGGGAAAGTTGGCGCCTTTGAAGGCGCGATGTACGAAGCGCAGGGTTATTATCGCCCAGAAGTAGATTGCATCATGTTCACTCGTTCGACTTCGTTTTGCGCTGTCTGCCGCCGCGGCATCGAACGTGTGATCGATTTGTATACGAAGCGGGCGTGAACGCAACGGACCAAATAGATCAATTCAGACAAGAACTAGTCAAAGCTCTCGACTGGCAAGACGCGCACGCAAACTTTGATGCAGCAGTTCAAGATGTGCCAGTCAGTTGCGAGGTGTTCAGCCTGAGGGTCTGCCCTACTCACTCTGGCAGCTGCTGGAGCACATACGAATCTGCCAATATGACATTCTCGAATTCTCACGCGACCCGAATTATCGGGAATTGAAGTTTGAGGAATACTGGCCGCCTACTGTCGCTCCGCCTACTCAGGACGCTTGGGAGAAGAGTATCGCCAGTTTCCATGCCGACCTCGAGAGTCTCAACCAGCTTTTCATGGACAAAAGCATCGACCTTGTCGCTAACATCCCGCATGGAACCGGCCAGACTTATTTACGCGAATTGATATTAGTTATCGACCACAATGCCTACCACCTAGGGCAAATGGTGACCATCCGCCGCCTTCTCAGCAACTGGAGTTCGTAACCTGGTCAGTCATACGGACGAAACATAACTCAACTTTACTTCACAAACGGAATAAGCGGTGATAGGCTCTGCGCGGTTTTGAACTCTTGCTAGGCTTGCGCGTTCAGAACACTCACTTTCCTACCTCGCATCAACCTGTCGGCTCGCCAGAGCCGGCCACGAAGGAGAGAAAATCATGCTAAAAATTCTGGGATCAGCACTCGCAACAGCTTTGCTGCTTGGCTCTATCGCCTGCACACAACCTTCCGGGCCAACTAACGCGAGTCCAACTCCTACCGCAACGGCAACGACTACACCCACCGCAACAGCAACGGCCACAGCAACACCTACGGCTCCGCCGAGTCCTGGTCCGGCCACCGGTTCAGTCAAAGGATCTAATTTTAAATGGCAAGACGATACCAGCGGCACGCCGGTAACAACAGTCAGAGTAGGCGGAACCGTGACTTGGACAATAGTAAACGGAACGCATAAGTTGGAGAGAGTCGCCGCGAGTACGGCAAATGGGTGTGCCGAGCTTGATGCTTCGTTTGACTCGGGGAATCTGACGTCCGGCCAAACAGTAACGAGGACATTTAATAAGGCAGGAACTTTCGGATACCGGTGCGGTATTCATGGCGGCACGCCGAATTGCAACACTCCGCCCGGAACCGACGCGATGCCGGGCGTGATCAAAGTTGTGCCGTAGATGTGACAGAGGACGAATCGACGAGCTAAAGCTCAGATCAGAGATTCAGATCGAGATCTCAGATCTGAGATCTGATTAAAACAACTCAAACTTGATCGTCAGATACTTCCTTGGGTTCTGCCGGAAGTCGTAGAGCATCTTCACGCCTTCCGATGAAAGCTGATTTATGTTTGTATAAAGCGCTTCGTCGGTCATCAGTTTTCCTAACGTACCTTCGCCGCGCTGGGCTGCCGAAACCACATTGTCAATCCTCTCGGCCGTCGTGTTGAACCGAGCGATTGCCGCGCGAGTGTCGTTGTAAATTTGCTCATCCTTAATGAACTTACCTAATGTACCTCGTCCCGCGTTGATATCGGCCACCATTAAACTGATTTCATTGACCGAACGATCAAGCCTGTCCGCGGTCCGATTGATGCGTAAGTAAAGTTCGTCGTCGGTTAACAGTTTTCCAGCGGTACCCCGGCCCGCTTGTAAGTCGTCCGCAATTCTTCTTAGTTGTAATGTGATCTCGTTCGCGTTGTTATAGAGCGCCGGATCATTAATAAAGCGACCCGCCGATCCTTCTCCCGATCTTATCTGCCGCATTACGTCCTCAGTTTCGCGGATCGTGGCATTGAGATTGTTGTACAGAGCTTCGTCACTGAACAGTCGTCCCATCGTGCCTCTGCCACCTTTAACATCGCGCACGATGCCATTGATCTCATCCGACAACTTGCTCAGGCGTTGGGCCAAATCTGTGCCGGAGGTCGCAAAGTCATTCACAGTGTTCGAAGATGAAGACGGAAGGATGTCGTAGTCTTTGACTGGTTGGCCGACAGCGCTTCCAGGTGTGATGTTAATCAGCATCTCGCTACCGAGCAGGCTGGGCGAGCCTTGCTGAGCTTCTGAGTCGTTGCGGATCCTCTCGTGTGCCGGCCGGCCATCAATGGTTGAATCAATATTCATTAGGACTTCTACACGCTGAGCAGTCGGCACTTCCGATGGCGGCAGGAGCGTAATCTTCTCCACTTTTCCGACACGAACGCCCGCCAGGCGCACTTCCGATCCTTCACGCAATCCGTTAGCATCCCGAAAGCGCGCTTTCAAATGAAGCTTCTTGCTAAAAGGATTGATGTCTCCCGAGGCGTTAAGGATAAGAAATATCAAAATACCAATAGAAGCCAGGACGAGAAACCCAACTCGCAGCTCCCTGAATGAGACAGTCTTTTTTGATCGCGGCATAACTTCACCTTTCCGTTAGTGGCCTCGCAGAAACTTTTGAATGTAGGGATCTTCGGCGCGGCGCAGACTTTCATCCGTGCCGCTAAAAATTATGTTTCCTTCCCGCATCATCATCACCTTGCTGTTGATTAGACAGAGGCGTTCACCCTCGCGCTCGAACACTACGGCGCCATCTTCATTAACCACCGCGTACTCCGAGCAGATGTAATGGAGATTATTCATCTCGTGAGTGACAAAGATCGAAGACACATCTTCGAGGTCGCGCAGCTTCATTGCCAACTCGCAAATAGTTCGAGCGGTCGGCGGATCGAGACCCGCAGTAGGTTCATCAAATAACACGATTTTTGGATCACCGATAAGGGCGCGCGCGATTCCCACTCTGCGGCGCATTCCGCCTGAGAGTTCCGCGGGCATCTTGTCGATTGCATCCTCGAGGTTGACGAACCGGAGCATGCGCCGTACTTCCCGCTCCACTTCATCTTCTGCCATACCCTGTTCGTGCAGCCGGTAGCCCACGTTGTCGTAGACTGACAGCGAATCAAACAGGGCGCCTTCCTGAAACACCATTCCAATCTTCTTCCGCACCGACATCATTTGAACTTCGTTGTAGTCAGTGATGTCTTCGCCATCAACCAGCACGCGTCCGGAATCAGGTTTGAGAAGGCCCAGCACTAATTTAATGATTGTTGATTTACCGCCACCGGAACCGCCGAGAATGATTTTGGTCTCACCCTTCATCACCTTGAAGCTGAGATTCTTCAAGACTGGCCGTTCATCGAAGGCAAGATGTACTTCGCGAAACTCGATCGCCGGCGTCGCTCGCTCCTTGCGATCGACTTCGCCAAAAGTCGAATGCCTCGCCTCGTTATGAGGAGAGCTGGCGATGACATGCGGTTCTTTTGTTAGTAACGCCATGTTCTCAGATACGATCAGACCGTCTGCGTTCCGAGTACGTATTGAAGGGCGCGAGCCAGGAAAAAGTCAGCAATGATTACCACAATCGAGGACAAGACTACTGCTCGCGTCGTCGATCGGCCAACGCCCACCGTGCCGCCTTCTGTAGTAAGACCCTTGTAACAGGAAATCGATCCTATGATCAGCGCGAAGCAAATCGGCTTGATTACTCCGCCAATAATATCATCCGTCGTAATTCCGTCACGAACGGATACTAAAAACTGATCCATCGAAAGACCAAAAAGGCCGGTTGCGACGAGTCCGCCCCCCAGAATCCCAACCACATCGGCGATGACGGTCAGCAGCGGCAGGCTGATGATCAGGGCCGTAAGCCGCGGTGCAACCAGTTTTCGAACCGGATCGGTACCCAGTGCCCGCATGGCATCGATCTGCTCTGAAACGGTCATAGAGCCTAGCTCGGCAGCGATTGCTGAACCGACTCGTCCGGCAACCATCAGCGCGCTGAGCACTGGTCCCAACTCTCGGACAAGAGAAATGGCTACTAATCGCCCCGTTTGTCCCTGAGCTCCATAGAATTGAAGCGTGGGGAACGTCTGCAGCGTCAACACGCCTCCGGTAAAGAAACCAGTCAGAAGGATGATCGTCAAAGAGCCCACGCCGATGACGTCCATCTGCTCGATCGTTTCGGGAATGTAATGGGGACGTTTGAAGATGCCGCGAGCGGCGCGGGCCGCCAGCAACGTCGTCTCCTGCAATTCCAGCAGAGCGCGCGTAGCTAAGTTCATTCTCAATGATAGAGAGCCGGCTTGAAAGAGCGGTTTATCATGCGCAAATTATCGCTGGTGCGTCAAGCTTTAAACTTTGGCAGCTGCGGCTGCTGACTCCAGGGGCGAGGCGCAAAAAAGCCGGCCAGCACAAGCGCTGACCGGCTGAGCTAAACGGAAGTCTTGTACGGTTAAGGTCGGGCTCTTCGTTCCGGCAGCAGCGGGCGGTAGAGCGGCCTGAGGCCACGCGGATTCAGTCCTCGCCGCCCATCGAACGCGTCCTGGCGCCGGCGCACACGGTCCATTCGGCGTTCCTGCCTCGCTTGCATCTGCAAGTGACGCAACGTCTCGATTTGCTCGCGCGTGAGGACGCGCCGGATTCTGACTTCACTCAAGATTCTCAAGCGCATTGCAGCTGCTTGTGCGGCCGCGACTTCCTTAATCAGATTCTCGAGAACTGCTTCATCGGGACTGTCGGCGTCCAGTGCGTTCTGAAGAGTTCTATTTGATTCTTGCAGACGTTGACCAACCGACGCCCTCTCCTCTCTGAGCTGCTCGCGGATTGCGCGAATTTTCTCGCGCTGTTCCGGAGTTAAATTCAATTGCCGAATCGGATCCTGCACGTTGGCGCGCGGCTGGGCGTCGGTTTGTTCCTGACCGGCAACGCTAATGTAAGTTGCAGCCACGAAAGCCGTGCCAAGCAGCAGCCAGGATATTGTTTGTTTGATATTGATCATAATTACCTTACTCCTGCTGATTTATTCGGTCGCCCAAGAGATCGAGCGATGGCTCGTCACTCGAAGAGATTAGCCTCAGATCTGCTGCCAATTGTTGGCGTTCCGTTCTAGACAAAGGGCGGCTTTGGCCTTTTTTGTTGTGTACGACCGCTGAATCACCATGACGGGCAGCCGGTTGATCGTTATGCGATTCCTTCTGCACCTGAGGCACTCGTTCTTTATCGAACTGCTCCTTCGCTGCCGCTAACGCTTGATTGACCCGGCTATTCAACTCCTCTTCCGTATAAACCGTGTTATCGCTTGATGCGACCGAAGGCTTGTTCTGCTTCCGCATATTGAAGATTGTCAAAGCCGCGAAAAGGCAGAAAAGAATCGACGCAAAGGCCACTGCTCCTTTCAACCACAACGGCGACAGATTGAAAAACTCACGAATCGCAGCCACTGCCGAACGTTGCCGAGTCACAATCGGCTCCATTGCAATTGGGCTGGATTTAACCGTTTCAGTCACGCCCAAGACTTCAGAGCGCCACGCCGTCATTGATTTGCGAACGCGATTAAAGCCCGCGAGATCCGATTCGCACACGGAGCAAGTACGCAGGTGCTGTTCAAAGTTCCGAGCTTCCGTTTCGTTGCACTCGCCATAGAGAAACGTAATCAGATCGTTTTCGCGGTCACACTTTTGAGCGCCTGATATCTCCTGCATCTGCTTCTCCTAACTTAAGCTTGCTCCTCGCCAAATCGCTGCAGCCTCATCTGTAATTGCCGCATTGCGGTATACAGACGACTCTTAACTGTACTCAGCGGCAGATCCAATATCGTCGCAATCTCACGAAAAGTAAGTTCTTCAAATTCTTTCATCACTACCACCTGCCGCAGCTCCAAAGGCAGACTGTTCACAGCGCTTCTTACCGCTCGAATGTTCTCCCGAGTCTGAACGAGCGATTCGGGCGTCAGCTCCAAAGGTGCGGAAAAGTTTGCGGCATCGCGTTCCTCTTCATCTTCAATCGCCGCTTCGTTCCGTACTTTCGACCGGCGCTGGCGCGTGATGCATTGATTGATTGCAATCCGGTGCAACCAGGAGGAAACTCTCGCGTCACCACGGAAGCCGCGCAGGCTGCGAAAAGCTGCCAGGAACGTTTCCTGGGTGGCATCGCGGGCATCGTCTTCGCGGCCGAGCATTCCATAGGCAAGAGCGAACACCTTCCGCTCCCACCGCCGGACGATCTCGCCAAAGGCCTCAGCGTCCCCCGTCAGAGCCCGTTCTACGATCTGCTCGTCGGTCGTGGCAGTATCCATTCAGTGTCTTCGCGCCCCGGGTTCTGCGGTCTTAAGTCGCGCGCCTCGTTAGGTTTGCACCCTTTCCCTTAGACGCGGGGCGTAATTGTAAGGCCGATAAAGATTCCCACGGCTCTCCATGGAAGAATCCGTCGGCTCCCAAGCCAGAATCCAACGTAAACTATGTTCCTACAAGAGGTTAAATTCTGTAAAACTCGTTGACAGCGCCGCAATTGCTCAACGATAATGCATGTTGTCGGCACGGTGCCGGCTGCGTAATCTCATCAACACCACCCTCGAGTCCGCCTAAAGTCACTTTAAATGTTCGAAAAGCTCAGGCGCAGACGCCTCTTGTACATCGTTTTGGGTGTCCTGTTGCTGGTCGGTCTAGTTCCGCTGGCTATAGTTGGCTCACTCTTGTCTGGACGCAGCGCCCAGGAACTCCGATCCGTCGAGGGACGTTATCAGGCGCAATTGGTACAGGACAAGGCGCGACAGATTGAACTCTACGGGCAACGCTACCGCGACGTTGTGTCCGGATTGGCGCGGGCGTTTGAAATTTCAGGCGGAATAAAAACCGTCAACGATGAGGGCTACGACGCGCGGCTCCAAAAGACGCTTCAGGAGGATCCAAACCTCATTGCTCTGGCGATCTGGCCGGTGGACGGTGAGCTTCATCGGGCATTCCAGTCGGACGTAATTCGTCGCGAAGAAGTCGATGAGCGCGTGAGCGAAGTATTGGCGCGGATGAGTGGCCGCGGCCTGGTCGTGAGCGGGCCTCAGATCATCCGTTCCGGACAAGAGATGGCGCTCACGATTGCCGCTCCGGTCATGGGTGATGAAAACAATCACGACGTGGCTGCGGCTGTGGTTGCGATTGTTTCGTTTCAAGAAGTTTTCACCGCAGTGCAGCAAGTGACGGCTAAGAGTGAACGCGAACTCCTCGACGCCGGCTTACCTGTCGTCTTTGTTGTCGACCAGAATGGCCGGGCCGTAGCGCACCCGGAGGCCAGCGTCGCCTTTGCCGGAAAACCGATGACGGATCTCAAGGTCGTTCAGGACTGGCAGGAGTCGGGCGCGCAAGTGCAGTCTGCTTTGGCGCCGTTTACGGGAGTGCGCGATGGTCGCAAAGTCGACATGCTCGGTTCTTACGCGACTGCTGAGCTAGACAAGAACTCACGACTTGGCGTAATAGCAATTCAGGATGAGGCAGCCGCGCTTGCGTCCGTTAAAGACATGCGTTGGCAGACGATTTGGATAAGTTTAATCGCTGGGGTCCTGACGTTGGTTTTGGGATTCTTCTTCGCTAAGAAATTGACGAATCCCGTGCAGGATTTGGCTGCAGCGGCTCATCGCATTTCCTCGGGCGACTTTTCGCAGCGCATTGAGATTCGCAGCAAGACTGAGTTGGGCGACTTGGGAAATTCGTTCAATCTCATGACTGATCAAATCGAGCGCTTCATCCAGGACTTGCAGCGTTCGGCAGATGAAAACCGGGAACTGTTTTTGGGAACGGTAAAGGCGCTGGCGGCAGCGATCGACGGCAAGGATCCATACACTCGAGGTCATTCAGAGCGTGTCTCAAGAGTTTCCGTAGCCGTTGCTCAGCGCCTTGGAATCTCTGATGACGAGTGCGAAAAGATTCGCGTGAGCGCTTTGCTTCACGACGTAGGCAAGATCGGAATCGATGACAACATTCTGAAGAAACCTGCAGCGCTCACCGACGACGAATATGAAATCATGAAGCAGCACCCGCAGAAGGGCTATAAGATCATGTCGCAGATTCCGGCGATGAAAGAGTTTCTGCCGGGTATGTACATGCATCACGAAATGATGAATGGGCAGGGTTATCCGCAGGGCCTCAAGGGTGACGACATACCAATGATGGCGCGCATCGTATCGGTTGCCGATACGTTTGATGCCATGACTACTGACCGTCCGTACCAGAAAGCAATGAGCCTGGAGGATTCAGTCGCTCGTATTCAAAGCTTTGTTGGGACTCGTTACGATGAGGATGTGGTGAGAGCATTCGTTGAGGCTTGTAATGAGGGTCAGATTCGTCCCGGGTCGGTGAAGCTGAAGAAAAGGCCACCGGTTGAGACAAAGCCGTCAGAAAACCTGCCCCAACCACCGGTAGAACACGAGCCAGAAGCCGTACCGGCGTAGTTTCGATTCTCATTAGAAAACGATCCACGGAGTCACACGAACTGCCGTACTTTCGTGTGGTTTCGTGGATCGTTTTTGTGAGGGCGCGGCTATTGCGCTTATAATCAAAGACTTCGATTATTTCCGAATTGCTGACAGATATATCCAGAACAATCATATGGGACTCTTTTGGAGACGCAAGAGTAAGGATCAGTTTGTAACGCTGGGGCTAAACGAGCGTCGTACAGCCGAGAAACCGCCTGAGACTGCGGCACCACCGATACCGCAGCAAGCCACATCGCCGCCAGCACTCGAACAACCCGTTATCGAACCAGCGATAACCGGTGCTGGACCTACACCCGAGCCTACGGAACGTTCCTCGGAAGCTCGTGTACCTCAAACACCTCTCGCCAGTGAACCATTATCAACCACCGGCGAAGCACAGAAGCCGCCGCCTACGCGTTCGCCGTTTGCCACATCAGTCCTAGGCCTCAACCTCACGATGGAAGAGTTACAAGCTCAAGAAGCTGCACTCGAACAGGAGTTTTCTGCTCGTTTCCGGCGCGCCGTCGCCGCAACTCGTGAATCGCTTTCAGAACGACTCGACACGGTGTTCCAGGGCTTTAAGCAGATTGATGAGAATCTCCTTGATGAACTTGAAGAAGCTCTAATTGCTGCGGACATAGGAGTAGCTACGACGGGGCACATCCTGGAAACGGTACGCCGAGGCATTGCTCGAAAACAGATTGACGATATCGACGCACTGAAAAAGGCGATCAAAGACGAGCTCCTAAAGATTTTGCAATCATCCGAGAACCAAGGCGTGGCCTCCGAAGCGAGCACGCCTGACAACGTTGCCCCCTACGTCATGATGATTGTGGGAGTGAATGGTGTCGGGAAGACAACTACGATTGGCAAGCTTGCTCAGCGAATCAAAGCGGAAGGAAACGACGTTCTCATATGCGCGGCAGACACGTTTCGCGCGGCTGCTTCCGATCAGTTGGCAATCTGGGCGGAACGCACAGGCGTGCCGTTGATCCAACAAAAGCAGGGAACCGATCCGGCTGCAGTACTTTTTGATTCGCTCAAGGCTGCAAAAGCACGTGGCTCAGACGTGTTAATAGTGGATACTGCGGGGAGGCTGCACACTAAGTCCAATCTGATGGCTGAACTTGAAAAAATGAAACGTGTTGCGGGAAGAGAAGTGGATGGTGCTCCGCACGAAACGTTGTTGGTTGTCGATGCTGTGACTGGACAAAACGGGCTCGAGCAGGCCCGCCAGTTTTTAAAGGCGGCGGGTGTTACGGGAATTGTGTTGACTAAACTCGATGGAACAGCGAAAGGTGGCATCGCCGTGGCTATTGCCAAAGAACTCAATCTCCCGATACGGTACGCAGGCATCGGCGAAAAAGTCGATGACCTGGTCGTGTTTAATCCGGAACAGTACGTGAACGGCTTGTTTGAATAGAACGTTAACAAAACCCGCTACTGTCGTCAGCGATTCAAGCGATGTGGATCGTCGGATGATGACTCGCGCACTCGAGCTCGCGGTATCGGGCATCGCTCGCGTCTCTCCCGGTCCATTAGTCGGTTGTGTGATCACAAATGACGGGGCGGTGGTCGGTGAAGGATTCTACCTGTACGACGATCTCAAGCACGCCGAAACGCTCGCGCTGGAGCAGGCAGGTCCACGAGCTCGAGGCGGTACTGCGTACGTGTCACTTGAGCCTCACGCTCATCACGGCCGTACACCGCCTTGCACCGACAACCTGATCGCCTCCGGCATCAGCCGAGTAGTCGCACCGATCGAGGATCCGAATCCCCAAGTGTCCGGCAAAGGCTTTCAGCACTTGCGCGCGATGGGAATCGAAGTCTGCTCGGGATTAATGGCCGATGAAGCCTCGAGGCTCAACGAAAAATATTTACATTTCATGAAGACGGGCCGTCCCTTTGTTCATTTAAAGCTCGCGTGTTCTTTGGATGGGAAGATCGCAACTCGTGCCGGCGACTCGCGTTGGATTACGGGCGAGGAGTCGCGCGCGCGCGTTCATGAGTTGCGTCATGAGTACGACGCGATACTCGTCGGTGCAGGAACAGTTTCAGTCGACAACCCATTGTTAACAGACAGATCGGGTCGTGCTCGGAGAAGACCACTTGCCCGCGTTGTCCTCGATGAAGGCTTGCGCCTGACAAGCGAGTCCAATTTGGCTCAAACCGCGTCGGAATCTCCGGTGATCGTATTCGCCGGCGCTGACGGTGATCGAACGAAGACCGCTGCGCTTCGAGCAAAAGGTGTCGAGGTCGTTTTGGACAAGGCGAACGGACGCGATCTCTCTTCTATCCTCGAGCAACTGGGTAATCGTTCTTTTCAAAGCGTACTCGTCGAAGGCGGAGCGACGATCGCAGGCAGGTTACTCGATGCCGGCCTGGTCAATAAAGTGACGTTCTTTATCGCGCCGTTGATTATTGGTGGGACTGATGCGCCGAGCGCAATTGGCGGCACCGGAGCCGAGAAGATTATCGAAGCGCTCACGCTGGGAGACGTTGAAGTCATCAGACGCGGTCCTGATATCGAAGTCACCGGTTATCCAAGAAGCAAAGGATGAAGGATGAAGGCGGAAGGATGAAGGCCAAAAGGACCGGGCGAAAGGGAGAAACGGGGAAGGGGGGAAAGAAACCGAAAAGAGCAAAGACGGAAAGAGACCTTCCTCGCGCGCAGTTATTAACTATCTCTTCCAACCGCCGCCCCATCACCCCGTCTCCCCGTGTCCCCGTCTCCGCGTCATCCTTCATCCTTCATCCTTCTAAGCGATTGGGTCAGCACTTCCTGACCGATCAGCGCGTAATCGACCGCATAATCAAATCGCTTGATCCCAAGCCCGATGAAACCATAGTCGAGATCGGACCAGGACGAGGTGCGCTCACCAAATCCTTGGTCAGCAAAGCCGGACGTGTAATCGCATTCGAGTTCGACCGAAACCTCATTCCCCTGTTGACGGAGCAGTTTGGTTCCGTTGCAAACTTTAAGTTGGTCCAAAGGGATGCTCTCGTCGCCGATTTCTGTTCGGAAATTATGCCTGCAACCCGGGCACGCTTAGTAGCAAATCTTCCCTATAACATTTCGACGGCAATACTCCAGCGATTGATTGAGCAACGCCACTGCTTATCTGAAATGGTCTTGATGCTGCAACGTGAAGTCGTTGACCGGATCATGGCAGCTCCCGGTTCAACAGATCGTGGTTATCTGTCGGTTTTCGTTGAGGCTTACTGTGAAACGCAAAGGCTGTTTGATGTCGCGCCGGGTGCCTTCCGCCCCGCGCCCAAAGTTTGGAGTACCGTCATCCGCGTCACGCCGCGCCGCAGTTTTGCATCGCCGATTACTGATCAGAATCGGTTGGTCGGAACCCTACCAGTCACAGATGACAGCTCATCGCGAATTCTACTTCCGATTAAAGATGAGGTCCTGTTGTGGGAGGTAGTCAGTGCGGGCTTTGCTCAACGAAGAAAGACTATTCTCAATAACCTACGCAGCGCGCGTTCTTTGCAGGAGATAATCAAGAAGCACGGTGGCGCGAGCATCGTACTTTGCCAAGCCGGAATCGATCTAACTCGACGAGGCGAAACCCTCACGCTCGAGGAATGGCTCCGAATCGCACAATTGTTGGCGTGATGAGGTTATCCGCTAAGCTGCTGCTGGAGATATCTCCCGTTCAATACGCTTGGCATTCTGAATTTCCGCGACACGTAAATCATACGCAGCCTGTAAGTTCAGCCAAGAGCGTGCGTCCCCGCCAAAGTAGCGAGCCAGCCTCATGGCAGTATCAGCGGTGACGCCGCGTTTTTCGCGTACTATATCGTTAATACGAGGAGTGGGAACATTGAGAGCCTTTGCTAGCGCATTGACACTGAGACCAAGTGGAATCAGATAGTCCTCGCGAAGTATCTCTCCGGGATGTATTGGCCGCATACGATTCTTGAACATTGCTGTTCCTCAGTGGTAATCAACAATCTCCACGCCTTCAGGACCCTCTGATGTCCAGCGGAAGCAAACGCGAAACGGGTCGTTTATTCGTATGCTGTATTGTCCCTTCCGCTTACCCTTTAGAGATTCCAAGCGATTGCCAGGCGGTGCAGCAAGAAACTCTAATGTTTCCGCAGCGTCTAGTTGCGCTAATTTGCGCGCAGCGATCTTTGCGATGCCGGAAAACTTCCTACACTTCCCAGTCCCAAACAACGCTTGAGTGTGAGAGCAACGGAAGCTTCGGATCACGTCAGGTTATAACGTGCAACGTTAAACAGCAAGGCTCGCAATTTACTTTGTATAAAAAAAGAGCCGGCGTGGAGGCCGGCTCTTTCAATAACTAAAACGCCAACAGCTTACTGCGGCCAGGATCCCCAGACCGAACACATGCCCGCCGTATCAATCGCCAACGGAGTTTGACGAATACCGGCATACACCGGATTCATCACCGCATCCGGCGGCGGACCAAAGTGTCCGAGACCCAATGAGTGGCCATTCTCGTGCAACCCAACGGTCTCGACATCGATACCAGGCAGCGCGATGTTGATGCCCCACGGATTGTTCGGCCTCGTACCACCCGGATTACCGAAGTTGTCATTGTAATAGACCTCGTTCAACGCCGTGTCGAGAAAATTGTCGCCGTTGATGTCGGTAGGATTACCGGCGCCATCAATGAAGATGAAGCTTACCGAAAATGCGAGAATGCCATTTCCGCCACCTGGTCCACCTACTGCGTCGAAAAACGCTTTGGGTAGCCACCCGGCATTCGTAATGTCAGCCAGGAACGGATTTCCGAACCCACCAAAACCGAAGAACGAATCAAAGATGTCTGGATCAGCACCGCTGTCAGCACGCTTGATAATATCAACCTTATCCATGCACTGACTGCCGTCCCATGTCACCATAGCGCGGTCAATTGCCGCTTCGGTCTGGGCACTCGTCAAACCACTCGCTGTAGCGCCATCGCTTTGATCGACGAGGTACGTGATATTGTCGCCATCTGCCAAGCGCCGTGGGTCGCCTGCTACCCACCGCAAACCTGTCTGGTGGATTCTATTAGCTGCACGTCCCTGTCCGATGGAGATCAGATGAACTTCTTCAACCGCGATGCTCAAGCCATTAGCGCGCAATTGCGTGTTAATCTCATGCATTTTTGCAAGAACTGCCGGATCGCCTTCGCCTTGTTGTACTACCCCACTTGCTTTGGGGGTAAGTGAAAATGCAAGACCTGCAAGTAGAGCGAGGGAAACGAGGAGTCTAAAACGATTCTTTAACATAGACGGGTGTACCTCCTAGAGGAATAATGCGGGTCAGACGCGATTCGCCGAGCGGGGAGCAAGGAGAGCTAAATACGCGTCAATTCAGCTCTTCGGCGGTGATTACGATTTTTCGTACGATTGGCAACGCAGACTGAACAACTGCAGTAACTGAGCGGGGACACAGTAAGCTAACGGCGAGTTTCGTCAAGCCATACATTGTTATGTTTGTCTTTTCGTTGAATTGCACGATTTCCGGTCTCGCACGCTTTCACGTTAACATGTCACGATCAATCGAACTGAAGGCTCAATGAAAGAGTTTTTCTCCGCCGAAGACAACTCCACAGAAACGTCCGCAAGGTTCGAAACCGGCGACGTCATCGGAACACAAATTGGTCCCTACAGAATCTCGCGGGAAATCGGCCGCGGCGGCATGGGTGCCGTCTATGAAGCCTGGCGCTCGGACGGCGAATTTCAACATCGCGTGGCCATTAAGCTGATCAAGGCCGGTCTGGACATCGGATCCGTGCTACAGCGGTTTCGAAATGAGCGTCAAATCCTGGCCCAGCTTGATCACCCGAATATAGGGCGCCTGCTCGGCGGCGGCACTACCGAAGAGGGCAGCCCCTATTTTGTAATGGAATACATCGAGGGGCGGCCACTCTATGAATATTGCAACACCCAAAACTTAAACCTTCATGAGCGGCTCCGGCTGTTCACGCAAATTTGTGATGCGGTTGAGCATGCGCATCAGAAACTGGTAATTCACCGCGACATCAAACCCACCAACATTCTGGTATCGGCAAGCGGTACACCAAAGCTACTCGACTTTGGAATCGCTAAACTGCTCGATCCCGAACTCGTTTCTGATACAACGCCTCAAACAACTATCGGCGTGCGCTTGATGACAATTGATTACGCAAGTCCTGAACAGGTGCAGGCGCTCCCTGTGACCTACCTGAGCGATGTCTACAGCCTGGGAGTAATTCTGTATGAATTATTGACTGGTGAGTCGCCTTATCGCTTTCGCAATCGCCTGTCGTACGAGGTCGCGCGAGCGATCATTGAAGATGAACCGGAACTCCCGAGCGTTGCGGTCGTGCGTCCTGTTCCTGCGACGCGCGGCGCTTACGTGGACCACGAAGCAGCAACCATTTCAAGCGAAGCTGAAACGAGTGCGGACACGCTCGAGCAAGTCCGCAGGGAACTTGCCGGCAACCTCGATAACATTGTGCTAAAGGCGTTGCGCAAGGATCCGGCGCAACGCTACGAGTCTGTAGCATCTCTTCGCGATGACATTCTGCGTCACTTGAACGGTTGGCCTGTTTTGGCTCCGGTTTATGCTCCAGTGCGTAAGGCAGACAGCAATATGAAATCAATTGCAGTCTTGCCATTGAAGATATTGAACCTCGATCAACCAAGCGACACAGCTGAGAGTTTCCTCGGCGTTGGTTTGGCCGATGCAATGATCACCAGGCTCAGCGGTGTTCGAAGTCTTGCTGTTCGTCCCACCAGCTCAATCGTGCCGTATGGTGAACAAAACTCCGACCCACTCCGTGCCGGTCATGAGTTGAGCGTCGATTATGTGCTCGATGGAAGGATTAAGAAGTTGGGCAATCGCGTTCGCGTCTCGCTTCAACTCTTAGACATTCGGCAAGGCGCTAATGCCTGGGCGCACCAGTTTGACGAACAGTTTTCAGACGCTCTCGATTTGGAGGATTCAATCTCAGCAAAGGTGGCGGAGTCTCTGTTGCCACAACTGACTGATACGGGCCAACGCAAGTTTCGAAAACGAGGTACAGACAACCCGCGGGCGTTCGAAGCTTACCTGCGTGGTCGGTTCTTCTGGAATATTTTCACTCCCGAATCGCTGCCGAAGGCTCTCGCTTCGTTTAAAGAAGCGATCGATTGGGATCCGAATTATGCGTTGGCCCACGTGGGCCTTGCCGACTTTTACAACTGGGCCGTCATTTACGGAATCTTACCGGCCTCCAAGGGCAATCATTTGGCCAGGCTGGCAGCCGAATCCGCGATCGAGCTTGACGCCTCGCTCGGCGAGGCCTACGCGTCGCTCGCGCTGGTGGAAGGATCTGAATGGAACTGGGCAGAATGCGAGCGGCTCTACAAGTATGCTCTTGAGTTGAATCCGAATTATTCGCTGGCACATGAATGGTATTCAGCCATGTTATTGGGAACTGGCCGGACCGAAGAGGGAATCAAGGAAATCATGCAGGCTGAAGAGCTCGATCCGGTTTCGCTACGCGGCATGACCTTGACGGCGTGGTCGCTTTATCAAGTGCGGCAATTCGATGAGGCGGTTGCGAAGGCGAGACAGATTCTGGAGCTCGACCGGTATTATCCACAGGGACATCTGCAATTGGGGAATGCTTTGATTGAAGTTGGAGAAACCGAGAAGGCTTTGGCAGCCGCAAAGGAAGCTGCGAGATTAATGCCCAATACGGCACTTCCAAAATACAATCTTTGCTTCGCGTTGGTGGCCGTGAACCGTCGGGATGAAGCTCAGCACGTGCTGGATGAACTTTTGCAGATCGCTTCGGAGGGTTACGTCAAAGAGTATTTCATCGCGATATCGTACGTTGCGCTCGGTAATTATGATGCTGCGTTTGAGTATTTCGAAAAATCGTTCGCTGAACACGATCCCTGGCTGATGTGGTTCGGCACCGATCCAAAACTCGATCCAATCCGTAGCGATCCTCGATATAAAGCGCTCTTCAGCCAATCAAACCGCTAGCTTTTCAACTAACCTTTGTCTGTTGCCGTAACTGCCTCACTCAACATGCTATACTGCCCAGTCTGATTGGATCGACGATGCATGTATGCCTAATGTTCTAGAGATCATTCCGCTCGGCGGTATCGGCGAGTTTGGGATGAATTGTATGGCGGTGCGCTACGGCGACGAGATGTTAATCCTCGACGCCGGCATGGGGTTTCCCGAAGAGACAGCTTACGGCGTCGACGTCTGCATCCCTGACTTCGATTTCCTTGAAGAGTTTCGCGAGCACATCACAGCCATAGTCCTGACTCACGGACACGAGGACCACCTTGGTGCCCTACCGTACATACTCAAGAAGTTCAACGTTCCAGTCTATTGCTCACACTTCACTGCCGGCCTCGCAGAAAGCAAGCTCGAAGAACATGAGTTGACCGGCGATACGTTGATACATCGCGTTGAACCGAGAGAAGTTATTGATATCGGAGTATTCACGGTCGAATTCATACGCGTTTCGCACTCCCTGGTCGATTGCTTTTCACTCGCGATCAAAACGCCGGTCGGCACAATCATCCATACCGGCGATTACAAAGTCGATGAAACGCCGGTGATTGGCGAAGCGATAGATCTCCGGTCCTTCAGACGGTATGGGCAGGAGGGCGTGCTTGCGCTGCTTTCCGATTCCACTAACGCTACTGTACCCGGTCGAACGCCTTCGGAACGCGCCGTCATACCTGCGTTTGAGGAGATTTTTTCAGAAGCCACAGGCCGGATCATCGTAGCCGCTTTTGCCTCATCAATTCACCGCCTCCAGATTGTTCTCGATACCGCTCAACAATTTAATCGAAAAGTGTGCGTGCTCGGCCGCTCTATGCAGAAGAACGTCGAGGTAGCCGACCGTCTGGGTTATCTGGACATTCCCGACGGACTCCTGGTCTCACTTAATGACGCCAAGCTTATGCGCGGCCAGGACATTGTATTTCTCGTGACCGGTTCGCAAGGGGAGGCTCGCGCCGCTCTCTCGCAAATGGCTACGCAGACTTACAAAGGAATGACGATCGAGGAAGGAGACACGGTCGTTCTTTCGGCGCGTATCATCCCGGGAAACGAGCGACTTATTTCTCGAATGATCGGGTTCATATACAAACGTGGCGCGAACATCATTGAAGAGAAGCGGCGCCTGATCCACGTCAGTGGCCACGCATCTCAAGAAGACATTCGCATCATGACTGAAGCTGTGCGTCCGAAGTTCGTCGTTCCAATTCATGGCGAATACCGGATGCTGTTTAGGCACAAGGAGTTTGTTAAAAACCATCTTGGATACGCGGAAGAGAACATCATCCTGATTGAAAATGGTGACGTGCTGGAGCTTGACGGCGAGCGTGCCATGGTTGTGAACAAGCGGGAGATTGGACGGACATTCATCGACGAGTCAGGCTTTGAAGAGATTGAGAGTGAGACGGTGCGACAACGGCGTCAGATAGCATACGAAGGCGTCTGTACGCTGATTGTCACATTGGACGCGGAAAGCGGCGAGCTGTTGGGCGATCCTGAGATCGTGACCAGAGGCGTACGTGGCTTCGGCACGATGAATGGCAATCTTAAGGATGCGCAGCGCATTGTTGCGGCGGCTATTGCCGGTGCCTCACGCGAAACGCTCTCGGATGAGTCTCTCTTGAAGGAACACATTCGCGTTGAACTTAAGCGCTTCATTCAGAAGCTCACTGGGGCTAAGCCCGTGATCATGCCGGTGGTGCTTCAGGTTTGAGATCTCATTCCTTCTTGGACCGAACGGGTCATGTCCTGGGCAAACAAAGTTGTGCTAATAACCGGAGCCTCTTCGGGCATCGGTCGGGGACTGGCCTTGGCGATCGCGAACCGCGGCGCGAAGGTCGGGTTGATGGCGCGGCGCGCTGAGACACTTAACGAGATTGCGACAGAAATTGAATCAAAGGGCGGAACTGCCGCAGTTCTTCCCGCAGATGTTCAGGGCGACCAATCGGTCCGAGCCGCCGTGGAGAAGTTAACGGAGCTACATGGCCCAATCGATATATTGATTGCGAACGCGGGAATTGGCGCAACGACCGACCCCGCACTTTTAGAACCAGGCGAAGTGGCGAATGTCATTAACGTTAACGTGATCGGTGCCGTCAACAGCGTCGCGGCCGTCATACCGCAGATGGTCGAACGTGGGCAGGGTCAACTGGTCGCGATTTCAAGTCTCGCCGCTTATCGAGGCTTGCCGAAATCCGCAGCGTACTGTGCCAGCAAGGCTGCGCTATCCGCGTTTTTTGAAAGCCTCAGACTCGACCTCGAGCCGAAAGGAATCGCTGTAACCATAATTCATCCCGGCTTTATTAAGACTCCTTTGACCGCCGGGCGAGAAGCAAAGATGCCGTTCCTTATGGAGCTCGATGACGCCGTCGAAAAGATCGTGGGAGCCATTGAAAAAAGAAAGAAGTCGTACGCTTTTCCGTGGCAACTGGCAACGATTGTGCGTGCCGGAATGATCATGCCCATCGCAATGTATGACTTCATCTCAAGACGAAATTCTTTTCGCGAATGACTCTCTTCCAAGCCATAGTCCTTGGCATCGTTCAAGGGTTAACCGAATTCATCCCTGTTAGTTCAACGGCTCACCTCGTTTTTGCGGCGCGCGCAGTTGGCCTTTACGACGGAGCGCCGGCGACGCTCAGAGCTGAGCAGACTACGGCCACGATCGCCGTAATTCAACTCGGAACACTACTAGCCGTCCTTATTTACTTTGCGAATGATATCGTTCAGATTACGCGCGCGTTTGTGCGCGATCACCTGGCCCTGCTGAGAGGTCGAACGGCTCGCGCGACTTCGAATGGCCCTGCTCCGAGTCGACGCTATGGGCTGTCGCAGGAAGCCTGGCTCGGCTGGCTCGTGATTATCGGCACAATACCGGTAAGTATTGTCGGTCTGGTTTTTAAAAAACAGATTGAGGGAACGCTAACAAAAAATCTCTGGGTCATTGCCACAATGATGATTGTTGTGGCGATACTGTTAAGCATTGCTGAGGTCGCCGGCAAACGAGAGCGTTCAATGAACGATCTGACCATACGCGATGCTCTTTTTGTTGGTATGGCGCAAGTGCTGGCCCTCATTCCGGGTTCAAGCCGATCGGGATCGACCATCATGGGGGGACTCTTCGCGGGAGAGACGCGCGAAACTGCCGCACGGTTTTCCTTCCTGCTTTCCATTCCGGCAATTGCGGCGAGCGGCCTTCTGGAATTAAGAGAGGCAATCGTCAAATTGCCTGAAGGAAGTTATGTGTCGCTCGTGGTTGCGACTGTGGTGTCCGGGCTCGTCGGATACGCGTCGATCTGGTTTTTGCTTCGATTCTTGCGCACACATTCGACTGGAATCTTTATCGGGTATCGCTTGATTGTCGGCGGAGCCATCCTATTTGCACTTTTCGCCGGTTACCTCGCCGCCAGTATTGACTAATGGTCCACATCAAGGACTCTGGAATTGATCGTCGCGACTTCCAGAATCAAAACACTAACAAATCGTCGCAGATTCGGTTACACTAGCCGAGGCCCCGCATCCTCCGCTGGCGAGCGCCTCCGGCCAGCAGAACCAATTGTTAAGAGGACGGTGAAATTCTTGATGAAGGAGAAAGATCCAAGAGGGGAGACGAGTGCGTCTCAACGGCCGCGCAGTCCCAGAGTTCCCGTGGAGTTTGCCTTGGACGTTGAAGGCAGCACCTCGGCGGGCAAGCCTTTTCATGTCAAAGCACAAGCCACCAAAATTAGTCGTGGCGGAGCTACGATCGTACTCGATGAAGAAGTGCCAATGGGTGCCATCGTGACTTTGACTCCACCGTTCGGCCGCAAGCTCAGCGCTGAGGTCAACGGAGTCTGGAAAGATGAAATCGACAATCGGCAGCGTATAGGCGTAAAACTCCTTGATAGCGACGGTTGGTTTGCTGAGTAATCCGCCCGCCACACACCTTCGCCCTCACGCTATTTTTTCCTGCCCTTCAGGCTTGCGATTAGGCCCCGAACCGCGTCTAATTGGGTACAGTGCAAGAGATAACACGAAAAAGAGCCATCGGAATTGGCCTGCGCGCGCGCTTCCCACTAATCGCCCGGTATGTGGCGATCTTTGTGCTGACTGTTGGGATTGCATTCATCGCCGTTTCCTATTACCGCCTCCGCAACAATACTCGGTTCGTCCTAAAGCCTGAGGCGCCGGAACTCTCAAAAGAAATTACTGGTCGTATTGACGGTTACAAGCACGGCGTCACACGCGACGACCGGTTGTACCTACTCGTGGAAGCGTCACAGGAACTAATTTTTGCGGACGGTCATCACGAACTCGAAAACGTACGTGTTACGGTTTACCCGCCGGACGGAAATAAACCCGATCAAATCTCATCGCACCGAGCCATCTACGATCAGCCGAACTACATAATTTCATTTTTCGGCAATGTATTAATCGAAACGAAAGATGCTCTCAAGGTCAATACTGAATCACTTTCTTATAATCAGAACACCGAAGTTGCGACAACGGATGCTCCCGTTAACTTCAATCGAGAGAATGTGACGGGACAGGCCACAGGCGCCGTGGTAGAGGCAAAGGACAAGAAGCTCAATTTGAAGAAGGACGTGCGAATTACTGTTGCTCCTGAAGCGGTGAAAGGTCCTCCAGTGAAGCCAGGGTCCACGCGATCACGTCCAGTAACGATTCGGTCTGCGCAGGCGACGTTCGAGCAGTCCACGATGAAGTTAACCTTTTCCGGAGCCGTGACAGCGGAGCAGGAGCGTGACGTCCTGAGCGGAGATAATCTGTATGCCACGCTTAACGATCAAAAACGGCTACAGAAACTCGAAGTGAGAGGCAATTCATATCTGAGGTCGATGGAAGAAGGGCGAGCGGCCGAGGTGCACTCGGTCGACATGGACTTCTTTCTCGACAAGGATCAGCGTCTGGAACGAGCCGTCGCAATGAAAGATACGCGAGCCCGTAGTCTTGATTCTGACGCGGAGATGCAGGCGACGGCCGCGGATCAGATTGAAGTATTCTTCGCGGCCCAGGGCGAGCGTAGCCTCTTGCGAGAGATGCGGACCGGAGGACGGACAGTCATTAATCTCGCGGCGCCTAAGTCGAAAGCAAACGACGTTAAGGCAGCCAATAAGCGGTTAACTGCCGATTCGGTCAAACTGTTCTGGAGAGCTACTGGCCGGGATTTGGAAAAAGCTGAAGCGGTCGGCAATGCCGAATTGTTTGTTGATCCGGTCGTAAAAACGGCTACGTCAGATCGCAAGACCCTAACTGCTCCCCGTTTTGATTGTGACTTCTTCGAAAGCGGCAACCTTGCACGCACGTTCACCGCATCGGACGGCGCCAAGGCAGTGATTGAGCCTCTCCAGCCATCAGAGAATCAGGGAGTCCGCACGCTAACGTCCCAAACCATGACGGCCGTGTTTGTAAAAGACACGCAGGACGTTGAGCGACTCGACGCTCAGCGAAATGCCAAGTTCAATGAGAAAGATCGCAATGGAATGGCAGCAAACATTTCGTATACGGCCGAGGACGATACGGTACGTTTGCGAGGCGGTGAGCCGACGGTCTGGGATTCGCGCGGTCGAACCAAGGCATTAGAACTCGATTCAAATCTGCGCGATGAAGTCTCTTATAGTCGCGGAAAGACTGCGACGACCTATTACAGCCAGGAACAAACTAACGGCGCCACTCCTTTCTCAAAAGTGAAGACGCCTGTGTACATCGTCAGTGATCGAGGCGAATTTCATCATCAAAGTGGGGTCGCGATTTACACCGGCAACGCTCGCGCGTGGCAGGATGACAATTTTGTTCGTGGCGACAAGCTGACGATCTACGTCAACGACAAAAAGATGGAGGCCAATGGTCGCGTACAGAGTGCGGTCTATAACGCGCGTCGGAAAGTCGACGGCGCCAGCACTGTCGTGCCAGTGTTTGCTTCAGCGGATTCAATGTCCTATTCAGAACCAAACCGGCTGTTGCATTACGAGAGTAACGTCGACATCCGAGCGGGAACTGACCGAGTAACAAGTGGAGTTGCAGACGTCTATCTCGCGAGCCAAACAAGCGAAGTGGAGAAAACGATTGCTCAGAAACAAGTGGTCCTGACTCAGCCTAACCGCAAAGGAGTCGGCGACTGGATGCAGTATACGACTGCTGATGAAGTCGCGGTGCTCACGGGAAACCCCGCGAGAGTTGAAGATGCTGAGAAAGGTGACACGGAAGGAAATCGATTGACCCTATATGTGCGTGAAGGTAGAGTCACCGCGGATAGCGCGAAAGGCCGAACAGCGTCAGGGCGCGTGAGATCGACGCACAAGGTCAAGAAACAATAAGAGTCTGGAGTCTGGAGTCAGAAGTCAGAAGCCAGGTCCAGGAGCGATGCCCAACATCACCATCACCTCAGTGCCGTCCATCACGTCATGATATCCGCCAAAGAACCGCTGCCGGTGACGAGCTCCTTTGCTGGTCCAAAACTAGCGAGCGAAGCACCATCGCCGACTGCACTCGCCGTGTTTCATCTGCAAAAGACGTACGGAAAACGGCGCGTCGTCGATGACGTAAACCTGCATGTCGAACAGGGAGAAGTGGTGGGTTTATTGGGCGCTAACGGAGCCGGTAAGACTACGACTTTCTACATGATTGTCGGTTTGGAACGACCTGATTCCGGAACGGTGAAATTGGCTGACCGCGATGTAACGGGACTGCCCATGTATCTCCGGGCGCGTTTAGGACTGGGGTATCTTCCTCAAGAGCCTTCAGTATTTCGAAAGATGACGGCAGCACAAAACATCCTGGCTGTACTTGAAACAATGGATATGCGCCGGCGCCAGCGATTGACCAGGCTGGAGGAGCTGTTGGAGGAATTCGGTATAGCGCACGTGCGCAACACTCGTGGAGATGCGTTGTCAGGCGGTGAAAGAAGACGAACTGAGATTGCCCGAGCCCTCGCAACAGATCCGCAATACATTTTGCTGGATGAACCTTTCGCTGGGATTGATCCGAAAGCAGTGGATGACATTCAAAATGTAATACTCTATTTACGTAAACGCGGCATAGGAATTCTAGTGACGGACCATAATGTTCGCGAGACACTCGGTGTTACAGATCGCGCGTATATTATGGCCGAAGGACGCCTGTTTCGGTCGGGCGCGCCTAAAGACTTGACAGAAGATGCTGAGGTAAGAAAGCTTTACCTCGGTGAGAAATTCCGAATGTGAGACGGGCGCGCACAACCGCCCAGAATCGGTTATAATCCCCGTGCGCGGTCGAAACTAAAACAACAGTTGACTTTGATTTGAGCAATGTCTTCTTTAAAGCTCACTACCAGCCTATCTCAACGTCTCGTACTGACGCCACAGTTGCGTCAACGTATCGAGATGTTGCAGATGACTACGCTTGAGCTGAGTGATCTGATTCAACAACAGCTTTTGGAGAATCCGATTCTCGAAGAAGTCGCGACTCAGGAAGAAGCGCAAGAACTCGCCGAAAAGATTTTGGATCACCTTGCCAGTGCTGATCCAAGTGTGACGCCCGAAAATCAACCCGTTGAAGCAGTGCAGCCGGAGCTTGGTGCCCCTTCATCAAACGGCGCCGGAGAGGCTGAAGCAGCAACCACATACGAAGTCGAATCGGAGGCTGGTGAAGCCATCTCCGCGACAGACGGTGTTGAGAGCGCAAGCATCGACGAGGTTGGTGGCGAGGAAGAATCACACGATGAGTCGCACGATGCGTTTGAAGAGATCGATTTTGGACGCGAATTTCAGGATTATCTTGACCCTGGATACAAAACCCAGGAAGTCGAATACAAAGAAGACGCGCCAACTTTTGAACAGTTTCTAACGCGGCCTCCTTCGCTTGCCGATCAACTCGAGTGGCAGCTTCACATGAGCCCGATTGAGGGCGATGTTTGTGAAGCGGCAATTTGCGTGATTGGGAATCTTGATGCCGACGGGAGGTTAAGCGCGACCAACGCTGAGATATCGGCGATGGGTGGATGGTCCGAGGATGTAGTCGAACAGGCTCGGCAGGCTGTAATGCGTCTTGAACCGGTTGGTTGCGGCGCGCGCGACGTCCGCGAGTGCTTGCTCGTTCAGCTTGACGTACGCGGAGAAAGCGAGCGACTCGCCACGCGACTCATCAATGAGCATCTCCCCGAACTGCAGCAGCACAAACTTCCTAATCTTTCCAAGCAAATCGGGATTGAAATTGATACTTTGCTCGAAGAATTACAGTTTATCCGTACTCTCGAGCCGTATCCGGGGCGGCGCTACTCAGTCGACGAACCAATTCTCATCACGCCTGAGATTTACATCGAGAAACTTGACGAAGATGATGAAGAATACGTCATTTACTTTGCTGATGACGGCAGTCCGCGTTTGCGTATTAGTCCGCAGTACCAGCAGATGCTGAGCCAGCCGGGGGTAACGAACGAAACGAAAAGCTTCATCAGAGAAAAAGTGCGCTCGGCAGTCGACCTTTTGCGCAACATCGAGCACCGCCGGCAGACGATATACAAAGTTGTGGAATCGATTGTGCACCGGCAGCAGGAGTTCCTCGATAAGGGCGTGGAATATATCAAGCCGATGATGTTGAAAGACATTGCGGAAGACATTGGCATGCATCTTTCGACCGTCTCTCGCGTAGTAAATCGCAAGTACGCTCATACGCCGCAGGGCGTCATCGAGCTGCGCCGCTTCTTCACTGAAGGAATGATGAATGAAGATGGCGAAGAGATCTCCACCCGGATTATTAAGCTCAAGATAAAGAAACTTATCGAAGAAGAGGATTCACACAATCCGATCACAGATGATCAGGTGGTTAAGATTCTCGCGAAGGACGGAATAAAGTTATCGCGCCGCACTGTTGCAAAATATCGCGATCAGATGAGTATTCCAGGATCGCGTGAGCGGCGCGCAGTAGTTTAGCGCCCCCAAATCGATTTTCTTAATCGCCCCGTTCCCTAATACCAGGCAGGCTTCACGCCTGGAAGGCGTTACTATACTTGGAATCGTCGAGGACGGACTCTAGCTATGAGATTCGAGTACACGGGCAGGCATGTTGACGTCTCACCCGCCATCCGTAAACACGTTGAAGGTCATTTCCGAAAGCTGGAACACATATTTAATAGCACCGCCGCGTCGACTCACGTCATCATTGAAGTCGAGAAAAATCGTCACATCGGTGAAGTCATCGTGCATTGGCGAGACCACACTCTGGCTGCCAAAGATATCAACGCCGATATGTACATGGCATTAACGCGCGCGATTGCCAAGATTGAGAAACAGGCTCTCAAGCTCAAGAAGAAGATCATTGATCGAAAGCAGGGCGCTAAACGCATCGCGTCTGTTGCTCCCGTGCCTGACGGTAGCCTTGAGGCTACGCCCAGACCGCCGCGGATAATTGCAGCGCGCCGCTACTTGGTTAAGCCGATGACGGCTGAAGAGGCAGCTTTGCGACTGTCTTCAGAAGCCGACCAGTTCTTAGTTTTCCGCGATGCGGATACCGACCGTCTCGGAGTGCTCTACAAACGCAAAGACGGAAACTTTGGATTGATCGAACCTTAATGCGTTCTGTAAATGCAGGTCAACGCTATTTCGTTTTCACCCCGTTAGGGGTGAAATGTTTATAGAAACTGCCCGCCATATCTTCAAAGCGCCGTTCGGGGAAGCGGGAATCCGCTTCCCCGAACGGCGCATAGTGTTTTGGTAGTTATCTATAAACATTTCACTCCTAACGGAGTGAAGAACTCATGACATTTCACTCCTGACGGAGTCAAGACCCCAGAGTGAGCGGCTCTATCCGGCGTGTAGTACACTACTTACTCGCCCCCGTTGGGCCTGAGACTAATGGCGCGCAAAAAAGCCAGACCCGTTTCCGCGAGGGATGACACCATCCCCGACATCGTGATCATCACTGGACTCAGCGGATCCGGAATGTCTGCGGCCACCAACGCCTTTGAAGATCTCGGGTATTTCTCAGTAGACAACTTGCCCGTCACTATGCTGCCAACTTTTGCGCGATTGGTGACAGCAGGTGAAGACGGAAAAGGTATCAGACGCGCGGCTGTCGTAATTGATATTCGTGAAGGCAGCTTTCTTGCCGGTTTCGAAAAACGGTTAGCGAGCCTACGTGACACCGGACTTGCGGTGTATGTCATCTTTCTCGAGGCTTCTGATGAAGTCTTGCAACACCGCTTTAATGAGACTCGTCGCCCGCACCCTGCGGACAATGGTCAAGGGTTATTGGCAGCCATTCGCGCTGAACGGGCTGCGATGTCGCGCATCCGCAACCTGGCCGATCAGATTATCGATACATCCGAGTACAACGTTCACAATCTACGCAGCCATTTGCTCGAGCGGTTCAGTCCTGATCGCAAGGGCGGCAAAATGCGCGTGCAGGTTCTGAGCTTCGGCCACAAATATGGGAATCCGGGCGATCTCGAGTTGTTGTTTGATGTGCGACATCTGCCCAATCCTCATTTTATTCCCGAGTTAAAACGTTTGTCCGGACACGACAATCGCGTCGTAAAGTACTTGAAGTCGCAACCCGAAGTCGTGGAAACTCTGCGCCGGTTTGGTGAGTTACTTGAATATTTGCTGCCGCTGTATAAGCGCGAGGGCAAGTCCTACGTGACTGTCGGAATTGGGTGCACCGGAGGGCGCCACCGATCTGTAATGGTAGCCAATGCACTAACGCGGCAATTACGACGAGCTGGTTTTGACGCGCAAGCTGTTCACCGGGATGTTAAGTTGGTGAACCGCAATCCCTGACTGCATGCGCTGAGAAAGGAGGGCACCAGTGAGCAAAGAGGTAACTACGCAGCCAAATACTGGTGATGGACAACCGAGAGTCGCCGGCGTAATCGTTACGCACGGCCATCTTGCTGGTGAGCTGCTCGCCGCTGCGGAAATGATCATTGGGCCGGTATCTCATATCACCGCAGTCTCGATTGGTTGGCACGATGACGTTGATGCGGCACACGATGAAGTGCAGCGCGCGATTGCGCGAGTTTCACAAGGCGCCGGCGTTGTGTTGATGACGGATATGTTTGGCGGCACTCCGACAAACATCGCTTCGATGTTTCTAGAAGAGGGGAAGGTCGAGGTCATCACTGGGATCAACCTGCCGATGGTTATCAAACTCGCGAGCCATACCGGGCCAGAGCCTCTACACGAAATTGCACGCCGAGTCTGTGACCTGGGGCGCCAGGGAATTTACGTCGCCGGTGACCTATTAACGCCACTCCAGAAGACTGGGAAGACTTAGATGGTCGAGCGTAGGTTCACCGTTACCGGCGCGCTCGGGTTGCACGCGCGGGCGGCTGCGAAGCTCGTGCGACTGGCCTCTGGCTTCACGAGCAGCGTGCGGCTTGAGCGGCCTGATACAGGCGCGCAGGCGGACGCAAAATCGATCCTCAGCGTGTTAATGCTCGCGGCGGGCTGTGGCACCGAGCTGATTGCGATGGCCGATGGGCCAGACGAGCAAGATGCCATTGCAACCCTGAATCAATTCTTTGCGATCGGATTTGGCGAGGCCGCAGCAACTCCGGCGGCCACCGTAGATCGTGCCGAGATTCATTGGAACGGTCTAGGTGTTTCTGAAGGGATTGCAATCGGTCGTGTCTTCCGCATGCACGAAGGCGCGAACTATGTTTTTCGATCGCGGATCGATGCGAGCGAGATAGAACGCGAGCTGCGGCGGTTCCGCGCTGCACGACGGCTCGCTGCCAGGCAGTTGCTTACAATTAAAAAACGAGCCGAAAGCAATCTCGGTAAAGATCATGCTTCAGTTTTCGACGCGCATCTTCTGTTGCTCGAAGATGAGAAACTGCTCGGAGAAGTTGAAAAATTCATCTCACTTGAACGGGCGAACGCGGAGTGGGCGGTGAGGATGACTGCCGACCACTTACTCTCCGTCTATTCAGACATCAAAGATGACTATCTTCGCGAGAGAGGATCGGATATCGAAGACGTGACGCAGCGTCTATTGCTCGCGCTAAGCGGAGAGCTCCCGCATCGAAAGATCTCGGAAGATGCAGTTGTAGTTTCACAGGATCTACTGCCTTCAGTCGTAGCCGGTTTGGATTTTGAATTTGCTCGTGGCCTGGCGACGGACAGCGGAGGTTGGACTTCGCACACCGCAATCATTGCGAGAGGGTTGGGCATACCAGCCGTCGTCGGCTTGCACGATTT